>DIYV01000025.1:1699-3818 GCA_002429165.1 Gallionella sp. UBA6045 | reverse complement strand
AAGCGCGAGCCGGGGCCTTCATGCACGGCGCGCAGCACGTCCAGCTCCAGCTTGCGCAGTTCGCGGTAGGCGATCACCAGAAAGTTGCCGCAGCCGCAAGCCGGGTCGAAAAAAGTCAGCGTGCGCAGCTTCTTGTGGAACTCGAACAGTTTGTTCCTGTTGCCTTTCACCCGCTTGAACTCGTCATGCAGTTCGTCGAGGAACAGTGGCTGAATGAGCTTGAGGATGTTCTCTTCGCTGGTGTAGTGCGCGCCGATGTTGCGCCGCGCCTTGGCATCCATGATGCTTTGGAACAGCGCGCCGAAGATCGCGGGCGAGATCGCGCTCCAGTCCAGCGCGCAGCAGTCGAGCAGTGCTTCACGCATGGCGAGGTCGAAATCGGCGATGGGCAGCATTTCCTCGAACAGCTTGCCGTTGATGTAGGGAAATGCGGCAAGCTGCTCGTCGAGATTTTTCGAGCGCTTGTCTTCCGGCGTGTTGAGCACCTGAAACATTTGCGCGAGTTGCGCGCCGAGGTCTGTGCCATCGGGCGCGGTGCGCTCTTCTATCCAGGCACGGAACGCGCTGGCGGGCTGGAAGATGCCGGTGTCTTCGGCGAACAGGCAGAACAGCAGGCGCACCAGCAGCACTTCGAGCGGATGGCCTTGGTAACCCGCCGCCTTGAGCGCATCGTGCAGCCTGCCCATGCGCTCGGCGGCCTTGATGTTGACCGGGTTCTGCGGCGCGATGGTTTGCGTGCGGTAACCGGCGATGAAGGCGAAATGCTTGATGCGCTTGTGCAGGTCGGCGAGTTTGAATTCGGTCTCGGTGTTGTCTTCGAGATCGTAGAGACGGAAGCGCGCGAAGTCGGAGACGAGCACATATTTCGGCAGGTCGCGTTCCTTGATGCCGGGGAAATAATCGAGCGCCTGGGTGTAGGCCTTGTCCAGATCCTTGCCGCGCGACTTGTGTTCGACCAGCAACATGCCCTTCCAGAACAGGTCGATGTAGCCTTGCCTGTCGCCGAGCTTCTTGACCGGCTCCTCGAAGCTGGCGACGCGCTTGCGGTCTATGCCGAAGACGTTGAAGAACTCCACCCAGAACGGTTTGGCCTCGGCATCTTCCGAAGTTTCGTTTTCCCAGCGTTTGGAGAATTCGTGGGCACGGTTGCGGATTTCGTTCCAGCTTAACGGCATGGCTATTTGTCCATCCACTGATTCAACAGCCAGCGCGCCCACTCGGTGAGGTCGCTGGCGGTCATGCCGATCATGATGTGTTGTTCAACCAGTGCATCGCCTGCCGCGCCGTGCAGATGTACCGCCAGCAGCAGCGCGTCGTCAGCCGTCATTCCCTGCGCGATGAAGGCGGCGATCATGCCCGTGAGCACGTCGCCCATGCCCGCACTGCTCATGCCGGGATTGCCTGTGTTGTTCACAAACAGCTTGCCGCCGCGTGTGGCACACAGGCTGTCCGCACCTTTCAGCACCACGCTGCAGGCGAATTTTTGCGCCAGTTGATGCGCTGCCGCGACGCGATCAGCCTGTATCTCTTTTGTCCCGCAAGCCAATAAACGCGCTGCTTCTCCGGGGTGCGGCGTAAGCACGGAGGGTGGTTTGCGGGCGCGCAGGTCGTCCTGCAAATCGGCATGCTTGGCGAGCAGGTTGAGCGCATCGGCATCCAGCACCAGAACGGCGTTGAGCTTGAGTGCCTGGTACAAAATTTTTTGCGCGGCTATCGAGGTGCCCAGGCCGCAGCCGATCGCGAACACGTCCACATTGGGCAGTTGCAATGCGGCTGATGCGCCGTGCAGCATCAGTTCCGGCTGGATGAAATCGACTGCCGGCGGATTCTCCGCCAGCAGGCCGACATGCACGCAACCTGCGCCCAGTTTGAGCGCGCTGCGAGCCGCCATCAGCGGCGCGCCGACCATGCCGTTCGCGCCGCCGATCACCGCGACCGTGCCGAACAGGCCCTTATGGCTGTTGCGCGGGCGTTTCGGGAAGTTTGCCATGACCCGCTTGGGAGTCAGGGCGGGAATACGTTCATTCATTTTTCATGAGTCATTCATAAGGGCAGTGCATAGTATAATCCTGCCCTGATATTTCATTGTGGCCTTTACCATGTTTCGAGTCTCTGTCGG
>DIYV01000025.1:0-1507 GCA_002429165.1 Gallionella sp. UBA6045 | reverse complement strand
CTGTTGCGCCCAACGTGGTCATCGCTGACACGCGCCACTGCTATTTCATCGCGCTGCGCGAGGGTGGAACCGAAGGTTACGGGCACCCCGCGGCGTCCCCCTTGCGGGGGCTGCGCGGGGGTGTCAGCAACGGTTCCGGCCAACCTTCGGCTCCCCCATTGCAGGTGGCGCATGGCCCGGCCTTCAGCAAGGCGCAAGCGAAGGTGCTGGATAAGGTGCTGGGTCTGGATGAAGGCGCCGGTGAACCCGGACAAGCCGATTCATTGCAGCGTGTCCTCGTGGTGCCGCGCCTCGGCACGATTTCGCCCTGGTCCACCAAGGCTACCGACATCGCGCAGCATTGCGGCCTGTCCGCTGTGCTGCGCATCGAGCGCGGTGTGGTGTATTACCTGAAAACCAGCAGTGGCAAGGCATTGAGCAAGAATGAAGAAGCAATGATATTGCCGCTGTTGCATGACCGCATGACCGAATCGGTTCTCTACAGCATCGACGGCGTGGCGGAAAAAATCTTCAAGCACGGCAAGCCACAACCGCTTGAAACGGTGGATGTGCTCAAGGGCGGGAGTGCAGCGTTGGCGAAAGCCAATCTCGAAATGGGTTTGGCTCTTTCCGAGGACGAGATCGAGTACCTGGTCGAGAATTTCCGGAAGCTGAAGCGCAATCCCACCGATGTCGAGCTGATGATGTTCGCCCAGGCGAACTCCGAGCACTGCCGCCACAAGATATTCAATGCCGACTGGGTGATCGACGGAGTTGCACAGGATATCTCGCTGTTCGGCATGATACGCAACACCCACAAGGTCAGCCCGAAGGGCACGGTGGTGGCGTATTCGGACAATTCCTCGGTCATCGAGGGCGCGCGTGTCGAGCGGTTCTACCCGCGCGCCGATGGTGCATATGCGTTTACTGATGAACTGACGCATATCTTGATGAAGGTCGAGACACATAACCATCCGACCGCCATCGCGCCGTTCGCGGGCGCTGCGACCGGCTCCGGCGGCGAGATACGCGACGAGGGCGCGACCGGCAGCGGCTCCAAACCCAAGGCCGGACTGACCGGTTTTTCGGTTTCCAACCTGAACATCCCCGGCTTCGAACAGCCGTGGGAATCGCCGTACGGCAAACCTTCGCGCATCGTCTCGGCCCTGCAGATCATGCTGGACGGTCCGATCGGCGGGGCGGCATTCAACAACGAATTCGGCCGGCCGAATCTGGCCGGTTATTTCCGCACCTTCGAAGAGAATGTCAGCGGCGAGATGCGCGGCTACCACAAGCCCATCATGCTGGCGGGCGGGGTCGGCAATATCTCGGCGATACACACCCACAAACACGAATTGCCGGCCGGCGCGCTGGTGGTGCATTTGGGCGGCCCCGGCATGCTGATCGGTCTTGGCGGAGGAGCCGCGTCCAGCATGGATACCGGCAGCAATGCCGAGAATCTCGATTTCGATTCGGTGCAGCGCGGCAATCCCGAGATGCAGCGCCGCGCGCAGGAAGTGATCGACCG
>DIYV01000019.1:23278-32567 GCA_002429165.1 Gallionella sp. UBA6045 | reverse complement strand
ACTCGGCTAATGGATTATCCAGGTTAAAAACCTGCAACGATCAGATCAGGTATTCTGCACCACGATCTTCGGGAAGGCCGCGCTGTGATCCTGCGCCATGTCCGCGACCTTGACCGCAATGCGGCGCGCGATCTGTTTGTACACCTTGGCGATGTTGCCATCCGGGTCGGCCACTACCGTCGGGTTGCCTGAATCGGCCTGCTCCCGGATGCGGATGTCCAGCGGCAGGCCGCCGAGGAATTCCACGTTGTAATCGGCGCACATCTTTTCCTCGCCGCCCGCACCGAAGATGTGTTCCTCGTGGCCGCATTTCGAGCAGATGTGCGTGCTCATGTTCTCGACAATGCCGACGATCTTGATGCCGACCTTCTCGAACATCTTGAGTCCCTTGCGCGCGTCCATCAGCGCGATGTCCTGCGGGGTGGTAACGATCACCGCGCCGGTAACCGGCACTTTTTGCGCCAGTGACAGCTGGATGTCGCCGGTGCCGGGCGGCAGATCCACCACCAGGTAATCCAGATTGTCCCAGCGCGTCTGGTGCAGCAACTGATCAAGCGCCTGTGTCACCATCGGGCCGCGCCATACCATGGGCGTATCTTCGCCATCGATCATGAAGCCGATAGACATGGCCTGCAGGCCGTGATTCATCATCGGTTCCAGAGATTTTCCATCGACCGATTTGGGTTGGCCGGAAATGCCGAGCATGGTGGGTTGCGAAGGGCCGTAGATATCGGCATCCAGCACCCCGACGCGTGCGCCCTCGGCAGCCAGTGCCAGCGCCAGATTCACCGCAGTCGTTGATTTGCCGACACCGCCCTTGCCGCTTGCCACGGCGATGATGTTCTTCACGCCTTCGACAAGTTTTACGCCGCGCTGAACTGCGTGCGGAACAACTTTGCTGGACACACTGACGCTGATCTTGCCCACACCCGGCAAAGCCGCCTTGAGATGGGTTTCGACCATTGCGCGTATTTCGTCCCACACACTCTTGGCCGGATAGCCGAGCAGAATATCCAGCGACACATCGCTGCCGCTGACCTTGACGTTCTTGACAGACTTGCCGCTGACAAAATCTTTTTGGGTATTCGGGTCGATCAAATTCTTCAACGCATTTTGCACATCTGTTTCGTTAAAACTCATCACTCACTCCTGGTTCATATAAAAGACTTAGGTACGGATTTTAAACTATGTTGACTAGTTTTGTCGGGTATATTGCTTGCTATTTTTTTGACCCTGGCAGGGGTTCCCGGCTAGCACCTGCCGCTGCCAGTCTATCAAGATAGTCCTGCCATAATTCAGCCTGATTTTCCCCCAATTTATATAGGTATTCCCAGGTGTATAGCCCCGTATCATGGCCATCGTCAAAATTGATCTGCAGCGCATAGCTGCCGACCGGAACCAGTTCGGTTATCCCGACATTCTTTTTCCCGATTTGCAGAACTTCCTGCCCCGGGCCGTGGCCGCTGACATCGGCTGACGGCGAATACACCCGCAGGTACTCAAAGGGCAGCTTATAGCAAATATCGTCACTGAAAGTAATTTCAAGCAATCGGGATTTTTGGTGCAGTTTTATTTCCGTGGGTTGTTCTGACATGATGCGAGTATTGCTCCTGTGGTTGCAGCACAACGCTGCTAAAAAAACTAGCGGAATTTATAATGGGTCTTGGCCAAGCGTACGATCTGCTCAAACGGAAAATCAGACAGGCTTCCAAACTTCTGCTGTGACATTTCCAGCAGTTCCGCTACATCCGTTACCTGATCGCTATCATCCAGCATAACCTGAAGTCCCTTCAAACCGCCGCACTGCATGCGCATTTCCTGCGCATGCGGCAATGGACCGTCAATGTGTGGCCGGCCCAGCGCGAATGTAAAGTTGATCCGAAACAAATTGCGCAGTGCAATGCAACGCTCAAGTGCTTGCGCATCGTTGCATGCAACGATCTCACGCTCGGCAATGTTACGCTTCTCTGCTTTCGAGCAGGCTGCACAACTGGACAGGATGGATTTTTCAAACGGGCAGGCACTGGGGACGGTTGAGGACAATATTTGCCGGTAAGCAGTCTCATCCATAACTCGTCGGATTAATCATGCCTGTTCAATCGTCCTGGGGATTATGGATCGGCTCGCGTACTTGATTGAGCAAATCCTCGGCGTGCAACTCCGTTTCGGCAAAGATTACTTTGATCGAGTATGCAGCATCACTGGCAAGTTCAACGCGCATTTGTTTGGCCCGGTTAGATGCTTCGCGAAATGTGTCGTGCTGTTCCAGCTTTTCCAAATGACGGATCGGCTTTTCAAATATCTTGTAAACGAAGTAAGGCATTTATATCTTTCTTTGTTTGATACAAACAGGGCTCAATAAATATTGGCCGGTCAGGATTTGCTGAGAGGTTTCAGAAAAGTCACTACATTTGACCCGGGTTCGTTTTTGCTGGAACAACTGCCCTCCCCGACCCCTGCGTCCCGTTCCGCCTCATGCAGCAGATTGATCACATCCACATAGTGTTTTTGCTTAACCATCATGAGTGCCGTGAGCCCGCCCTCGTTGCGTGCGGTGACATCGGCTCCCGCTTTCAGCAGCGTCTCGACCACCGCGGTTTCACCGTAGCCTGCCGCCAGCATCAAGGGACGGATACCATAACTGATGGGCATTTCCACGTTCGCTCCCGCGTCGATCAGGGCCTGCACCACATCTGCAAAACCCCGGTCCAGCTCCGCGTTATATGCCGCCTTCATCAGCGGCGTCCAACCGCGTTCATCGCATGCATTGACTTCCGCGCCGGCTTTGATCAAAGCCAGTACCATAGCCAGATTACCGGCGTGGGAAGCCAGCATCAGTAGCGAGGAACCCTCGCTGTCGCGCGAATTGACATCAGCTCCGGCGGCCAACATCCGGAGGGCAGAATCAAAGTCACCCGTTCTCACTGCTTCAATTAGCTCTGCTGACATATACTTCTCCTTCCTGCTTGCCTTGATTCCGGATTTTCAGGTGCTCCCGGCACTCAGTTATTCTTGGCGCCCTGGTCCACCCATTTCTTCAATATCTCTATTTTATCCTTGGCCAAGCCACCATTCATGCCAAACGGCATCTTGATGGATTCATGGACACGACCTTCAATCACCTGGATTATTATGCTGGTAAAACTGTCTCCCGGCTTGATCACAGACCCGAACTTGGTACCTTTCATCAGGCTCTGGTAAGTGCTCATATTCAACCCGCTTTTTTCATAGCCCTTGCCTCCCGGCTCGTGGCAGTTCAAACAATAATCATGCAGGATAGGGAAAACATCATTCCTGTAGCTGATGTCTCCCTGCCCCTGAATAGGTGATGCCAGAACAGGAACAGAAAGCAGCGCAAAAATCACACTGCCCACTAAAGTTATGCTTTTCATGATTTACTCCTTAGATATAACTGTCTGAAAAAATATTTATATGCTCTCTGGCCGGCCGATCACACAATGCCGCTTCCCGTATGGCATTCTCTATTTGAGACGCGACCAGATTTGCTTTTTCACAAAGTAAAGCAACAACGTCAAAATGACCAGATATCCGATTACATAATATCCCAGCCTGTACCGCTCCTGTTCATGCGGATCAGCCGCCCATGAGAGAAATGACACGATATCATGTGCCGTTTTCCTTATTTCTTCACGTTGGGCATGATCGGTCGTGGTGCTCATTCCCAGTGGATCCGGCATCTTGGTCGCGGGGAAGATGTGATTGTGGGTCACCCCGTCCGGCGTGTTGTAATAGCCCAGCAGGTAGGAATACACGTAGCTCGCCCCGCCCTCGCGGGCCTTGGTCATCAAGCTCAGATCCGGCGGCACCAGGTTAAACGATTGCATGGCCGCCTCGTCGGACATCAGACTGGCAAGCGGCGCATCCATCGGCTGGTCGCCGCGCCATCCGTCGATCTTTTGCCTGTCGATGCCCAGTTTGGCAAGGTCCAGATAGGTGACGTACTTCAGATTGTGGCAACTGTGGCAGTTGTTCATCAGGTCATCGACGCCGCGTGCAATGGCGGGCAGATCGGTGTCAACTTTAAAAGTTTCAAGCATCGCTTCCGCGGACCATACCGGCGAAACAAAACTGCACAACATCAATGAAATGAAGAATTTGTTCATTTGTCGTCTCCAGCACGACGGTGCGGCGGCAAATCGATTTTTTCTCTGGCTTCCCTCTCCATCAATTCTTTCAATTCTGCGGGAAGACCGCGCTTGATCAACCAGCGCTCTTCGGCTTTGGATATGAACGGAATCAGGAAGAACGAGCCGAAATAGAAAAGTGTCGCAACCCGCCCTATCAGGATAGTCTGATTGGACGGTGGGGTCGCACCGACATAACCCAGCACCAGCATGTTTATAAGAAAAAGGTAAAAACCCAACTTGACCATTGGACGGTTACTTGCACCACCGGGAATGCGGGACCGGTCCAGAAACGGCATGAACGCAAACATCATCACCGAAAGTCCCATCGCCACCACACCGCCGACCAGATCCGGCACCGAGCGCAAAATCGCATAGAACGGCAGGAAATACCATTCAGGTACGATATGCGTCGGGGTTTGCATCGGATTGGCCGGAATGTTGTTGGCGGGTTCCATCAGACTGTTCGGCAAAAAGAATACAAACAGGCAATATACGATCAAGAATATGCCCAGACCGTAGAAGTCCTTGCTTGTGAAATACGGATGGAATGGGATGTTGTCCTTGGCTGCCAGATCGATGCCGCTCGGATTGCTGCTCTTGACGGTATGCAGTGCGATCAGGTGCACCGCCACGCCGCCGAGGATCAGAAACGGCAACAAATAGTGAAGCGAGAAGAAGCGCGTCAGTGTTGCATCGCCGACGGAAAAGCCGCCGCGCAACCATGTAACCACTTCTTCACCATAAAACGGCGTGGCCTTAAACAGATTGGTGATCACGGTTGCGCCCCAGAACGACATTTGCCCCCACGGCAACAGATAGCCCATGAAAGCGGTTGCCATCAACAGCAGCAGCAATCCCTGTCCGGTCCACCACATCAGCTCGCGCGGTGCGCGGTAGGAGCCGTAATAGAGCGTGCGCGCCATATGAATATAAATCACCAGGAAGAAAGCAGACGCACCGGTGGCGTGCATGAAGCGCAACAACCAGCCGTAATTGACGTCGCGCATGATGTGCTGTACCGAGTCAAACGACAGCCCAGCATCCGCCTTGTAGTGCATGGCCAGAAAGACACCGGTGGCCACCTGCAGTACCAGCACGAAACCTGCCAGAAAACCGAAATTCCACCAGTAGCTGAGATTGCGCGGGGTTGGATATTCGGTTAAATCATGTTTGACGAAACTGCTGAATGGGAATCGCCGGTCTATCCAATTAATGGTTTTGTTTGTCATGGTCGCCTCTTATGCTTTTGATTTTCCGATAAGGATCTTGTTGTCCGCCACGAAATAGTATGGGGGCACCGCCAGATTACGCGGCGCCGGACCGCGCACGACCCGTCCGCTGTCGTCATACTGGCTGCCATGGCAATGGCATGTCCATCCCGGACCTTCCTTGTTCGGGACGCAACCCAGATGCGTGCAGATACCGATCACGACCAGCCATTCCGGCCGCTTTACCCTCTGTTGGTCCGGCTCCGGATCGAATCCGCCATCGGAAGCTTCCATCGCCTTTATTTCCTCCGGGTCGCGATGAAAAATAAATACCGGCTTGCCCTGCCAGGCAACGGTATGCACCCCGCCTACCGGAATTCCGGACAGATCGGCTTCTGTCGTGGCCTTGGCCAACACATCCGAGCTCGGATTCATGCTTGCTACAAAAGGCACGCACACCGCTGCAGCGCCTGCTCCTCCGACAACCGTGGTCACTTTAATTAGGAAATTGCGGCGTTTCGAATCACCCAATGTATCGCTTTCAGACATTACCATCTCCTGATTATAAAATTTGCCACATTACTTATTCATGAATCTTGCAACCCGGCTCGCTACTTCTGTACCGTCTTTTGCAGAACATCACGAATCGCATTCGGCGTTTTCATGATGTTCATAAAGCTGTGACTTCCCATCATGCTCAAATCGGGAAAATTGATTGCAATACGAAAGCGGGCATACAACGCATAGACCTTGTTGCCCGAAACCAAAACCTCGTAGGGTAAATGGGCGGTGGATCTGATAACGTGGAAGTCGATTTCGCTCATGATGAAACGATCGTCCATATAATCATCGGCTACGGTCTGGGCTTTAAGTGCGACACCGAACACGGACTCCTTCTTGCCGGGTATATCCACGCGATAGACTTTGGTTACGCCGTTCTTGTTGACGCTCAGTTTCGCATCAACCGACCGGACAGCCTCTTCGTAGCTGGGATATTCAGCCAATACACTGGGTTCGTCGAAATATTCCATGCCGAACATGTAATGGTATTTGCGCGCCTGGCTCGCGGTCAGCCCCTTTTCCGAACCAAACTCTTCTATCTTGCCCAGCGTGGAGGCCAATTTTGCGGCAACGCCGCTCAAGTCGCCATTCATACGGTACACATTCGCCATGTAAACGGGATTGGTATAGCTCACTTGCACTTCATTGCCTGATTTGGTGATCGCAACCCTTTGCACCGCGCCGAATCCGCCGTGTTCCGAGGCTGCGGCATTCTTTTTCAGCTCGTCGTTGGTGACAATCAGGATCTCGGCATCGGCATACGGCGAATAATCACCGACAACGGTAAATCCTCCCGCAACCAATGCCGCTTTCGCCTGATCGGTTTTTTCTGCAACCGTCCCAGCGCCTTTTGAAGCAAGTATGAACGGTTTCAATTTTACATCATCGGCCATCGCATTACTTATACCCAACAGCAGCAAAGCCAATAATAAAAATTTATTGAGTAACAATTTGTTCATCATGCTCTCCTCCCCAGCGCGTTTAAGTACGGATATTTAACTTTTCGTTTCTTCCGGATTTTCGGGGTTGAACCAGGACAATTTCCGCCTGAGCGTGACGACACCGCCGACGATGATCAAAGTCGGCGCATGCAGCTGTTCAACTTCTGCTTTTCCGGGCAATGTCGCGAGCGTGCCGGTAACGACACGCTGATTTTTTGTGGTGCCCTGCTGCACGATCGCGATGGGAGTATCGCTAGGCAAACCGTGGGCAACGAGTTCGGCACATAGTGTTGCCAGCCCGTGCAGCCCCATGTAAACCACGATGGTTTGTTTCGGGCGGGCCAGCGCCTCCCAGTCGAGATTCATGCTGCCGTCTTTCAGGTGACCGGTAACAAATATGCACGATTGTGCATGATCGCGGTGTGTCAGCGGAATGCCCGCATAGGCGGATACGCCCGAGGCGGCGGTGATGCCCGGAACAACCTGGAACGGGATGCCTTGCGCAGCCAGGGTCTCGATCTCTTCGCCACCCCTCCCGAAAATGAACGGGTCGCCGCCCTTGAGGCGCAATACGCGCTGGCCTTGTTTGGCCAAGCGCACCAGCAACTCATTGATCTCCTCCTGCCGCAAGGTATGATCGTCGCGCTTCTTGCCGACATAGATGCGCTCCGCATCGCGTCGTGTCATGTCGACGATCGGCTTGGATACCAGATTGTCGTAAACCACCACGTCGGCCTTCTGCATCAAACGCAGGGCGCGAAAAGTCAGCAGATCCGGATCTCCGGGACCCGCACCAACCAGATACACTTCGCCGCGCAGGATATTGTCCTCGCTCGCCAGCATCTGCAGCAGCATCGCTTCAGCGCTGATTTCATCGCCGCTCAGCACCTTCTCGGCGATCACGCCTTCCAGCACGTTCTCCCAGAAGATGCGACGCTTCGCCGGATTGGTGACGCGCTGCTTGACCAGCTCACGGTAGCGTTCCGCGAATCCGGCAAGGAGGCTGTAGTTCTGCGGGATCATGGTCTCCAGTCTGCCGCGCATCATGCGGGTCAGCACCGGCGAGGCACCGCCGCTGGAGAAAGCCACCATCAGCGGCGATCGGTCCAGGATGGCGGGCATGATGAAGCTGCACAGCTCGGGGTCGTCCACCACATTCACCGGGATGTTGCGCGCGCGGGCCAACTCGGAGACTTGCCGATTGACACTGCGGTCATTGGTCGCCGCAATGACCAGCGTGATACCTTCGAGATGCTGCGCATCGAAACGCGCTACGATCGCATTTATACCTACCTGTTCCGCGAGCTCAGGTTCGATCTGCGGCGCGACCACGCGCACATTCGCTCCCGCCTCCAGCAACACGCCTGCCTTGCGCTTGCCAACCGCGCCGCCGCCCACCACCAGGCACAGCTTGTTACGGACATCGGCGAAGATGGGTAGATAATCCATTATTACTGTACCGCTTTCAGAATCAGCGGCACCAGCGCTTCCGGCAGCTTGATCTTGCCCGCCAGCGCGAATTCATGGGCATGCGCCGACATCTTCTGCCAGGTCTTGCGGATGATCGGTATCCATTTCGCTTCGTCATACTCGGGGTGTTGTGCGACAAATCCGACCAGGTAATGTTCGATGAACACCAGATCGACCACATCTTCCATCAACTGCGTCTCCGGATTGACCTTCAACCCTTTCTTGCTTACGATTTTCTTTACGCGGTCTATCATCACTTCGTCATATCCGGCATCCTGCATGATGCGCCCGGCGGTCTCTGCGTGAAACTTGTACAGCCCGGTGCGCCATTGCAGATAGCCCTCCTTGTCCATGGGAAACTTGCTGCGCGGTATCTTCCAGCGCTGGATGTGCTGGGCGCGTACTGCAAGCTTTACCGCCTCAGAAGCATCGGGGACGTAACGTTCCTGCATGTCGCTCATGCGCTGCGCATAGAGCAGTTCCTTGGGATACTCCCTGCCATCGGCTATCTCCTTGTTAGGGTCTTGTGAATTGGCCTGATCGAAGGCGGCGATGGCCGCCTGATAATGTTTATTTGTCATATTTTCTGCCGGTTGGAATTTGAAGATTCGAATTGCCTGCGCAGTTCCAGCTGTCGTTGAATAAATGCGACAAAACGGGTCGCCCAGTAGCAACTTCCTATGGTGCGCAAATGGGTGTATGAGGCCAGCATGTTGTGCAGGACAAGCCCGTCCCTGTTTCCGTCTATGCCGTAGCCACGCTCGACATGGTAAGCAAAGCGGGTTTCCGGCGGAAGATTCTCCAGGCTGGAATAGTGGAATTCGTGCGCCTTGATCTGTTTCGCCGGTGCACTGGGGCGCGGCCAGGGATGCGCTGTATCTTCCTTGAGATGCACGTAACCGCGTCCGATGGGCTTGTCGTGCATCTTCACATCGCCGGGGATGGCACCGACCATCTGGTA
>DIYV01000019.1:0-23034 GCA_002429165.1 Gallionella sp. UBA6045 | reverse complement strand
GCGGCACAGGTTTCAGGGAAACCGCCGCCGATGTAGAGTGCATCTACTTCAGGCAGATTGGCATCGCGCAACGCATCGAACGGCACCAGCTCGGCCCCGGCCGCTTCGAGTGCATCCAGGTCATCGGCGTAATAGAACCCGAAAGCGCGGTCGCGTGCGATACCGATGCGTACTTTGTCTCCGCAAGGGAATGGAGTCACACTGGCCTTGTGCGGAAAATTCAATGGCAACTTCTGCGACAACGCGAGCAACTTGTCCAGATCGACCTGTTCCGCGATGGCATCGCCGATCTGTTTGATCTTGGCCGTGGCAACATGAGACTCGTTGCTGGGCATCAGTCCAAGATGCCGTTCGACGATGCTGAGCCGCTCGTCGTGATGGACTGCACCGACTACCGGCACATCCGTGTAGTGCTCGATGACGCTGCGCAACTTGGCTTCGTGCCGGCTGCCGCCAAGATTATTGAGAATGACACCGGCAATATTGACGTCGCGGTCGAATGCCTGGTATCCGAGGATCAGCGGGGCGATCCCGCGCGTCATGCCGCGCGCATCGATCACCAGGAACACCGGCAGGTCCAGCAGTTTCGCCAAGGCTGCATTGCTGTTGCTGCCATCCAGTGCGAGACCGTCGTACAAACCCTTGTTACCCTCGACCAGATTCACTTCCGAGCTGTGACGCGTGAAGGTGTCGACGATGTCGTCGCGTTCCATCAGGTACAAGTCGAGGTTGCGACAGGCGCGCCCCGATGCCTGGCTAAGCCACATCGGGTCGATGTAATCGGGGCCTTTCTTGAATGGCTGGACCGCGTGCCCGCGTTTGCTCAACGCGGCGCACAAGCCTATGCTGACCATCGTTTTTCCGGAAGACTTGTGCGCTGCTGAGATCAACATCCGATTCATGGTAAATATAATCGGCTGTCCTCTTATTTATACTCGGTGCGGGGTTGGTCTTGCGGCGGCATGAAATTCAATGCGTGGACGCCGACGGTGGTGATCAGGAAGGCAATGGCCAGACCGCCGAAGCCCAGCAGGAATTCATACAGTGAAGGCTGATACTGCCCGATCTGTCCATCCCCAAAGCTGCTGGTAACTTCATAACCGGGGAAGATGTCCAGCGGAAAAGCCTGCCCGCCGACGATGAAGACATAGAGCAGGGCGAAGGCGCCAAGGATGACCATCAGTGAAGCGAGCACGACAAATTTTGGTTTACCCAAGCTGGGATGATATATCAGCAACAACGGCAACAAACTTCCCAGCACAACATAGCCCGCCCAGAACATCCAGGGATAGATACCGCCGCTCACCAGAATGAAATGCTCGAAAGCGGTTTGTTTCGCGAAATAAAGATTGGTCATGTGGTAAACCGCGACCAGATAAAGTGTACCGAGCACGAAGATGCCAAGAAGAACCTTCATGCGATTCAGTATTACCGGATCTTGTATCCTGTTGTTCCAGGTATACATCGCCGACTGCACGACATGGAACACGGCCAGTCCCCAGGTGAAGGACATGACAAGGAACATCGGCGGCAATATTGCCGAATCATAAGCCTGCCGTGCGACGAGAAAAGCGAAGATCAAGCCGGTGCCGGTGGTCAGGATGATGCGCCAGGTGAACACAACGAGGCCGGCGGGCTTGATCCAGCGATTCATGCGCCGCTCCAGCAGCGTCCACATATACAGCGCGACGAATGTAAACAGCCCGCTGTACAGCACAATATTCCACGCAAATACCGAGGTCAGATTGAAATTTGTTGCAGCGACGATAATGCGGTCTGCACGACCAAGGTCCAGCATCAGCACGGTTAGTCCTCCGGCCAACAGTGCAATGGAGAGCATGCCGGCCAGAGGCGCACGACCCTTGTACACGGCTTTGCCGAATACAGAACCGATGGATGCAATGTTGAGTACGCCGGAAGCCGCGACAATCATGAATATCGCGAACACGTGCGGCATACCCCAGACGACCTGGTTATTCATGCCGGTGATGATATGGCCGTGTTCCTCCATCATGTGTGCCGCATACAACCCCATCATCGCAACAAGCCCGCCCGCAGCCAGCAACGCGTAATATAGTCTGGTCCTGAATAGCATTGGAGAATGGTTGGCCATTTATTTATAGTCCCTGGTAACGGAGGCCGGTGTCCAGCCCCAGATCGGCGCGTATCTGAGTGGATGCCACCGTGCGTATTTTTTTGGCGACTTCACTGTCGGGGTCGTTGAGATTACCGAACAGGATGGACTTGTTCGGGCATGCCTCGGCACAGGCCGGTATCTTGCCCGCATCGACACGTTGCACGCACATCGTGCAGCTTTCCACAGTTCCTTTGCCGCGCGGTACATCGGGTTTCTGGTCATGCAGCGGTTCGTGCACAAAGGACCGTGCCTTGTAAGGGCAAGCCATCATGCAGTAGCGGCAACCGATGCACAGATGCTTGTCCACCAGCACGATGCCGTCAGCACGCTTGAAAGAAGCGCCTGTCGGACAGACATCCACACATGGAGGTTCCTCGCAATGCTGGCACATCATCGGCAGCGCAAGCGACCGTTCGGTGCGCATGTCCTTGAGTTCGACCTTGCGTATCCATTGCGAGTCGGTCGGGCTCAGTCCTCCGGATAAACCGTTCTCCTTGTTGCAGGCTTTCACGCATTTATCGCAGTCTGCACAGTTCTCGGTATTGATCAGCATGCCCCAGCGCACTTTGCTCGAAACCGGCTCAGTATCCCCGCGCGCCATGTCGAACATCAACATTCCCGGCGCGACAGCGACTGCCGCCGCCCCGACCGAGGTTTTCAGGAACTGCCTGCGCTGCTCATTCATGTCACTCATTTGGATTCCTCCTGGACCAAAGCGGTGCTTCGCTTGCTGGAGTGGCATTCAAAACAATCGATCTTGACCGCCTCGTAACGGTGACAGCCTTCGCAGAAACTGTCGGGGCGCCCGATCACACTGTTATCGCGCAGACTGGCATGACACTCGACGCAGTTCTTCAGACTGTACTTGCTGCCGCGTATGCCCTGGTGCACTGTTTCATCGCGCTGTTTGAAAAGCACCTTCATGTGGTTCTTGCGCATCCACTCCGTCGGTGCCACACACTGGCCGCCTTTGCCGATATCGAGCTTGGGCATACCGTAACTTTCCGTGGCACCGGCAGATGCACTACAACAGAGAACAACCAGCAATGCGATCAGTTTTAACATATGGGCCTCTAAAATTA
This sequence comes from Gallionella sp. UBA6045, assembly GCA_002429165.1. Taxonomy (GTDB): domain Bacteria; phylum Pseudomonadota; class Gammaproteobacteria; order Burkholderiales; family Gallionellaceae; genus Gallionella. Next base: position 19,815 of record DIYV01000019.1, on the reverse strand, counting down.
CTCGCCCAAGCCCATCTGGATATACCCCGTCGGACACACATCCGCGCAAATATGGCAGCCGATGCACTTGTTGTAATCGGTGTCCACATAACGCCCGAGCGTGGCTTTTGCCTTGGGTACGCGAAAAACTGCCGTCTGCGGGCAATACACCACGCAGTTGTCGCATTCGAAACACATGCCGCAGCTCATGCAGCGCTTGGCTTCCGCTACCGCCTGATCCTGAGGGAGTACGCCCAGGCGATCCTGAAAATTACCCAGCGCGGATTCCTTGCTCAGGGTAATGACATTGCGCTTGTTGCGCGCGACGATGGAAAAGTGCCCCAGGAACAGTTTTTCGTGCGGGATCACATAGCGATCCGAGCGATCGTCGAAGTTGTGTACCGCCACGTTCGTATGGTCGGTACCGCGCAACGGCTCATGCACCTCTTTGACTTCAAGACCTTTTTCCATCATCTTGCGCATCAGGTCGAATTGGTGCGCATCGATCTTGGGACGCTTCTCCAGATCCAGACCGTTCAGATAACTGTGTATACCGTCCGCCGCGATAGAGCCGTGACCGATAGCGGTGGTCAGCAGATGCGGGCGTATGATGTCGCCGCCGGCGAACACGCCCTTCTGTCCGGCGACGAGATAGTTGCGATCGGTCGAGACCGCACCCTTGCCGTTGTTGAATTCTTCCAGGCCGGTAAAGTCCACTGCCTGGCCTATCGCCGACACGATCAGGTCAGCGGGAATATCTTCCTCGGTTCCCTCGATGTTCTTGACCTCCAGTTTGCCGCCGACCAGCTTTGCCTCGCACTGGCTGACGCGCAGCGCTGTAGCGCGTCCGTCCGCGCCGCGCACGATGCCGATCGGCACCAGACCGCCGCGGATCGCGATACCTTCTGCGAGCGCCTGTTCGATTTCGTGCTTGTTCGCCTGCATCTTGTCGATGGCGAAGATCGAGGTCAGCGTCACTTCCGCACCCTGCTTGGCCGAAATTTCGGCCACATCATGCGCGATCTGGCCTGCGATGGCCTGCTCGAAATCGGTCGGTTTGGATTCCTCCAGATGGCCGAGGCGCCGTGCGACTGTCGCCACGTCGATCGACGTATCACCGCCACCGACTACCACTACGCGTTTGCCGACGTGCTGAAGACGGCCGTCATTGAATGCCTTGAGGAATGCAGTCGCAGTCACCACGTTGGGTGCGGCGCTGTCCGCAAGCGGCAACGCACGTCCGGCTTGTGCGCCCATACCCAGGAAAACTGCATCGAAGTCCTTGCGGATCTGCTCCAGCGTGATGTCCGAGCCCACGCGGCATTTCATCCTGGCCTTGACACCCAGATCCATGATGCGCTTGATTTCCGCATCCAGTACTTCACGCGGGGTACGGAAACCAGGAATGCCGTAGCGCATCATGCCGCCGAGATGTTCGTGCTCGTCGAACACGGTGACTTCATGGCCTTTCAGGGTGAGCTGATAGGCGCAGGACAAACTGGCCGGGCCGCCGCCGATGACCGCCACTTTTTTTCCGGTAGGCGCAGCGCTGGTATGATAGGCAAGGTTGTTGGCAATCCCGTATTCGCCGAGAAAATGTTCCACCGAGTTGATACCGACATGGTCTTCCAGTGCATTGCGATTACACCCCGTCTCGCAGGGTGCCGGACAAACCCGGCCCATCACCGACGGAAACGGATTGGCCTCGGTCAAACGGCGGAAGGCATATTCCTGCCAGGGCATGGCCGGCTTGCCATCGGCTCCGACCGGCGGTTTTTCCGTGCCGCGCACGATGGCCAGATAGCCGCGGATATCCTCGCCCGCAGGGCAACTTCCCTGGCAAGGCGGTGTGGACTGGATGTAGGTCGGGCACTTGTGCGTAAAGCTCGCCTGCATGATCTTCTCGCTCAAGCGGCCAACTTTATTGTCGCCGTCTTTATAGCGGCGGAAGGTGATTTTTTGAGTAGTTTCAGTTGTTGTTGACATTACCAGCCTCCAGTTAATTGTTATTTCTCACCCAACCTGATCGCGTTGCTGACCAGCTGGTGAACACCGCCAACCATTTTTCTATCAAATCCATAAATAGGCATGACCTTGCTGAACTGGGTCTTGCAGATCGCACAAATGACTGCCAGAAAATTAACCCCGTGTTCATCCGCGACCTGTTTCAATACCTCCATACGCGGCAATGCACCCTTCACCCGCAACTCCATCAAATCATCAGTCAGCAGTCCGCCGCCACCGCCGCAGCAGAATGTCTTTTCGTGAGTGGTGCTCGGATCCATCTCGACGTAATGATTAGCCACCGACTTGATGATATTGCGCGGGATATCGAACTGACCACCGGGATATCCACCCATGCTCGAGCCCCGTGCCACGTTGCAGGAGTCATGGAAAGTGATGATGTGTTTATCGTTGGCTTCCTTGTTGAAAGACAGTGCGCCACGCTCGATCATGTCCCAGGTGAATTCGCAAATATGCGTCGGCTGCCTGTAACGGTGATCAAGCTGTTTCTGCAGCATCTGGGCAAACTTGTCATCGGGGTCGGCGCCATCGCCCACACCGCTCAGGGTATTCCAGAAACTGTAAGCCACGCGCCAGGCATGGCCGCATTCGCCGACCACGATGCGCTTTACGCCCAACTCAAGTGCCGCCTGACGGATGCGCAACGCCACTTTGCGCAACTGCTCGTAATTGCCGATGAACATGCCAAAGTTGGCTGCCTCGGATGACATCGACGACAATGTCCAACTGGTTCCTGTTGCGTGAAATACTTTGGCATAACCGATCAGGCTGTCGATATGCGGTTCCGCAAAGAAATCTGCCGAGGGAGTGATCAGCAATACTTCCGCACCCTTAACGTCAATCGGGAAGCGCACATCGATACCGGTGTCCTCTTTCACATCCTCTTCCAGCCCTTCCATCGTATCGATCAGTGCGGGGCCGGGCAAACCGAGGTTGTTGCCGATCTTGTGCACTTTTCCAATGATTTCGATGTCGTACTTTTGACCATAGCCCACGGAATCGAGAATATCGCGTGCCGCCATGGTGACTTCGGCGGTATCGATTCCATACGGGCAAAACACCGAACAGCGCCTGCATTCTGAACATTGGTGGAAATAGTTGTGCCACTCGTCCAGCACTTCGCGGGTCAGGTCGCGCGCACCAACCAGCTTGGGAAACAGTTTTCCCGGCAGGGTGAAATAACGCCGGTACACACTGCGCATCAGATCCTGGCGAGCGACAGGCATGTTCTTCGGATCCTGCGTGCCGATGAAGTAATGGCATTTATCCGAACAGGCTCCGCAGTGCACACAAGAGTCCATATACACCTTGAGCGAACGGTACTTGCCAAGCAGGTCGCCCATTTTGGCAATGGCTTTATCATGCCAGTCGTCCACCAGCTTGCCCGGAAAGCCCAACGCCTCATTCATTTTCTCACCGGAAACATAAGGACCTTTTCCTTCCATCGCACCCGGCTTCAATGCGGGAATGATGGGGAAAACACGGTAAGCTGGTGCAACAATATCCGCCATGCTAGTTCTCCGATTCCATTCGTTTCGCCCAGGCAGCGATATGTCGCTTCTCGCGAGGATTGTCCACCTGGTTACGACTGGGTGAGAAAAACAACCCGGGGGCATGCAGCAGCTTGCTGATCGGGAAAATCATCAACAGCACTGCAACCAGAGACAGGTGCACATAAAGTCCAATACTGGAAGGCAGCGGCTGCAAGTCAAAATGCATCAACCCGAGCATGAATCCCTTCACGGCGATCACATCGCCATGCACAACAAATCTCATCATCAGTCCGGATAGCCCGATCGCCAGAAACAGTGCCAGCATCAGGTGATCGGAGGGGGTGGAGATATAGCGGATGCGCTCGACAAAAATGCGCCGCGCCCACAGTCCCGCCACACCCAGCACCATGGTGATGCCGGCGTACATGCCGAACGGTTGAATCAACGCCACCAAAGGCCAGACCGGCTCGGTGAAGTAACGGAGGTGACGCAGCAGAACAAGTGCCAGGCTGGCATGAAACAACCACCCCAGGCCCCATGTCCACAGATTCGCCTTGAACAGGCTCTCAAACAGGAACACCTCGCGCATCATGCGCAACACTACCCCGCCGGTGGTGGTCGGTGCCGGCGTGGTGGGTATCTTTAGCGGGGCGGGAGTGCGGGTATAAACGCCGATACGGTAGAACGTACCCACAACAAACACCAGTGTGGCAAAGTAAAACAGGATTGCGAAAAAGGTGCTCATCGCGGGTCAGCTCTTCAACATCCGGTCAGATGCAACCGGTTGGCTTGGGCAATCCGGCGATCTTGCAAGCCTGCTTGCCGGGTCCGTATGGGAACAGACCATACAGGTACTCGCTGTTGCCTTTGTCGGCGCCCAGTTTTTTGCCGATCGCCTTGGTCAAGACACGAACTGCAGGGGCGATCTGATATTCCTCAAAATACTCGCGCAGGAAATTGATGACTTCCCAATGCTGTTCTGTCATCTCGACATTTTCAGTCTTGGCGATGTACTCGGCGATATCCTTGTTCCAGTCAGCCAGATTGGTAAGGTATCCCTCTTCGTCGGTTTCGTATGTTTTGCCTTCGACTTCGATGGTGGACATGTGATTCTCCTTAATAGTAATGAAAGTTAAAGCCAGGATTGGCAGTTTTTATTGGTCGTGGTGAGTTCGACGAAGCCGCCGTAATCCACGGGCAATATGCCCGCGATGATGCGATCAGCCAGTCCGCGTGCCTCAAGATCGGGCCGCAGAACATGTATCTTGAATCGTCCCATCGCCTCGCGTATTTTACCCTCGAATGCATTCCCGGATGTAGCAGCGTAGACCGCATCTTCGATAAGCAGAATATCCCCCGATTGGGCCACGCGCAAACAACTGTCGAGCGCGCAATTCGTCAATGGAGATTTGTTGATGATATGCAACATGTAACGATTCTCCCTTAGAAGCTCAAGACCACGTCTTGCTGATCCATCAACTCGCCCATTTCTGCGCGCCCCATCACGGTCACATCCACCAGCAAATCTTCCTCGCTGAGGCCGCGTGCTTCCATGGACTCTTTTTCGACATACAGCTTCTCGATGTCATAACCTTCCAGCGCACGATAGGCGGGTGAAAAGTTTTTGGTTTCAATGCCCTTGGTCTGCTGCCCTTTTTTCAGCTGATACACCCCGTCATCCAGAAAAACCAAAGAAACATCCTGATCGAAGGCTGCAGTGATCAATACCACTTCAAGCGACTCCAGCGCGTAGATCGTGCCGTATGGAGCCTTGCGGTTAACAAACATGAATTTTTTGATATCGCTCATTCCGCCCCCTTAATCGCCGAACACGATCAAACGATCTGTCTTGACGCCTGCTTCCACCATCTGGCCCAGACCGGAAATCCTGAAGCCTTTCGCCAGATTTTCATCCTTGATACCGCGCCGCAAAGCTGCCGCTACACAAACCACCAGATCCACGCCATGCTCCTCGTTGAGCTTGCCCCAACGATTCACGATATGCCGGTCATCCTGCGGAGGCTCTGTCAGCTTGGATGCGTTGTTCACACCATCGTGATAAAAAAACACGCGCCATACTTCATGGCCCTTTTCTATCGCGGCCTTGCAGAACAAATAGGCCGAATCACTGGCTTGATGCTGGTAAGGCCCCTCGTTAACAACAATTCCAAATTTCATGCGGCCGCTCCCGGTTAAAAGCGAATATGCGTGGAAGCATTGAACGTGGAACGGGAACCGCGCCAATCGTCGATCAGATACTTGGTGAATGGCAATTCGGTCTTCTCGAAGAAACGCGGCCAGCCGATACGGTCTATCCAGTCAGCCATACGCTCCCATGGGCGCGCATCATCCTTGTAAACATTCAATATCCGCTTCACCACAACGCTGATTTCGGGCCATCTTGGCGGATTATTGGGCAGACCCGACGCGACCATCTTCATGAAAGTCGGTTTGCCGCGGGCGTTTGAATTTTTGCCGCCCACCCAGATCGCCAGCTTGGAAAACTCCGGATCATTGATCTGCATTGGCGGGCAGGGAGGATAGCAGGCACCGCAGCACATGCACTTGGTCTCGTCGATTTCCAGCGAAGGCTTGCCGTTCACCATGGCCGGGCGTATCGCCGCGACCGGGCAACGCGCCACTACCGTCGGGCGCTCGCATACGTTGGCGACCAGATCGTGATTGATCACCGGCGGCTTGGTATGCTGCACGATGATCGCAAGATCAGCCTGACCGCCGCAGTTGATCTCGCAGCATGAAGTCGAGAGGTGCACGCGATTGGGCATTTCCTCGCGCCTGAATTCAACGATCAGGTCATCCATCAAGGCCTTGACCACGCCGGATGCATCCGTAGCCGGAATATCGCAGTGCAGCCAGCCCTGTGTATGGGAAATCATCGAAATGGAGTTGCCGGTGCCACCCACCGGGAAGCCGTGCTTTTCCAGCTCGGCGATCAGCGGAGCGACCTTTTCCGCCTTGGACACCATGTACTCGATGTTGGAACGGATCGTGAAGCGCACGTGACCTTCCGCATACTTGTCGGCGATATCGCACAACAAACGGATAGTTCCAACGTCCATTTGCCGTTGCGTGCCGGCGCGTACCGTCCATATCTGATCACCGCTGTGTGCCACGTGATGCAGCACTCCGGGGCGTGGGCGGTCATGATATTTCCAGTCGCCGTAGTTCTTCGCCATCAACGGATGCAGATACTTCTTGTTGTCCGGCACTCCGGTTTCTTTGGGCTTGCGCTTTGCTGCGGGCTTTTCTTGAACGGCTTGATTCATTTTATGTCTCCTCAGGCAGCTTGTTTCTTGGCGTTGATCTTGTCGACTTCCTCATCCCAACCATCCGTACGCACATACGGATTGGTACGGGGAGTGGAAACCATGTTCGGATCAACATCGACTTCCACACCTTCAAGGAAATTGATCAAACCGATACGCTCGATCATCTCGCCGGTACGCTCGTGTTCAAGCGCGTTTTCCGCAAAAAAGTCTATGGTGCGCTGACCCAGGTCAACCAGTTTCTGCACATCTTCATCCGTTTCAAGTTTCATGAAAGGAATAATGACCGTGCCCATCAAACCACCGATCTTCAGTGTGCTCTTGCCGCCGACCAGCACGCTCGCACCCTTGTCTTTACCTGGAGCCAAAGCACCGGTCATCACATTGATGCAATGCATGCAACGCACGCAATCGTGGTTGTCGATCTCAATCGCATGGGTGTCATTGATCGCAACGCTGGAGATGCTTGGACCGGTTTTGACATTCTTGATCTGCTTGAGCTGGAAAGTCTTGGTCGGGCAACGCGCCACAACGTCATTCACCAGCTCGTCCATGCCATGCTTGGCAAACCACTGCTTGGCCATCGCTTCATCGGTGCGAATATTGTCGCGCCAGGTCCCGATCACCGCCATGTCTGCACGCTGCACGGAATTCATGCAGTCATTCGGGCAACCGGAGAATTTGAATTTGAATTTGTACGGCAAGGATGGGCGATGCATGTCATCCAGAAAGGTATTCAACACGGCACGATGTGCCTTGGCTTCATCGTAGCAGGATTGTTCGCAACGCGCCGCGCCCACGCAGGACATCGAGGTGCGCACTGCCGGACCCGCGCCACCCAGGTCAAAGCCCATCTCGTTGATCTCGTCGAAAGCCTTCTGCACGTTGTCGGTGGTCGCGCCCTGGAACATGATGTCACCGGACTGGCCATGGAATGCAATCAGGCCGGAGCCATGCTTCTCCCAGATGTCGCAAAATTCGCGCAGCGTATTGGTATCGTAGTGCATACCGGCTGGCGGCATCACGCGCAGCGTATGGAATTCGGCACAATCCGGGTAAACCGGCTTGCCGTCCTCACTCTTGAGTTCGGTAAAGCGCGGGATGATGCCTCCGCCATAGCCAAACACGCCGACAGTGCCGCCCTTCCAGTAGCCTTTTTTGGTCCGGTATGAGGTCTCGAGCTGCCCCAATAAATCCACCACGTAATCTTTATCCTTGGCCAGCTCTTTCAAGCCGGTCACAAAACTGGGCCATGGACCAGACTCGAGTTGATCCAGGTTTGGGGTATCATGCATCTTCTTAGCCATAACAATTCTCCTTGTTAGTCGCGTTGCCTGGGTTTACTGCTGGCAAACGATTAATGACCCGGCAGAGGCGGGGATTGGTGATCCATCTGAACTCAACCGCGACAGTAGTGCGGTATGTCCATGTTTATTGCTGTATTAGAATACTACGATATATTACCCGATGCATTCCATCACCCTTAGCGGCTATCTTCAATAACCCTTATGGGTAGTATCTCGGCTTCCCTAGTAGTATTCCACTATCAAGTACATTAACGGTAGACTTGAGGTATATATTGGCTCGTTCAGAATACTCTGAAAGAGTATCGTTATCTACATATTCTGACTGGGGCAACGGCAATGGCACAAATCAGCGAATTGGCGAAATTCAGGGTTCCTTTGGGCAATCAGGAAATTGAACTGCACCAGATAGATCACGTCGAAGGCGGCATGAGCTTGTTGCGCATTCGTATTCGAGAGGGTAAACGTTTTACTATTTTCGACATTGATCCTGATACGGCCCAACATTGGGCCGTGGCTATGCAACGCTGGGCAGATAGCCAGAAACTGGCGGCAAATGACTAATAAAAATATTTCCGAAATGATCGATACGGTGTTCGATCTCGAGGGTGGCACACTGCCCGCCGCGTATCGCGCTGCGCTTTGGACCGCACTGCTGGGCCAAGTCCCCCGGCTCGCTGGAGAAAAGCTCGTCGGGGTTCTGCCGTTACGCTCGACAGTAAGCAGCCAGGGTATGCTGCTTGCCAAACGTGCCAAGCTGGTCATGCGTATGCCGACAACAATTGCCGAGTCTGCCGCATCCGGCTTGACTGGACAGCAGCTCGATATAGACGGAAGTACGATGCGCGTTGGGGATGCGAAGAAACGTCCGATCCAGCCCTACCCCACAATTCACGCCGAGCTGGTAACAGGTTCTGAAGATGAAGTTCTGTTCGTGGAAGACATCAGAAATCAGATGGATGAGTTGGGCGTTGCAGGAAAATTGATCTGCGGCAAGCGCGTCACCGTCAATGACGGTCAGCGATCCATCCACGGTTACAGCCTGGTATTGCATGACCTGAAACCCGAAGCGTCGCTACTATTGCAATATGCCGGCCTCGGAGTTGACCGCCAATTTGGCTGCGGAATTTTTGTACCGTATAAAGTCATTACGGGTTTGAGTGAAGATTGAATTTTTTGTTTATTTTTTTGATGGGGGTCATACATGAGCTATACAGTTGCAGGCAATCAAGTCGAAACCGATGGTGATGGCTTCCTATTGGAGCCGGATTACAGCGACGAAATAGTAAACATCATCGCGGCGGCAGAAGGCATAGAGCTGACGCCCAAACATTGGGAAGTCGTCAAATATATGCGCGATCAATACCGCGAACACGGTCACACGCCCAATTTCCGCAATATGCTGAAGGGCGTCAATGAATTCTGGCCGGAGGCGGATAGCAAAGCCCTGTATGATCTATTTCCGACCGGTCCGGCCAAACAGGGTGCAAAAGTTGCCGGCCTGCCACAGCCTTATGGCAAAGGCGGGTATTAAAGCGGCGGCATTTCTGAAATTTACGGGACAACTATCATGAGCACTCAAGAGTTACACGCCAATGTCAAACTCGATATGCGCGGCCTGACCTGCCCCGCTCCGCTGCTCGGAGCCAAGCGCGTGGTCGACGACCTTAAAAAAGAACAGATATTGTTGCTGATATCAGACTGCCCGGGCACCAGGGATGATCTTTTTTCATGGGCGGAACAGACCAATAACAAGGTATTAAAAACAGAAGCGATGCCCGATGGCGGCACGGGTTACTACGTCATGAAGGGCAAAGGAGTATCACAAAAGGCGAATGTGATTCTCGATATTCGCGGTGTGCATTGCCCGGGTCCTATCGTGGAAGCCAAGAAACTGTTGAACGGCATGAAGCAGGGTGAAATCCTCAAGCTGATCAGCAACTGTCCGGGCATCCGGACCGACATCGTCGGCTGGGCGGAAACGACAGGAATAAAAATCATCAGCACAGTTGAAGCTGGCGCGGGCGTTTATGAATTCTTCCTGCAAAAGGGCTGACCTGCACCACCGGCCCACCTGACATGCGCATCAAAAGCCAATGGTTCAAGAGTGAACGTGAAAAAACCCCGCAAGAGATTGCGGGTGCGATGGCGTTTACCATCTGGCGTATCGCCGACAACGCGCTGAAGAATACCCGCAGGGCGAATTTCGAGATCGCGATCGGCCCGCAATATTTTTCATTCATCACCGAATTCCTGGTGTTCCTGATCCAGGTCGCGGACCGCATCGCCCATCGAGAATTATCCGCAGAAGATCGCTTTGCCTTTACCAGCACATTGGCCAATCGCGTCGCAGAAACCCTGACGGAAAACCAAAGCCGGTTACTGGACGACAGCATCACCGATCACAAGCAGATTTTCATCGACAAGCTGAACCAGCGCGCGGGAGAATATGCCGAGTTCAGCTACGGGGTCGATGGCCCCGAATTCGCCTTCACCCGTTACCTCGCTTTCTGCATGCGCGAAGTCATGGATGAAAAAGATGTCGAATGGGTGATCGATCAGATGATGAGCATCGAAGCGCCCAATGTCGTGGACATGGTGGAGAAAACCATGAAGAACCTGTACACAAAAGAACCCGCGCAGACACGCATCCGCAAGGTCACCAGCGGCGACTAAAGGGCATCCCGTAAAACCCGATTTTTGTCGCTATGCTGTGTCGCTCACAAAAAATTACTCCTGACATATCGGATATATGTGTCGTCATAATTTTTTGCTCGCGCCTTGCCTAGCTTGAAAAATCGAGTTTTTCGAGATCCCTTGAACCACATTGCGATAACCCGGACATGCAAAATCCATTTGATCTCGATAACACTGCTGCCTATCTGCGCTGGCGCGAACACAAACTGGATCGGGCCATCACCGATACGGGCGGGCTGGTCGTCGAAATCAGGGATCCGCGTTCCCTGACCGAAGCCGAACGCGCCGCCTTACTGGAACGTTGCCGGCGCAGCAACATGGTGATTTACACCACTCACGCCGATCCGGTTGATGAACAGACTGTGCAGCAGTTCGGACTGCAGTTCGGACTGAACAGCCTGGACGCAAACTGGCTGGCGGGCGAACAGGGCATCACACGCGTCACCGTATGTACTGACGACGGGAAACGTCAGGGTTATATCCCTTATACCGACCACCCCATCAAATGGCATACCGACGGTTATTACAATCCTCCCGTACGCCAGATACGCAGTTTTGTACTGCATTGCATGCACAGTGCCGGACAAGGCGGCGAAAACCGATTGCTCGATCATGAGATCGCCTACCTGATGTTGCGCGACAGCAATGCCGATTTCATTCGTGCGCTATCCGCGGCGGATGCGATGACGATACCGGAACGCACGGATGAACAGGGTGTGGCCCGCGCCGCTCAAACCGGCCCGGTGTTTTCAGTCGATCCGGCAAGCGGCGAGCTGCACATGCGCTATACCGCCCGCACCCGCAGCATAGTCTGGAAACAGGACGCAACCACGCTGGCGGCTGTCGCCGCGCTGGAAAAACTGCTCGCCTCGGACTTGCCGCACATCCACGGCTTGAGACTGGAACCCGGCATGGGCTTGCTGTGCAACAACGTGCTGCATGACCGCGCCGCCTTTGAGGATGATGCGACTGCACCGCGCCTGCTGTTCCGCGCCCGCTATCACGAGCGGATCGCGGCAAGCTGATCACTGCGCTCCGGACTTCGCTCGTTACCCATTAAAAAACCCGCCCTCTTGCGAGGGCGGGTTTCAGGTTTGCAACAATCAGATTGCCAGGCGATTACCAGCCGTAGGAAATGCCGATCGAATCTTCTGTCATGGTGAGATTTGCTTCGCCTCCGCCAAACATTGTAGGGATGGAGTTGGAACCATTGACGGTCTTCTTGAAGGCATGAACATAGGCCACCGATATTTCAGACGTGCCTGCCAGCTTCCAGGTTCCGCCCAGTGACAAGTGATCTTGCACCACACCCGGAGCCAGCATATTCAACAGTGTCTGGCTGTTTTGTATCGGCTGGTCGCAATGATCATAGCCGGCGCGCATCGTGAACGCCGAACTAAAAGCATGACTCACCCCGAGTTTGTAGGCATTGATGTTCTGCCAGCCGAAGCCTGCCCCATTATCAGCTCCCAACAGCGCAGCAGCTGGGAAAGTATTGCCCACGGAGGGGACGTCCGCATAATTGATGCGCTGGACATCGAACGCGACCGTTGTGGCGGGCGTGGCTTTCACTGCGATACCCACACCATAGTTGGAAGGGATGTCGAAGCCACCCTGACCTGCAAACAGGCCGCTGTATTTGCTGAACTTGCCCATCTTGGTCTTGCTCTGGTAGGTCGCGCCCAGCGTCACGGTGGGAGTGACTTCGCCGGTCCAGCCTATCCTGATGCCGTAACCCGTGGATGTGTCCGTTCCGTTATCGGTGACAGAACCAGGGTTAGAAGAAAACCCGGCATTATCAAATGCGCTTAGACCCGTAGCACTGAACATCTGGTAGGCCAGATTCAGCGAGACGCCGATCGCATTGGTCGGGTTGATCTTCATCGCCCAGGTCGGTGCGACAAACAGTTGCGACAGGTTGATGCCGAGGTTACCGCTGGACCCATAGGCGCCGAACGGGTTGGTGTTGTACTGGGTGTTCATGCCGCCGTTGCCATAAACAGAGACGCCGAGCGAGGTGTCTGCGCTGATCATCTTGTTGTAGCCAAAGTCAGGAATGAAGAAGTTGCTCCGGCCATTGCCGCTATAAGTACCATTCGCGCCAGGTGCAGGACTACCTGTGATTTCAGCTTCACGATTCGGCTTGAACCAGGTCAGCGCGAAATCGGTGTGGTCACCCACCATCACCATCCCGGCCGGGTTGTTGGCAGCCGCGATGGCATCCAGCGGCAGCGCGATGCTTGCTCCGCCCATCGCTTCATTCTTTACACCATAACCGATCGGCGAGTAACCGTTGGTGGCATGTGCCAGCAGCGGTGATGCCATCACGCCGGCGGACAACAACGAAATAACAATTTTATTCATTTTCATTACAACTCTCCTCATTAATTATAATAAAACAACCCCGTTACTGCCCGATCACAACAACTTAAACAAACAGACAAATATCCGTATCCCCAGCAAAGCCCATGAACATCGCGGCACCGCCATATTCGACATTTTCGATGAATTCGCTCTTGTCGAATTCGAACAGATCGACCGTCATCTGGCAGGCAATGAATTTAACCTCTGCCTCGAGGCACAGATCGCGCAGTTCCTCCAGCGATGCAACACCATGCTTCTTGAGCTTTTGCTTCATCATCATGGTTGCCATGGATTCCATGCCGGGCAGCATTTGCACCATCACCGGCATCGGCACGGGCATCGGCATGGCAGGGTTGGCCAGCGGGCTGATCATCACATTGGACAAATCCTTGCGCAGCAATTGCAGTCCGTAGAAGGTGAAGAACACCTGCACTTCATAGCCCAGAGCAGCGGCGGTCGAAGCCAGGATGAATGGTGGATAGGCCATGTCCAGCGTGCCTTTGGTGGCGATGATCGCCATTTTTTTGCTCATGTTTTCCCCTTCGAGTATGGTTCTGGTTGCGAATAGAAACTGGTTTATTTCTTCTTCATGTAAAACGTGTATGAGCCGTTCGCTTCCTCGGTGGACAGCAAGCTATTACCGGTTTGATCGGCAAATGCCTGCATATCCTTCACTGCGCCGCAATCTGTCGCGACCAGTTTGAGCACTTGCCCGGAAGCCATGTCGGCAAGTGCTTTTTTGGTCTTCAGGATAGGCAAAGGGCAGGACAGACCGCTCGCATCAAATTCTTTATCAAAGTTCATGTTCATCTCCCGCAGGTTAATAAAATTATTGCCAATTTTGCATTGGCTCTAAAAAATACACAAAAGTGTTACGCGCGTATTACATATTGATTCGCGCATTATAGGAATAAGCAGCTAACCAGCGTCCATACCCACTAAGAGTTTAAGGGATAACCCATTAGGGTTATTCTCCAAATTATGCGTACTCTCCATGCAATTTCCCCACTATGCGAGGCTCAAATTACTCTCATTCAACTACCGAGTAAACAAGTCCTTCCGCCTCGCTCGAACAGAGCACATTCAGCGTTCCACGGACATGGTTTGTTTGATGCCGGTATGATTGACGAGCAACCGGTCTTCAATCCATGAAACTTTCGTATACAGTAGAATCCAGATTCTCATGATCCGCGAGCAGATACACTCTGCTCTTGTGTGGCCATAACGCAACGAAATGCAAATCGAAACATAACAGACGTGCAACAGGAAACCAAGGATGAAACCATTTTATTTTTTAGCGCTGCTTGCCCTGTTTCTGGCCAATTCAGCTTTCGGCGACGAAGCAGCCATCAGGGCCGAAATGGCAAAAAAATTTCCCTATTCAAAGATCATCAGCGTCAGCAAGACACCGTATTTTGGATTGTATGAAGTGGCATTTGATGACCGGCTGGTTTATACCGACGAAAATATGACTTACCTTTTTTCGGGCAACATTCTCGATATGCATACATTGAAGAATCTGACCGAAGCAAGAGAAAAGCAGCTTTATGCAATCAATTTCGATACTTTGCCGCTCGACCTTGCCATCAAGAACGTGAAGGGCGATGGCAAAAGAAAACTGGCTGTGTTCACCGATCCGAATTGCCCATATTGCAAGAGGCTGGAAAAGGAGATGGTCAATCTGACCAATGTGACGATTTATATTTTCGTGTATCCGATACTGCCCGGCTCAGAAGAAAAGGCCAAGGCCATCTGGTGTTCGCCCGACAGGCTCCAGGCCTGGGAGGATCATATGCTGAAGGGTGTGGAATCAAAAATGGAAAAGGCATGCGATACATCGGCTTTGACTAAAATTTCCTTGCAAGCGAAAAAGCTTGGGATCAACTTAACCCCCACCCTGGTTTTCGAGGACGGCGTCATCAAGCCGGGCACATTGACCCTGGAACTGCTCGAAGAACGTCTCACAGAATCGAGCCTGAAGAATTAGCCTGAAAATAGCAGTTGAAACTTGTAGGAGCGGGCCCTGCGTGTGTTGTTGGGGCTGTGTCAACTTTGCACTCAACTTGTTGAGTAGCAAATTGCCTGACTTTGTTATCAGCCCCTTAGTGTCAATTCCACACGCAACCTGCTGCGTAGTGGATTGCCTTCCTTTGGTGCAACCACGGCGGTGCAAACTCCGTCCAGCCTTTGGCTGGAAACGGATTTGCCTACCCTTGCGGTGTCCTCCTTGCGGGTGCTGTCCGCGAGCTGTTTAATCGCGGGCCGCTTCGGCGAGCTCAGGACAGGCATAGCCCGCTCCTACAAATGGTTTATCTAAAATTCGCCACCCCCATCAACTCCGCCGAACTACTGCAGCGCATCCTTGACGATGCCGGAAAGCAGTTCATCCACGGCTTTGAGTGCCTTCTGCGAGGCGGGTGAACCTATTATCTGAGGCTTGCGGTAAGCAATCCGCACTTCATGGGGCTTCCCCGGCACCACGTACACCGAGATGACATAGGGACAGAACACGATGTTATCCGGGTCGGCCTCCATCATCTTGCGCGACACCACCGCACTGCAAAATTCCAGGGCCTCGGCCTTCAGGAATACCTGTTTGCTGTCGCCCAAATCCTTGCCGGTACGCTCCAGCATCTCGCCGACATGCGAAACATTATTGACCACCATTCCCCGATCCGTGATCGCCATTTCGACATCGTCCCTGACGTCTTGAAAGTTGCCCGTTTTGGTAGAAACAGCCATGTAATCGCCGGCCGCCAGCGCGCCATGAACCAATCCGGCGAACAACAGCATTGCCGCCAGTATATTTCTGAACATTGCCTTCTCCTTGCTGCGTAAAAAATCATTGTACTGCAATGGTACTGCTCCACGGCCGAACAACAGGTCGCGAATAACCTGGAGCCCCGCTAACCGGTATGTGCCGGAATTTTGCAACTGCAAAAAAAGCCCACCAGATCGTCTGGCGGGCAGCGGGGAATTGCAATGAATACAGTTATTTTCTTAAAAGGCGGTTGTTACTCGCACGCCGACCTTGTTGCCCACGCCGCTGAGGTTTTTGTTGGCGTTGGTGCATGGCACTGTAGATGCGGTGCACTTGAAATCACGCAGCTCATAGTTCAACGTCACATGAGCCTTGGGGTTGAAGTTGTATTTCACGCCCAAAGACGTTTTGGAGAACTTGTGTTCGTCGGTAGCGCCGGTATTCAAGTCTACCGTGTCGTAGCGCGCATCCAGCTCCCACTTGGTGCCTGGAACGTACCAGCCGCCGTCCAGATACCAGCCGTTGGCCTTCGCAGTCGAACCATTGGTGCTGACGAAAAGATAACTGGGCTTGTCCGGACCTTCAAAGATCATTCCATCGGCGCTGATGTACTCGAACGAGACGCGGTATGGCTTGGCCATATAATCAACACCAAAGCCGGAGCGATCGCGTTTGTAGAGTTGGGGGTTGGCAACTGCATCATTCGTAACATCCGCCAGGCGCTGACCCGACTGACTCCAGACATAGAACTTCAGGCCATTCGCCGGACCCGTGCTGGCAAGATTCTTTTCGGTTGCCAAATACAGGTAGGTATCATATTTGCCATCGAGGTTGTTGAGCTCTATGCCGCTGCCCTGACCGATCATTGCCGCATAGGTCAAACTCCAGTCCTTGCCCATGTCAAAACTATCAAACACCTGCGCACCCGAATCGCGGAAACCACCGGCCGGTTTGGTAAAACCGTTCATAGCGCCGCCGCTCGCCTGAAGCGAAGTGAGGGTTGCGGGTGCTATGTTCGCCGTATATGTTGCGTTCGGAAAACGCTCCAGCAACAGGGCATTGGTTGCTTCGGAAAAGTCCATATAGGTCGTTGCAATCGTGCTCTGCATACCCTCGTCGGAACCGGGATATTTGAACAGTCCGACACGGACACGGGCGCCCTTGATGTAATTCAGGGTGACGCTGGCATCGGTCAGCGCGGGGCCGGTAGATCCAGTACTGGTAAAATTTGTTGCCGCATTGCCCAGTTCTGTCAACACAAAATAATTGATGTGGTCATCCAACGGAAAACCCGTGCCATGCACACCGACCTGGGCATGCAGGACATTGAAACCTGATTGCGCATTCAAATTGGGGCCGAGCAACTTGGGTGGCACATAAACATTCCCGGTGGCGTTGGCGCTGCTGTAATCCTTCATGAAATCCGCTTCGACGAAGCCAAAGACATGCGCGGGGACCGAAGCGGCAGCAGGTTCGGTGCCTTGCAGCATCAGCCAGTCTACTGCGCTGGCCGTACCCGTCGCTGCGCATCCCAATATTAATGCAGCACTGATCAGTGTGCGCTTGAATAGTTTCTTGTCTCCCATTTTGTTACTCCTCTATTTTATTGATAGTTGCATGAATCCGACTGGGCTTGATCCCGAAAACCAACAGCTGGCCATGTTTAAGCAAATGTCGTTTCACCAAATGTCAGGGCTTGATGTAGACATACCCTTTTCTGACCAGATCACCGATACGCACGACACCACCGGGCACCATCTTGGCATCCGGATTGATTTTCGGTTGATAGCCAAGCAGCTTGGTCATCGCCTCAAGAGTATTGTTGCAGGCAGAGAATTTCACGCCGCTCTGAGCAAGCGAATCGACCCGCTGCGCATGGGCGTTTTCGGCGAACAACAGGCGCAAGCCGGGACCATAGGCTACGATTTCCACCGTCACCGCACCGGGGGGGTAAGCATCGAGCAGATTTGCTGCATTGCTCAGAACAAGCTCTTGTTTGGACGGATCCATGTCGCTTATTTGCAGGACATACTTGTATTCGGCAAAAGCAGCCTCGTCAGCAGACAGGGCGGGCGCGGCGACCGACATCATGAATAAAGATGTCATGACAAAAATAATAGATCGAAAAAAAATAGGCATCGCTTTTCTCCAGAATTGTGGTGAAAGTGGTGATAGTGAGTCCGCAAAGTTAAAACGACTGCCGCGCAAAATCTCACTTGTTAATTTGTTCTTTGTGTGGAAAAGCAAATCTCAGCGCTGAAGGATTCGTTTCATGTCGTGTTTCTCCTCGGGTTATTGAATTATTGATTTATTGTTATTGCAGGTTGCTGCAACAGGATGACGCCACGAAAATGAAATTTATTCCCTGAATATTTTTCTAACAAAAGATGGAATATTCTTGCCTGCTGCTGCGTCATATAGTATATGGTCGGCCATGTCCCCAATTTTTGGTGAAACGTTTAAGATGAAAATCCTTTCCTTGTTCTGCGGCACAGACACCTTTCAGGAACAATTTGAGACAATTCGGCCAAATTTATATCGTGTAGCCTTTTCCTGGAGTCACAATGCCGCGCTTGCTGATGATCTGGTTCAGGAAGCGCTGGTCAAGGCACTGAAAAATACCGGGCAGTTGCGCGATCCCGCGCTGTTCAATGGCTGGGTATTCAGTATTCTGGCGAACTGCTGGCGCGACCATTTCCGGCAACACAGGGAAATGGACGATATAGACGAGCTCGAGGATTGCCTCTGCTCCACCCAAACTTCCCCGGAAGATGATCACTCCCAGTCTCAGGTCGTTTCTCGCGTGAGGGACGCAGTCGCCCAACTTCCCATTGGGCAACGCCAAGTATTGACATTGGTTGATCTGGAAGGATTCCCCTATACTGAAGTTGCATCTATTCTGGCTATCCCGATCGGGACAGTCATGAGCCGTTTATGCCGGGCACGGCAGGCATTAAAGACTCTTTTGATGGAACTTGCTCCGCAACACTCGGCGCAGGCCCGTCAATTACGGAGGGTCGTATGATGGAAACTCAAAACATTTCCGATGAGCTTCTGAATTCCTTTGTCGATAGTGAACTTGCGCTGGATGAGACAGGCGAATTGTTCAGCGTTATCGGTCGGGATGATGCGTTGAAAAAGCGCGTGTGCGAACTGCGCGGCCTGAAGGAAATGGTGCAACATGCCTACCGCCAGCCACCAGTCAACAGAATGTCACCTGTTAATAAGCTGAGCGCCTGGCGGATCCCTCGTTTTCAAAACATGCCCAGGCTGGCGACCTGCATGCTGATGCTGTTACTGGGCTGGGGATCAGGCTGGATCATGTTCGCCGGGTCGCAATCCATGGGCGACCCCAAACTGGCGCACCTGTTCGAATCTACGCAAAGCAACAACATGATCGAAAAGTACGGCAACATCATTGTCCATGTCAGCAATTCCAACCCGGTCAGACTCAAAACAGCACTGGACGAGACAGAGAATTTACTGAAGTCGTACAAGCGGGCGAATCGACATGTCAATGTTGAAATCATCGCCAATGGCGGCGGTTTGGATTTGCTGAGATCGGATGTGTCTCCTTTTGGAAAGCGCATTGCTTTGATGAAAGCAAAATACCCGAATCTTGATCTTCTGGCCTGTCGGCAAACGATAAACAAGTTGCAGAAACAGGGCATCATCGTGAAGCTTTTGCCGCATACGGGTTTTGCGAATTCTGCAGTAGAGGAGATCGACAAGCGTCTGCATCAAGGTTGGGACTATGTCAGAGTATAAGGAATCAGCGGCATAAATAATAATATTCTAACGTTGTTGCAATGCCTGCTTAAATGATGTAAGTTTTTCCATAGTATAAAAATTAAAACCAAATTAAAACCGAGGAGGAAATTTTAATGCGCATTAAAACGACTATT
>DIYV01000123.1:5619-9958 GCA_002429165.1 Gallionella sp. UBA6045 | reverse complement strand
CGTCTGGAAGCCTGCGTGCGTAAAAGCGACTCCGTGGCGCATATTGATGGTGACGAGTTTGTGGTGATGCTGGAAGATTTGAGTGCGATACCCGTTAAAGCGGCCGCACAGGCAGAAGCCGTCGGCGAAAAGATACTCGCGTCTCTCAGCCAACCTTACCAGCTTGATACTCATCATGAACACCACAGTACTGCCAGCGTCGGTGTCACCCTGTTTAACGGCGGCCAACTGACGACAGATGAACTACTGAAACAGGCCGACATTGCCATGTTCCAGGCCAAGAAAGCCGGACGCAATACCTTGCGCTTCTTCGATCCGCAGATGCAGGCCAGCATCACGGCCCGCTTCTCACTGGAGGGTGAATTACGCAAAGCACTTGAGCTGCAACAATTTCATCTGTATTACCAAGTACAGGTGGATAGTTCACATCATCCATTGGGTGCAGAGGCATTGATACGATGGATTCATCCCTTGCGCGGATTGGTGCCACCGGATCAATTCATTCCGCTGGCGGAAGAAACCGGGCTGATCCTGCCCATAGGCCATTGGGTGCTTGAGACAGCCTGCGCCCAGCTCAAGGTGTGGGAACAGAATGCGCTCACCCGTGACCTCGTTCTGGCGGTAAACGTGAGTGCCAGGCAATTCCATCAGACTGATTTCGTGGCCCAAGTGCAAGCGGTCGTGCAACACCATGCCATCAATCCCAAGCTGCTGAAACTGGAGCTGACCGAAGGCATGTTGATTGAAAATATCGAAGAGACCATCGCGACCATGGGCGCATTGAATAAAGTCGGTGTCAAGTTATCATTGGACGATTTCGGCACCGGCTATTCATCGCTGCAATACCTCAAACGGCTGCCGATCGATCAACTCAAGATCGACCAGTCGTTCGTGCGCGACATAACCACAGATAAGGACGACATGGCGATTGTGCATACCATTATCGCGATGGCACAAAGCCTGGACATGCACGTTATTGCCGAAGGAGTGGAGACAGAAGAGCAACGGCAATTCCTCATCGACAATGGCTGCGTTCATTTCCAAGGGTATCTGTTTGGCAGGCCCGTACCGATTGAGCAGTTCGAGGCGTTGCTGAAGCATGGGTGATTGTCTGCATTCCCTAACGCTGACCGTCCGAAATGTGTCGAGAGCTGTCCGTGACCACTGTCAGCTTTGCGGTAATGCAATGTATTTTTGCCAGTGGCAGCTTTATGGCGCTATATTACGAGACACGAAGTTCCGCTCGGAGCCACAAGCGAAAGTTCGTGATAGGCAGGAAAGTGTCCAGTTAACCGTGATCTATTCAACATCCTCAAATTCGAAACTGTCGATGCTGCGGAGAAAAAGATGGCAGGAGCGGATAGACGCCCGCTGTAATGAATTTGTTTAAAACCAGCTGTCCACCTTGTCGTCCAGCTCCGGCTTGCACTTCTTCAACTGGGCACTATAGACAGCCGATTTATTCCTGACCTTGTTGGCCACCTGCTTCAACCGCCCCTTGTTCTTCCAGCTACCGCTCTTATAACCACCCTGCCCTTCATGATAGGCGAGGTACTGGTTGTAGGCATCCCACTTGGAGATGCCGAGGATGCGCTGTGTAGTGTTGGTATACCAGCCAATAAAGTTGATTGCATCGGCAAAATCATCACGCTCATGGCCGCTGTTGCCAGTCTCCTTCATATACTTATCCCAAGCCGGATCTTGCGCCTGTGCATAACCATAAGCCGATGAGCGGCGCGGCAGCGGGATAAAAAGAAACCAGTCTCGGTCCGGTTGCGCATCACTGACAAAACGCGATTCCTGGTCGATAATCGCCATCATGACCCACACCGGTGTTCCCCAGCGTTTATTGGCATCGCGGGCAGACTTATACCAATCGGTATCACCACGGAAGATGGAGCAGATATTATCGGTCCGCGCAGGTTGATAAGTCGCACAGCCGGAGTAAAGCAAAAACATGGCCAACACAACGAGGTAGGGGCTGGGCTTTAGAAACATATCTCCATTATCCGCATATAGGCGCAGCGATCAATATACAATTTTCGCGGTGCCACACGGGCAACTCGCCATAAGACAAGATTTCCTTCAGGCATTAAGACTGCTAAATGGCTGTAAAATTTAAGGGGTCAGCTTCACACATTTTCCAAGGGTGACCGCGAAATGAAAAAGCCCAACAATATATTCGATGCTGATCCCCATGAATACTCTGATGCAGAACTTGGCGAAGGACAGTTATTTGTGACGGCCGTTATTGAAGGCATGCCAACCGTTCAAGAAAGGCAGGCCCTTCCTCGAAGCAAACAATTTCAAACGGCAGTGGTCAGGCTCTTAAAATACCGACCAGAATAAAAGGCCAACTATGCCAAGTAAAAGAATGAGCCAAAAGAAAAACATCAAGCCATCCGTAAGGCTGGTGACATCTTCATGGTTGTGGAGTTCATCAACAGATTTGCTCATGGCTGCTATCTCCTCTGTATGATTGATGCTAGAAGTGAAGCTTCCCGTCACTAATTGCTGCAGTTGGCAGCTTTAGCGTAATTTGATGCTACTTTCGTTGACGATTTTAGTCAAGTATTGGCTCTCATATTTTCCATTCATGTCAACGAAGATTGTCTTTGCAGCGGGCTGTGAATTTAAGGCCGCAACGAATCCATGTTGCCGAATATTCATGCCGGTCGGCTTCCGCAAATATCCCCCATTGATTGATACAAAACTGTATCAATAACCCGAATCCCTTTCCAATCGCCGCATATATTTTGATGCTCTGTGCGGTAACGCACGGAGAAGAGGAATCGAAAAGTACAGACTGTATTTCTGATGCCGTGAATCGAATTCAACTTGGGGGTTTCATCAGATCGCCCCAATGCCAAGGAGCTATCATGGTTGAACTTTTGCTGGTCATCATTCTCGTGATCGTATTACTCAGGATTGTGTAGCGTACTGCAACGATGGGTTGAAAAGCACTGGCCTCATTACTGATGAAGTGAAGGGGATCGAATGTTAATCCGGGGCGTTTCATCGGATCGCCCCAACACTAAGGAGGTCATCATGATTTATCTTTTGGTAGTTATCATTCTCGTGATCGTCATTGTCAGGTTATTGTAGCGCGTACTGGAATCTTGCGAATCAGGCTTACCAGCCCTGCGAAAGATTTTTAAATGGCGACGGAGTTTGCCTTTGGCCGGTATCTGCCGTCAACGCATCAAAATCAACAACAGCAACTTTTGTATCAGGCTGCAAAGTCTGGTTCTGTTACGCTTGAATTTTCATCTAACGATAGAGCGATAACTTATGCAGCTCGAAATCCGGAATCTTGCCAAGCTCTATGATCAAAAAAGGGGGCTTGCGCCGACCAGTTTTGATGTATCCAGGGGCGAACTGATCGCAATCGTCGGTCATAACGGCGCCGGCAAATCCACACTGCTGAAAATGCTGGCCAACTGGATCGTTCCGGACGGCGGTACCGTCATGATGGACGGGATCGACCTGAAGAACAGGGCGGCAGTTGTCAGGAAAGTGGGATTTATTCCGGAAGTTCCCAATCTATTCGACTTCTTCTCCGTCGAATACAATCTCAAACTGTTCGCCGCCCTCTCACGAACACCGTTTCTGCGGGTGGAAGAGATCCTGGGCGAGTTCAATCTGATACGGTTCCGAAAAAGCAAGGTACAGGCGCTGTCAAAAGGGTTGATGCAAAGGGTGAACATCGGACGCGCACTGTTGGCGGACCCCCCGCTGCTGATCCTGGATGAACCGACATCGGGACTGGACTTCGAGATGACACGGGAGATTTACCGGCTGTTGAACACGATGCATGACGCCGGGAAAACCATCATTTTTACTTCGCATCGCCCCGAGGAGATAAGGAACCTGGCGACGCGCATCATGGTGCTGCACGAAGGCGGGCTGGTCTTCGACGGTCCTCCCCGGGAATATTTTCAATCAGAAATCCATGAAAAGCTGTACGCATGATAATGAGAAATATTCTGGTGCTCGCATTCAACGATCTGGCCATCGCATTCAGGAACAAGACATTCTTCCTGATCCTGTTCATACCGCTGTTCGTATTTGTTTCCCTGAACCTGGTGGACGGGAGCAACTCGGAAGCTGGCAAAGTCAAGATCGGACTCGTACAGGATTATGCCTATACACCCGAGTTCACCGGCAGCATCAAGGCAGCCGGACAGCTCGTTGCAGTGACATGGGTCCAGAATGAGAAAGAAGGCATACGTCTATTGAAGGAGCACAAGATAGACGGGATGCTGACCGGGAATAAAATAGCTCCCGGCAGCCTGACACTGCTGGTGATAAAAAAGGATGCGCTCCATACCATTGCGAT
>DIYV01000123.1:0-5324 GCA_002429165.1 Gallionella sp. UBA6045 | reverse complement strand
TGATGCTGGTCCTGCTCATCGGTTTCATCATTCTCCCGGCACAGGTTGCCGAGGAAAAGGAAAAAAAGCTGCTGCTTGCACTGCTCCAGACCCCGATACATGAAGTCCAATGGCTGATCGCCAAATTGATCCTGGGCATGATCCTGATCATCACTGCGGTGTTGTTTCTTCACCTGCTGGGAAAATTCGGCCCGGTACACATTTTCGACTATATCGCTTTTATCGTCGTGGGCAGTTATTGTTTCAGCGCCTACGGGATTTTCCTGGGTTTCCTCTGCCGCAACCAGGCCAGCGCCAGGACGCTGGGCGTCATCTTTTATCTGCCGCATTTGCTTCCTTCCGCGATGTCAGATGTTTCGCAAAAATTGACTGCCGTCGCACCCTTCCTGCCCTCATTCCAATTGTATGAACCCCTGCAATCCATACTGCTGGAAGACGGCAGGATAGCGGACATGGCTTTTGACTGGGTCTATTTGTTTCTGTTGGGATCGTTGATGTTTTATCTTTCATACCTGCTAATGAAGAGACGCTGGCTGATGTGATTTTTGGCCGCGTTGGGCGCTTAGTCGGCTTCAGTATCTTCTGCTTCGAATCGGTTTTGCGTTTTTGACCAATTGCTGCTTTGCAGCAGTCTCGCAATGCTATGTGCTCTGGCGCACAGAGCTTTGCCTGTAAGCGGGATATTCTTGAATCGTTTCACCTTCCATGTAAATATAAGGAATACTGTCATGAATCTTCACATCACGCTGGAACCACTTGTATCGCTGATCGCCGGGGTGCTTATTCTGATGATGCCCAAGCTGCTGAATTACATCGTCGCGGCATATTTGATCGTCATCGGCATATTGGGACTGGTAAGATGAAATTCCCCATGCAAAGATTGCTTAGTCAAAAAATCAATTTCGTATAGTTCCCGGAACAGGAACTGCCATGCATAACGCGACTTGGTACTCTCGATTCGCGAAAAGAGCGGCGTACTTCTGCGGACGCCCCAGAATATTCACGTTAGCTGTTGTTGTCATCGTTGTTTGGATCGTTACAGGTCCGGTGTTTCACTTCAGTGACACGTGGCAACTGGTCATAAACACCGGCACGACGATCATCACTTTCCTGATGGTCTTTCTCATCCAAAATACCCAGAATAGGGACACCGAGGCAATCCAGGTGAAACTCGACGAACTGATCCGGGCCACGAAAGGCGCTCATAATGCACTTCTCGATCTGGAAGAACTCGAGGAGGAATCTCTCGATCACTTCCGAACCAAATATCAAGCGCTGGCAGCGGCGGCGCGCGCGGAGTTAAGACGAGGCGATTTAGACACAGATACGCCAGAGCCGTGAGCGATCAATCGGGAAATAATTCGAACATTGATGTTTAGCTTGCAATCAAATTTAGCCATTACTCTTACCCGACAATAATAATTCTCAGGCAAACGATACTTGTCCCTGGACCGGGCTAGATTTGCCTCCTTACCTTGATCGCGATCGTGCCGACGCCCAGGAAAGCGACGCCCATCAGCACGAGCGTGACCGGCCAGCCCAGTGAATTTGCGAAATGCTTTGCGGTGTAATACTCGATGAAGCCGAGAAATTAAAGGGGGCAGCTTCGCATTACTGTTATTGAACCCACAACCCAAAGCAGTCATGGCAATCCGGACTTGTGTATGGCTGCTTTGCGGTTGCAGGCAGGCGTTGAATACGTCACAAATCAGTCTGCTTTCCCTGAAGCAATTGCTCGGGGGTGCGGGGGCGCGAAGTCCCGTGGGTATAGGCCGGCCTGGCGGCCGCATTCCTGGACCAGCGCAAGGACTACGTCAATTGTGGGGGTCGGAACACCTGTCATGCGGCCCAGTTCCTGAACTGCGGTGACCAGCGCATCGATTTCCATTGAACGTCCGCGCTCCAGGTCTTGCAGCATGGACATCTTGTGCCCGACTACCGACCCTGCCGACGCCAGACGTCGATGGATCATTTCTTCCGGGATATCTATTCCCAGTGCCTCGCTGATATCTTTGGCTTCGTGCATCATTGATATGCAAAGTGCCCTCAGCCGCGGCTCTGAAGTGATCCGGTCAAGGGTGGCATGGGTAAGCGCGCTAATCGGATTAAAACAGACGTTGCCCCACAGTTTCAACCAGACATTCCAGCGGATCGCGTTTCGGATCGGCGCATCGAAATTGGCCGCAGTCAGGGCTTGGCTCAAGGCGGCGACTCGCGGCGAGTGGCTCCCGTCAGGTTCACCGATGGTGAAACGGTTGAATTCATGGTGCTCGATAACACCGGGTGCGGTGACTTCGCAAGCTGCATCTACTACGCAGCCGATAGCGCGTTCCGGCCCAATCAGGTTCCATTGCCGTCCGCCCGGGTCGACCGACTCCAGATGATGGCCTTCGTAAGGCCCGCCTGTCTTGTAGAAGTACCACCATGGAATGCCGTTCATCGCGGTGACCAGTGCAGTATCAGGTCCGAGAAGTGGCTTGATCAGTGTCGCGCTTTCATGAGCCTGATGCGATTTCAGGGCGCAAATCACGAATTCCTGTTGTCCGAAATTGGATGGGTCATCGCTTGCGGCCAGTCGCGCAACTTTCTCGCGCCCCCCGATCAGCAGTTTCAGTCCATTCCTGCGAATCGCTTCAAGATGCGCGCCCCGCGCCACAACACTGACCTCATGTCCTGCCAGTGCCAACTCCACTGCCAGATATCCACCAATCGCCCCGGCGCCGAAAACGCATATCTTCATCTGCCAAGCTCCCCCAAAGAATTTTCAACAGGATACCTGCAACGATTGCATCCATACAAACAACGGCGGACAAAGGCCGGTTGCGCCTGGCCGCATTATGCCCGTTAGTCTCCGCCTAACTCAATGTCTGCGATACAACTAATGGGGGTCAGCATCACACATTATCCAAGGGTTACGACGAAATGAAAATGTTCAACAAGGAATCCGATGCTGACCCAATTTAATACCTGGCTCGAAATATTTTTCACCCACCGCATTCATAATTCCGGTTCGCCCCGGTTGATAATGTCATAAACTAAAATATACCGGCATAAAACCAAGTTTCATAATCACTCGTACGGTCAACACTATGTACTACGGAGAAAAGTTCAACGCCATCACCCATCTCGTCGGGGCCATTCTGGCGATCGCCGGTTCTGTCGTGCTGATCGTATTGGCTTCGCTGCAAGGCGATCCATGGAAGATCGTGAGCGTCTCGATTTATGGTTTGACGCTGGTTCTGCTCTACAGCTTCTCCGCGCTTTACCACAGCCTGCGCGGACATGCCAAGAATATCCTGCGCGAGCTGGACCACCACAGCATCTATCTTCTCATCGCGGGTAGTTACACCCCGTTCTGCCTGGTTACGTTGCGCGGTCCCTGGGGCTGGTCGCTGTTTGGAGTGGTGTGGGGTCTCGCGATTCTCGGCAGCCTGCAGGAACTGTGGTTGAAGAACAGTGCACGAATACTGTCAGTGGTGATCTACGTCGTGATGGGCTGGGTGGCTCTGGTGGCTCTGTTCCAGCTTGTGCATGCGCTGGGGCCGGCGGGATTCGCCTGGCTGGTCGCCGGCGGATTGTTCTATACCATCGGCATCGTGTTCTTTGTGCTCGACACCCGGCTTAAGCATGCGCATGGCATCTGGCACCTGTTCGTGCTGGCCGGCAGTGTAGCGCACTATGTCGCGATCCTGTTTTATGTGCTGTAAGGAATTTAGGGGGCCAGGCTCGAAATATTTTCCAGCGCTCGCTGACCGGTTTCCCACCACCGCCCTCGCCGCAAATGGCGCACCGAATTTCACGTTGCAAACGATGTATGTACCCTGATACGGGCTCGCCAAAGGCCGACTCATGTTGACCGGCCCGGAGCAATAGTTGATCATCACAGCTCATGGAAAATAGAGAGTGCCTCCTGTGACAAAATACATTGGAATCCTCACCTCTGGTGGCGATAGTCCCGGGCTGAACTCGGCGATTCGCGGTGTCGGCAAGGCTGCACTGAATCATAACGGCATGCAGTTAATCGGTTTTCGCGATGGCTTTCGCGGCTTGATGGAAAATCGTACGATGCGGCTGGAGGCAGCCAATCTGTCGGATATCCTGACCAGGGGCGGCACCATTCTCG
Organism: Gallionella sp. UBA6045; assembly: GCA_002429165.1. GTDB lineage: Bacteria > Pseudomonadota > Gammaproteobacteria > Burkholderiales > Gallionellaceae > Gallionella. The sequence goes on along the minus strand of DIYV01000123.1, from coordinate 1,201 downwards.
GCACCAGCCGGGACAAACCGCACCGCATGCCGGTCGGCGGCAAGATGCAGGACATGACCGATGTGATCGTCGGCAATTATCACACCAACCATCTCGATGTCCTGGTTTGCCTGGGCGGCGGCGGTACGCAGAAAAATGCGCTGCGTCTCAAACAAAAAGGCCTCAACATCATCACCCTGCCCAAGACCATCGACAACGACATCGCCATGACCGACATCACCTTCGGCTTCGATACAGCCCTGGGCATCGCCACCGATGCGATCGATCGTCTCCACAGCACGGCGCACAGCCATCACCGCATCATCGTGGTGGAAATCATGGGCCACCGGGCCGGATGGCTGGCTCTGGGCGCGGGTATTGCAGGCGGTGCCGATGTGATCCTGATCCCGGAAATTCCCTATGCGGTGGAAAGCGTGGCCGAAGCGATCCGCGAACGCAGTCGTCGCGGCAAGAGCTTCAGCATCGTCGCAATCGCGGAGGGAGCGCTCTCTGTGCATGAACACGCGGAACTGGCGGCGACCAAGAAAAAGAAAACCGACGCCAAGCAGAAAGAAGGCAAAAAGGCGGATGCAGAATCCGTAGCCGAGACCCAATACGCGGAGAAGACGGTACGCCTCGCCAAGCAGCTCGAACTGCTGACCGGACTGGAATCGCGTATCACCATCCTCGGCCACCTGCAACGCGGCGGCATTCCCTCCGCCGCAGACCGCCTGCTCTCCACCCGGCTGGGGACTGCTTGCACCGACCTGATCGATCAAGGGCAATATGGCGTGATGGTTGCCGCCAGGGGGGATAGCACCGAGGCAGTAATGCTGGAAGAAGTTGCCGGCAAAGTCAAAACCGTTCCCCCCGATCATCCCTGGGTGCTGAGCGCGCGAAATGTAGGAATCAGCATGGGAGACTAAGGCAGGTTGCCATCAACCTCTGCATTGCATAAATAGATACAGGGTCGATTCATCCCTGTTCCGTTCGCGCAAACCAAAAAATAATGGGTATCCGGAATTTGTGGTTGAAAAGAACAAGTGAGTGTCCTGTATGGGATTGCGGATTCAACCGGTCGATGCAACACACTAGAATCTGCGTAAGCAGAAGGAGTGTTGCAGATGAAACAGAGAACCCGGATTTATTATACTGAAAGTCAAAAGGCATTAATGAGGGAACGCTGGCGTAAAGGCGAGTCTCTCCAGCAGATCGCACAGTT
>DIYV01000192.1:10524-12059 GCA_002429165.1 Gallionella sp. UBA6045 | reverse complement strand
GCCTACCTGAATGCGGCTATATTTACCCGGGAATCGGTGCGCCAGGATCAACAGAAGCAAATTATCGACCTGGCAAGGCGCGCGGATGTGGAAATTTCCAGGATGGAAGATTCCGCGAGCCTGCTGAAAGATCAAATGTTGCGTGATCGTATGCTGGGCAAGATCGATTCGGCCAAGCGTATTGCCGATCAATTGAAATCGGTGCAAGCGACAGGACGCATCGTGATCGAACTGTCCGATATCCAGAAATTGAAGGGGACGCCGTTTGATATAGCGTTGCGCGACGGGGATAAATTGATTGTGCCCAAGCGTCCTGATGAAATCATGGTTCTCGGCGAGGTATACAACCAGACGGCCTTTGTTTACCGCGACGGGATGAAACGTGATGATTATCTGGCCATGGCCGGCGGCCCGGACCGGAGTGCCGATACCGAACATATATACGTCGTGCGCGCCAACGGCATGGTCGATGCGGGCAAGAAGGGCTGGTTCGGCAGCGACTCCACCGCCAGCATAGAACCGGGCGATACCATCATCGTGCCGCAGGAAGTCGCGCAATTCAACATGCTCGATTCGGCATTGGACTGGTCCAGAGTGGTCATGCAGTTTGGTGTATCCCTGGCTGCGATGAAAACAATCGGGGTGTTCCAGTGAGCCATCCATTAGCTTTGTCATTCCCGCGAAAGCGGGAATCCAGCGAAACAAACAAGCCGCGTAGCGGACAACACCCTGGTTTTGTCCCTCGGCGCGGGGATTATTCGATCAACCGGATTCCCGCTTTCGCGGGAATGACGCTGTTTTGGCCTGGCGGACAATCCGGGGTAAACCCATGCGCCTGACTCAAGAGCAGATTGATGCGATTCGTATCTCGGCCAATGAAGTGTTCGGATTGGGATCGCAAGTGTGGCTCTTTGGCTCGCGGGTGGATGAACGCAGGCGTGGTGGCGACATCGATCTTTTGGTTCGCCCGGCAGCGACACACATCGGGCCGTCATTGGCTAGCAAGATTCGTTTTCTCAATAAACTGGAGCGGCGTATCGGTGAGCGCAAGGTTGATGTTGTTGTCGAGGTGGAAGATGATTCCCGTCCGATTGTGCGAGTAGCGCATGAGACCGGAGTGCTGCTATGAAAAATACCCCTGAATGGTTGGCGCTTCAACACAAACGGTAACGGAAATTTTCAATTCCATGAGTCTTAAAATTCGTGCGCGATTCTCTGAGATTGATTAAAGGTTGAGGCACGTGCGGCATTTTATTAAGGAAGCAAACATGCAATTTAACCCGGATTGTCCATTAGTCTCTTACCAGTTAAATGATGTTAAAAGATGACAAGAATGTAACCTTGCAGCGGATGTCATTGCGAGCGAAGCGCGGCAATCCAGTCATTAAAATGCCTTTAATGAAATCTGCTGGATTGCCACGTCGCTGCGCTCCTCGCAATGACCACCTTTTTGGTTCCGGCTCGTCCGGCTTAGGTTTACAAAGCCAATCATTGCGCGTAGGAGCCCGATTTATCGGGCGATTGATCTTTACAAC
>DIYV01000192.1:8315-10261 GCA_002429165.1 Gallionella sp. UBA6045 | reverse complement strand
TTTTGATGAAAAATCAAAAAGGGCTAATGAACTATTTTGGTTTAATATACTATCCATGAACGGCCTCGACTATGGCAGTAAATTGGACCCTATTTATTTATTTCCGAATCAGGTGCTCCAGGGACGAGCACGGTATTTGAACATCACATACAGGAGCCATGAAATATGAATTTTACAGTTGAACAAATCGCCGAGGAAGCGCTTTCCCTTCCTAGCGAAGCGCGTGCGTTGCTTGCCGATCGCCTGGTTGAAAGTCTTGACCCCTTGGAGGATGGCTATATTCGGCAGCTTTGGGCGGACGAAGCGCGTGCCCGTCGTGATGACGTAAGGAATGGCGTGGTTAAAACCATCCCCGGACAGGAGGCCCTGGAACGCGTGCGGAAGTCGGTTGCGCGATGAGATTCGAGTTCCATCCTGATGCTCTTGCCGAGTATGAAGATGCCGCTCGCTATTACGCAGAATGTCAGGATGGTTTGGAGCTTCGATTCATTATGGCGGTGGAACATGTCATCCAGCAGATTATTGAAATGCCTGGACGCTGGCCCGTGCTTGAGGAGGATGTCCGCCGCTGCCTGACTCGCGTTTTCCCTTATGCGGTTCTTTACTCGGTTGAAACCGAGTACGTGCTGATCATCGCTGTAATGCACAGTCACCGCGAGCCGGGATATTGGCGCAAACGTATCGCAAATATTAACCCAATGAGAAATGGTGTCTGATCCCCATTTCTCGCATAGGTAAAGGCAGCCATGTTGCGCAACCTCAAACAAGACGAAATCGGCGTCCTCAGAGAGGCGGTAGAGTCGGCAATTCAAAAAACGGGATTACGGATGATCGCGGTGTACCTGCATGGATCATATGGCACGGTATACATGCGTGACGACAGCGATATTGATCTCGCCTTCCTTCCCGAGCGACCGCTTGCACGCGAAGAATCAATGGCATTTTCTGTTGCACTGAAGATAGCCTACCGGGGCGAGAATCTTGATACGGCCGATTTGCGCCAATGCGACACTGTGTTCGTGGCGCAAGTCGTTGCGAATGGCGAGCGTATCTATACCGGCGATGAATTAATGGCGCAGCGTTTCGAGATGACCGCGTTGTCCAAATATGCGCGGCTGAACGAGGAGCGAGAGGCGATCATCGCAGACGTCAGGCAACGCGGCAGGGTGTATGGCAGCGAGACACACCCGACATGAATGACATTGTCCTGAATAAGGCAGAAATCATCGAGCGCGCATTGGCGCGGGTGCATGACACATATACCCGCCATCAACAAGACTTGGAACAATCTTTTGATGCGCAAGATGTCATCGTGCTCAACCTGCAACGGGCTTGCGAAGCGGCGATTGATCTTGCCATGCATATAGTGCGGATGCGCGGTCTGGGCCTGCCAAAGGATAGCAAAGCGGCATTTTCCCTATTGGCGCAAGCACAAGAAATATCTGTTCAGCGTGCGGACAGCCTGAAAAAGATGACCGGCTTCCGTAACATCGCCGTGCGTGATTATGGCGAACTGGACTGGCTGATCGTGCGTAGAATCATCGAAACACATTGTGACGATATTGCTGTGTTTGCCAGTGAAATGGTGAAGAAATATGGCTGAACATGTTGTTGCGGAGTGAAAATGACTAATGAAACGCTGAATAAGTCGTCATTCCCGCCCTTCGATGGACTCAGGATAAACTGTCCTTCGGACAAGCGGGAATCCAGCGAAACAAACACGCCGCGTAGCGGACAACAACTTGGTTTTGGCACTCTGCGCGGGAATGACGCTATTTTGGTCTAACAGGGTTGGCTTTAATAAAATGCACAAAGAGGACATCAATTGAACCCGGATTGCCCATTAGCTTTACAAAGCCAATCATCGCGCGTAGGAGCCCGATTTATCGGGCGATTGATTTCAAAACACCGTAGGAGCCCGATTCATCGGGCGATTGATCTTTACA
>DIYV01000192.1:6632-8101 GCA_002429165.1 Gallionella sp. UBA6045 | reverse complement strand
GGGTACGCCGGTGGGTGCCCCGCTACTTCGCAGCGGACGTCATTGCGAGCGAAGCGCGGCAACCAGCACCTTCCGTCATTGCGAGCGAAGCGCGGCAATCCAGCGAAACAAACTCGGCGCGTAGCGAACAACACCCAAGTGGCGCACCATCATCGGAGAGCATCAATTGAACGAACAGAATGACGAAATGAATACAGTTGTAGGGTGCGCTTGCGGTGTCAATTCCGCCCAACCTTTGGTTGGCTGCGGATTGCCTGCCTTTGGCGCACCATCATCGGAGGGCATCAATTGAACGAACAGAATGACGAAACGAATGCACGCAGCTTACAGGGCGCCGAGGATGAAATCGACCTGTTGGAACTCTGGCGTGTGCTGGTCAAAAACAAGCGGATGATATTGGCGGCTATGTTTGCAGCGGCGCTGCTATCCGCAGGGATTTCCTTGTTGATGCACAACATCTACCGTGGCGAAGTGTTGCTCGCGCCGGCGCAAAGCGGCAACAACAAATCAAGTGGCTTCGCTTCAATGCTGGGTGGCCTGGGAAGTCTAACTTCACTGGTTGGCGTCTCGCTGGGCGGTGGCAGCACCGAAGAGAATCTCGCCGTCCTGCAATCGCGCGAGTTCCTGTGGAATTTCGTGCAGGAAAAAAAGCTCATGCCTATCCTGTTCGAAGATGATTGGGATGCAGAACATAAAAAATGGAAAGAATCCGATCCAAAAAAACAGCCAGGTGAGATGGACGTCTATCGCCTGTTCAAAGGAATATTGAAGGCCGGGCAGGATAGAAAAACCAATCTAATCACTGTCACGGTTGACTGGAAAGATCCGGCGCTCGCCGCAGACTGGGCGAACTCACTGGTGGAACGATTAAATCAGTATCTCGCCCAGCAAGCTATTGCGCGCAGCGAAAGCAACCTCAAATATCTGAATGAACAACTAATGAGCACCCAGATAGAAGAAATGCGCAAGACCTTGTTCGACCTGATCGGCAACGAACAAAAAAATGCCATGTTGGCGAAAACGCAAAAGGAATTTGCCTTCAAAGTGCTCGACCCGGCTGTGGAGCCGGATAAAAAGATCAAACCCAAGCGTTCGCAAATCGTCATCCTCACCACGTTCGTCGCGGGATTACTGGCTATTCTCTATGCCTTCATCAAGGAAGGTATCGCCAAGCGGCGCGAGGAAGAATCTGCGCGGGAAATATCAGCGACATGAGAGTAATCTTTGTTGGTGGCCGCAACAAATGGGCAAATGGCGGTTATCCGCCTGGAAAGCTGATTATCTCTGTTACTGATCGCTCTGAGTTGAAAGAAAATGAGGTTTATTTATGAAAGCAGTCATTCTTGCGACGAAAACCGCTGGATTGCTTCACTTCGTTCGCAATGACGGCAACTTGTCGTTCGCAATGATGGCAACTTGAATCCCCGAACTTCGCCGTAATACCCTGTCATTGCAACAAGGCTTCAGCT
>DIYV01000192.1:3053-6615 GCA_002429165.1 Gallionella sp. UBA6045 | reverse complement strand
GTCATTGCGAGGAGGCGAAGCCGACGCGGCAATCCAGACAGCGCAGCATCCTTGCGACGGAAACCGCTGGATTGCTTCACTTCGTTCGCAATGACGGCAACTTGAATCCCCGAACTTCGCCGTAATACCCTGTCATTGCAACAAGGCTTCAGCTGCGAGCGAAGCGCGGCAGAGCGCAGCGACGTGGCAATCCAGGAATACCCGTCATTGCGAGGAGGCGAAGCCAACGTGGCAATCCAGACGCCTCTATCCAAAAAAGCCTTTCGCCTTCACCAGTTTGTAGGGTGCCTACGGCATCCGCACCTTATATCCCCGCCCTGAACGGCGAGGTTTTACGGCGCACCCGATAACGAAGACGACTTCACCAGAGAGACCTCGCTGCTGTGATCATCTACTCCAACACCACGCCTTTCATTGCACTTTCCAGCATTGATCAATTGGACATGCTGCCAAAAATATTTGGCAAGGTACACGTTGCAAAAGCAGTCATTGATGAATTATTCCTGCCCCAGCCCTCTTGACTTCTTGCGCATAAAAAGGTCACAATAACCGCACTTTAACAAATAAAGAGGTCTTAAATGCGAGTGTCTATGCAGGAATTCAAGTCTCATTTGTCCCGCTATGTCGGTCAAGCACAATCCGGGCAGTTGATTGAGCTGACCTCACATCGCAAGGTGGTGGCGCGGATTATAGGTGTGCCGTCGACCGATAGTGCTGGTGTGTCGTGTCTGTTAGCTGCGGGTGTCGCAACTTGGCAAGGCGGTAAGCCAGTCGGTGCCGCGTTCAGGTTACAAGAGCACGGCAAGCTGGTTTCTGCGCTGGTACTGGAAGATCGCGGATGATTTTGTTCTGCGACACCTCTGCGCTACTAAAGCTCTACATTATTGAGCCGGGGAGCGATGAGCTGAAAGCGCGAGTGCTGGAAGCCGAGGCTGTCGCAGTGTGCCGTATTGCTTGGGCAGAGGCCTATGCTGCATTGTCCAGGCGAGCGCGGGAAGTGCCAGAAGATGCTTTGATCATTGAGCAGGCCAAGGCAGCGCTGGTGGCTGATTGGCCACACTTTGTGGTGCTGGAAATTAACCAACCGTTGGTTGAGCTTGCGGGAGAATATGCCGATATGTTTGCATTACGCGGCTATGACAGCATCCAGCTCGCAGCGGCTTTTGAGGCAGGCCGCATTTCGCAGACTCCCATATTCTTTGCTTGCTTCGATGCGCGTTTAAATAAGGCAGCCAAGCTGTTAGGGATGTTGTGTGCATAGCTCGCCTACACTTGGTTCCGGCTCTCTAGACCTCGGTGTGGTAGGGTGGGCTATGCCCACCATGTCGGGCATAGCCCGACCTACACTTGGTTCCGGCTCGCCAGACCTGCTGTTACCACTGCATCTTATTGGCGAAATGATACAGCGTGGTATTATTTCTCCTCAATAACGTGTATCTGTATACAGATAAATCAAGCCATAATGCGACTGACCCAATCTCAAGAGCAAATCACCAAAAGCACCGACCGTGTGCTGCGACGGCGAGGCATGGGGTGATGAGAATAAAACGGCCTTCAATCCGCACAGATCAGTACCGTCATTGCGAGCGCAGCGCGGCAATCCAGCACAGGTTGTTACCAGAAGGAGTTGAAAGCATGAACCACCTGAAAGCGCATGACGAATGTATCCGGCAAGATACGCTGGCTGGCTTGCGCAATCTCTTATCGGCCATGCCTGACATTGAGTTTTCTGTCTTGGTGGGAAGTCGGGTGGAAGGCAAAGCCCGTGCGGAGAGCGATTGGGATATCGCCTTGCAGTGGAAGGCTGGTTTAGACTGGATGGCAATATTAAGCAAGACGGAAACGTTGCGTAGGAAAATAGCAGATGCAATAGGCGTGACACCTGACAAGATCGACTTGATCGAATTGCGTCGCGCGAATCTTGCGATGTGTGCAAATGTCGCGGAAAGTGGTTTGCCGCTGACAGGGGAAAATACGCTGGCTTGGACGCGTTTCCTGAATCGTACTTGGCGCGAACTGGAAGATTTCTATTGGGAAAAGAACCATGCGGCTTGATCTTTACCAGGCTGAAACGGCACGCATTGCAGCGGAGCAGGTGGCTTTGCTTAACCAGGCAAGAGAAGTGCTCGCGCAAGGAAGGACCTTGACCAAGCTGGAACAAAGTGGCCTGTTACATGCCCTTCAAATACTGATTGAGAACGCCATTGGCAAAACCAAGCAGATACTCAAGGCCCGTAACGTACCAGTTCCCGTTTCCGCTTATGATGCCTTTGCTGCATTGGTGGGGCAGGGTGAAATAGAAACGACCCAACTTCAGGCATGGAATGCGGTGATTGGATTGCGCAATCGTATCGTGCATGACTACATGAACATTGATATGAACAGGGTGCTTGAGTTTGTCCAGACTGACCAAGACAAGTTTATCGTAGAATTTTTACTCGAACCGATTGCTGAAAATAAAAAGTAGCCTCCGTTGTTTGCCGGCATCAGCAATTTTGGGCCATCATTGTGAACGTAGTGTTCAACGCGGTACGCCCGCGCCCCGGCAAGTATGGTTACAGCTACGGCAAGTATCGCTATTCCGGCTATGCCTACCTGCAATATACCAAGAGCCCATAAGGGCTGGTTGCGACATGATCTTTTTGAGGCGTTTTATGAAATTGATCCCCACCATGCTGTGCGGCGGAACAGGTTCCCGGCTCTGGCCGGTTTCCCGTGAATTGCATCTCAAGTCCTTCGTCCACTTGGCCGATGGGCAGAGCCTGCTGCAAAAGGCATGGCTGCCCGATGCGACTGGGACGCTGTCTATCACCGACCGCGAACTGTTCTTCAGTACCGAAGACGAATATCTGGGCGAAGACGACATAGTCAGGTTCGAAGATGTATATGGTCGCCAATAGTAGATCGAGATGACGAACAAGCCTTCCTTGAACAGATCCGGTTTATCTTCCAGCCATGCATCCGAATGGCTGCTGGAAGTCATTCGGCAGGGCGAAGGTACGTGCATTGAATTCAAAAACAGCTTCCAGAAAGAAGTGATCGAAACACTGACGGCGTTTGCCAACTCGCTCATCGACCAAGTCGAACGCATCATGGGCTACATCGTCAAGCACACCAACAAAGCCTACATCATCACCGGCAACCCGCGCCGCGAAGAACGCTGGGACTACCCCATGGACGCACTGCGAGAAATCGTAATCAACATGATCGTGCATCGCGACTATCGTAGCGCCAACGACTCCACCATCAAGATATTTGACGACCGCATCGAATTTTTTAACCCGGGCACGCTGCTCGACGATCTGACCGTTGACATGATCAAAACGGGCAACTACAAATCGCACCTGCGCAATAAACAAATTGCCACCATTTTTAAAGAACTCGAACTCATCGAAAAATATGGTAGCGGCGTGCGCCGGGTCATCGAAACCTTTGTTGCTTACGGATTGCCCGAACCGGTGTATGAAGCCACCCAAGGCGGCATGGCAGTAACCGTTTTCAAAGCAGTTGATAAAACAAACGCCAAGGCAGTGGGTGTTGGAGTAAATGAGGGAGTAAATGA
>DIYV01000192.1:0-2989 GCA_002429165.1 Gallionella sp. UBA6045 | reverse complement strand
GGGAGTAAATGAGGGAGTAAATGCATTACTGCTAACCATCAAACTTCATCCCGGGCTACGTGTTCCTGCACTAGCAAAGCGAATGCAGACCTCTGCAAAAAATATTGAACGCTGGCTAAAGCAACTCAAGGAAAGCGGCATGGTTGAATTTAGAGGCGCAGCCAAAACAGGCGGCTATTATTATTTGGATGCAGACGAATGAACCCTATTTCCCCTTCCAACCCTTTACTAGCCGACGTGCGTCTGCTGATCGATGCCGCGCGCCAAAGAGTCGCCAGTACGGTCAACGCCGAGCTGACGCAGCTCTACTGGCAAATTGGCAACCGGGTAAATGTTGAACTACTGCAAGGGCAACGCGCCGAATATGGCAAACAAGTGATTCTCGAACTGGCAAAGCAACTTACCACCGAATTCGGCAAAGGATGGAGCGAACAACAGCTTCGCCACTGTTTACGTCTGGCAGAGACTTTCCCAGACGACCAGATTCTCTCCACGGTGCGGAGAGAATTGACATGGTCTCATCTCAAAGCACTTATCTACATCGACGAACCTCTCAAGCGCGACTTCTACATCGAAATCTGCCGTGTAGAGCACTGGAGCGTTCGTCAACTGCAAGAGCGCGTAAACTCCATGCTGTTCGAGCGCACCGCCATTTCAAAAAAACCGGAAGAAACCATCAGGCAAGACCTCACACAACTGCGTAACCAAGGCCGGCAATCAGCCGACCTGACATTCCGTGATCCCTACGTATTGGACTTCTTGGGCCTAAGCGATAGCTATTCTGAAAAAGACCTTGAAACAGCCATCTTGGCCGAATTGCAGCGATTCATCAGCGAGATGGGGAGTGACTTTGCCTTTATAGCCCGGCAAAAGCGCATCACCATTGATACCCGCGACTACTACATCGACCTGCTTTTCTACCACCGCCGCCTGCGTTGCCTGGTCGCCATCGACCTCAAGGTCGGTGAATTCGAAGCGGCCCACAAAGGCCAAATGGAACTCTACCTGCGGTATCTTGAAAAGCACGAACAAATGGCAGGCGAAGCAACCCCCATTGGCCTTATTCTCTGCACCGGAAAAAACCAAGAGCACGTGGAACTGCTACAGCTAGAGCAAAGCAACATCCGCGTGGCCGACTACCTCACGCAGCTACCCTCACGCGAAGTGCTGCAGGCTAAACTTCACCAATCAATTGAACTGGCAAGAGCTAAACTCAACATCACCGACGCGACATGAACCCACTCTTGAATCTTGCCCCATTAACCTTGAACCCAGATAGTTCATTAGCATCAAACCTGTTCCTTCCCCCTTGCAGGGGGAAGGGTAGGATGGGGGTAGAGCAGTGGAAAGGCGAAGTTTTTAACCCCTCCCAACCTCCCCTTGTCAGGGGAGGCGCAGGCTTTGCTCTCCCCCTGACAAGGGGGAGTTGGAGGGGGTTTGGGGCTAATGGGGGTGCCTCTGCCGTAGGTCGGGATTGTGCGAGTGTTGTTGGGGCTGTGTCAATTCCGTCCAGCCGCCGGCTGGTTACGGATTGCCTGACTTTGTTATCAGCCCCTTACAGCCACGGCCTACCCCTTGCGGGTGCATCCCGACAACAAACCGTCGGACTAAAGTCCGACCTACAACCCCAACTCCCTCTCCCTCAAGGGGTAACCAGCCTGCGTGTGTTGTTGGGGCTTAAGCCCCTTACAACCACGGCGTACCCCTTGCGGGTGTACTTGGCTGGCGTAGTCCGACAGCCTAGTCGAATGGCTATAACCAATGGCTTGGCAGCTAGCTGCCTTAGCCAGATGGCTAGTAGTTTCACCAGTAGTTCCATCAGAGGCTGGGGTGGGGGTGCTTTTGGAGTGGGTGGGGGAGAATCTCAGTCCACAGCACACAGCACTCAGCACTCTTGTAACATCATCTTCTCACCCGAAAGCCTGCGCAGCTTCCGCACCGCGCTGCAGTTTGCAATGCTGGATGCCAAAAACAACCGGGTCATGATCACCGGCGCGACCCCTGGGCTGGGCAAATCGTTCATCTCGGTAAATACCGCCGCGGTGCTGGCCACCTCCGGCAAGCGCGTATTGCTGCAGGATCTTGATCTGCGCAAGGGCCATCTCAACCAGTATATCGGCGTGACCCGTGACAACGGCATGGCGGAACTGCTCGCAGGTGAGCGCACCTTTGACCAGGTGGTGCGCCGCAACATCCTGCCCAATCTGGATTTCATCGCGACTGGCGCATTGCCCTCCGCGCCGCATTTATTGCTGCAGCATGGCAACCTGAACCCAAATATTCCCTTAGCCCGTCATTCCCGCGGTGTCAATTCCACATCCGCTTCAGCGGATAGTGGATTGCCTACCTTTGGTGCAGACGGGAATCCAGCAAGGACAAACATCCCACGAAGTGGACAAAACCGCGATGTTGTCCCGCTAAGCGGGAGATTATTTACTCATCTGGATACGCCGCCGGTGCTGGCGGTGACCGACGCGACCATGCTGAGCGAGCTTGTGGGAACCAGTATTCTGGTGGCCAGAGAGGGCATCACCACGCTGGGAGATTTGAACGAAACCGTGAAGCGCTTCACCCAGATCGGCGCCAAAGTGACTGGTGTGGTGTTCAATGCTGAGCGCCCGCGTCCGGGTCAATATGGTTATGGGTATGGGAAGTATCGCTATTCCGGTTATGCCTATGAGCAATATACCAAGGGCACGCAAGTTGAGTGAGCCGCGCCTATCCGCTCAGGCACAGCAACTGTCCCACGAATATTTTTTGAATAGGAACACCAAATGAAAGCAGTCATTCTTGCAGGGGGCTTGGGTACGCGGATTAGCGAAGAGACTTCTGTTCGCCCAAAGCCCATGGTGGAGATCGGCGGCAAGCCGATCCTGTGGCACATCATGAAAACCTATTCGGCACATGGCATCAACGAGTTCGTGGTGTGCTGCGGCTACAAGGGCTATGTCATCAAGGAATATTTCGCCAACTATTTTTTGCACATGTC
>DIYV01000090.1:14442-22283 GCA_002429165.1 Gallionella sp. UBA6045 | reverse complement strand
ATAATATATATTAGACAGTCCAAATATCATGTTGGACAGTCCAAATAACATTGGTCTGTATGTCTAATTCTGTTCGTTGATCTTTCATGGATTAAGCGTATCGGCATAAATCATCCAGGCTTTCCGCATTACCTTTACCAAACTCGGTGGGCAGTATGGCTGCTTAGGCGTGATGGTCATCGCGTTGCACCACGGCCATCATCATGAACACGGCTCAGTGGCACAGGCCGGTCGAACCGGCCCGCGAACAGATGGAAAGGCATTGTGTAGGAGTCCGGTGATGTTTCTCGCGGCGATGGCCAGGGTGACACGCATCTGCGAGGAAAAGCTGACCGAACTCAGCCATCAAACCCACATCGGCATGAAATGCCACATCGGTATGTTCAGTTGTTCGCCGTAGAAATCAGCAGACTTGCGCTGATTCCGGGAAATAATTTTTTAAGGGTGGACGATCATTCGTTTCAGCTGGCTAGTGCAGTACCAGTATTTGTTAGTTGTCCCTGGACTTGAAAGGCACGCAGTACAAAGGATGGGCTGAAAGGACGGCAGAGAACCAGGGATTGCCGAAAGGGGCGAATTTATGATGGTTCTGTCTTTTTATGCTTATCCTTTATATACGCATAATGTATATTATGTCAAATTATGAATAGTTATGATATTAGGTTTAAAACGGCTTACCCTAGCCTCTGCTCATTTCTTGTTGCTGTTGTAAAAGCTGCGAATCAGGCATCCCGTTCGGGATGATGAGGAATACGCAAATATTCCTGGGACATTTTCGCTAATGTTTTGGAATGAACAGGCTGAACCTGATCCCAGGAAAAGCGCCACTCCCAGCTTCCCGCGGATGAACCGGGCAAGTTCATGCGATGCTCACCGGATAATCCGAGTATATCCTGCATGGTGAAGATGACTATATTGGCTGCCGAATTGGAAATGGCCCGCATCATTACCCATTGAATATCTTGTCCATCAGTTTGCAGATAATGGCTGGCAAAATCCTTTTCATGAGCAGGCAGCGAATCCCACCAGCCCAGAATGGTGTCGTTATCGTGTGTTCCTGTGTAGGCGACCGTATTGGACACATAATGGTGCGGCAAGAAGAAGTTGTCCTCCCCTTCACCAAAGGCGAATTGAAGAATACGCATGCCGGGCAGATTGAATTTGTCGCGCAGCTCGATTACGTCAGGCGTGATCAAACCAAGATCCTCTGCAATGATGGGCAGATGTGGAAAGACTTTTACAAAGGTTTCAAACAATTTTTCACCCGGGCCGGCCACCCACTTGCCACTAATCGCGTTGGGAGCATCTGCCGGTATTTGCCAGTAAGAGGCAAAACCCCGAAAATGATCGACACGGACTAGGTCTGCAAATTGCAGTGCGTGCCCGAGGCGATCTATCCACCAGGCGTAGCCGCTCTTTTCATGGATATCCCACCGGTATAGCGGATTCCCCCAGAACTGCCCGGTCTCGCTGAAGTAATCGGGTGGCACGCCTGCCACGAAGGTGGGACGACCATTTTCGTCCAGTTCGAACAGGTCCTGATGCGACCATACATCCGCACTTTGATAAGACACAAAGATCGGAATGTCGCCGATGATTTTAACACCGTGATCGTTGGCATACAGCCGCAAATCTGACCACTGGCGGGCAAAGCACCATTGGCAGAATTTCCAGAAATCAACTTCATCTGCATGGTTCATTTCAAATTGGCGTAGCGCTTGCGGTTCCCTTTGCACGAGCTCCTTGGGCCAGTGACTCCACTCACGCCAACTTTCGTGCTCGGCTATGGTCATAAATAGCGAATAGTCATCAAGCCATTCGCTTTCAGCAATGCAAAACTCGGTATAGGAGCGATGCATGTCATCATGATCACTGGCAAAGAAGTTCTTGGCGGCGCGGCGCAGTCTTTCAATGCGGAATGGACGCAACAATGCGAAAACCACCCTGTCCGGTCTGAAATCCGGATGGGGCGTCAAATCCTCTGGTCCGAGCCAACCATGACTGGACAACTCAATAAGGTCAATAAGCAGGATGTTACCGGCGAATGCGGACATGCACATGTACGGTGAATTGCCATGGCCGATTTCGCCCAGCGGCAGAATCTGCCAATAGGTCTGGCCTGCACTGACCATCCAGTCGACAAACCGGTAGGCGTCCGGGCCGAAGTCGCCGGCACCGAATGCGCCTGGTAGTGATGTCGGGTGTAACAGTATGCCGCTGGCGCGATCCGTCAACATAAGGACAGATTATTCAGGGGATGCTTATTCAGAGGCACGGCGCATGGCTCCGCCAGCTTCCGGAGACCCGCTGCCCTGGCTGATAGGCTCGGACAAATTCTGCGGGGCCGGCAATTTCAACAAGTTATACAACTCGGTCAGATTGTGGCGAAACAACTGATCGAAGCTGGCGACCGAGTGCGGGGGGTTATAGTCCCCGAACCACCAGAACCAGTCCGAACTCTCGCAAGAGCAAAGCTGCTTTTCGGCTGCGTCCTGTTCTGCCTGGTTGAGCCGGCCACTGGATGTGACGATGTCGAAACTCTGCTTGGCGACACAAAGCAAATCCCAGGCATGATTTTTGTCCTTGGAGCCTATCCAGGTTGCGAAATTGCCATAAACCCAGCTTCCCGCAACGATGTGCGGCAAGTCGCGCTTCTTCGCGCTACCCGGGTTAGTCATGCTTGATGTCAGATAGTCGCTGAAAGTATTGGTGTGGATCCGGGTGTTAGCCTCAAGTTCTGAATAGAGTTCGTCAAGGAAGTAAAAACCGTTGTACGGATAATATTCCCATGCGTTCTCGCCATCCAGAATGACGCTGACAACAGGTGTTTCTTCAGCCGGTGCGCGTTGCGCGATCGCTTCGATCTGCGCGACGAAATGCCCTGCCGCATCATTGCCACGCCATCGTGAATACTCAAAACCGATCAAATCAGACAATCTGTCATCGCGGAAAAAACAATGCAAACCATCCGCACCATTTTTCAGCTGATACGGGCGGTACAAGTATTGCGAAGAATCAGGAACAGGTTGCTCCAGGTTATGCAAGCTGTTGACCAGTACGCCCTCCCCGCTGGCTACCCAGCGGCAACCCTCGGCGGCAAAAACTGCAAGCGTTTCGGTTGAAATGGCCCCTTCCGCCGGCCACATCCCTTGCGGCTCGGTGCCAAATCGCGCGCGATGGCTCTTCTTGGCAGACACGATCTGAGCCGCTACGCGCTGTTTGCCTTTGGGATAATGCGGCGAAACAGGCAAAGGTGCATCGGGCATCGCTTCCCTGGTGGTGGCGAAATCGATCAGCAGCGGGGCCAGTGGATGATAATGAGGCGTGGCGGATATCTCGATTTGTCCCGATTCAGCCAGCTTGCGATAGCGCGGAATGATGCCGCTTATCAATTTGCCAATAAGGTCAAACAATTGTTTTCGGTCTTCGAAGCTGAAGTCCTGGCCCTTGCTCATCAAACTTGCCACCAGGACGTGTTCGCGGCGAACACTTTCGCCGCACCATGCCAGGTGATACCAGACCAGCAAATCAGCCACATACTGGCCTGATAAATAGGATAACCCTGATTCGCTCTCGGTTTGCAGCAGATCAAACAGCTCCCATAAGCGCATGTATGCCGGATAGGGCGCAATCATTTTGGTGTGATTGCTGCGGAAACATGCGTCAAAGGCCAATTGCCGCTCTGGTGCAGAAAGATTGGCGGAATGTTCATGTATCAACAAGCGCAACAAGGGGTCGCGCAACTGTCCGGTGGCGAACTGGTCGGTGTAATCATCCAACTGGTCGAGCAGGATGGGCACAAAATTGACCACGGCGCGGACTTTGGGATGCCTCTCAAGGTGATAAGCCATGTCGGTGTAATCCTTGATGGCGTGCAAATAGGTCCATGGCAACACGAATTCGCCGCTTGCATAATCGCGGTAATCCGGCTGGTGCATGTGCCAGAGAATTACTAAGTCAACGGTTGTCTTCATCTATTTGGAAACCGCGCCATTTGGCAGCGGATAATTTTAATCAGCGGAATTGATGTGTCTTTTGCCCGAGCATCTCGGGAGTAATCAGTGTCACGCCGTTCGGGGTGACATGGAAGCGTTTGCGGTCTTCTTCCGGATTGACCCCGACTACCAGGCCGTCCGGAACCTTGCAGTTCTTGTCCACAATGACGCGTTTCAGTGTGACACCACGACAGACATCCACGTTGGGCAATAATACCGAATCTTCGATGGTGCAATAACCATTTACCCGCACATCAGAAAAAAGCAGCGAGCGCCGCACGACCGAACCGCTCACTATGCAACCGCCTGAAACCAGCGAGTCAATAGCCATGCCACGGCGGCCATCCTCGTCAAATACGAATTTTGCCGGGGGCAATTGTTCCTGATGCGTCCAGATCGGCCAATCCTGATCGTACATATTCAGATCCGGAACAACCTTGGTCAATTCCATATTGGCTTCCCAATAGGAATCGATGGTCCCGACATCGCGCCAATAAGGCACGTTGTCATCACCCATACCGACACAACTTTGCTCAAAACTTTGTGCGAACACATGATATTTTTTAATCATATGGGGAATCAAATCCTTGCCAAAATCATGGCTCGAATGCCTGTCGTCTGAATCGCGTATCAATTGTTCGAAGAGGAATTTGGAATTGAAAACATAGATGCCCATGCTGGCCAGCGACATCCCGGGCTTGCCGGGGATGGTTGGCGGATTGGCGGACTTCTCGAAAAATTCAACAATGCGGGAATTTTCATCGACACTCATCACGCCAAAAGCGGTCGCCTCGGCGACGGGGACTTCCAGACACGCCACGGTCATATCGGCTTTGCTCTCGACATGGAAAGCAAGCAACTTGCCGTAATCCATTTTGTACACATGGTCGCCGCCCAATATCAATATAAAGTCGGGGTTGGATGCGCGCAAAATATCCAGATTCTGGAACACCGCATCTGCGGTACCCTGATACCAGTGACTTTCGTCAACCCGTTGCTGTGCCGGCAACAGATCGATGAACTCTCCGAATTGTCCATTCAGGAATGACCAGCCGCGTTGAATATGCTGGATCAGGCTGTGCGATTTATATTGTGTCGCCACACCGATGTGGCGGATACCGGAATTCACACAATTGGACAACACGAAATCAATGATGCGGAATTTGCCGCCAAAGGGAACCGCCGGTTTGGCACGCCAATCGGTGAGTTGGTGCAGACGGCTGCCACGGCCACCTGCCAATACCATCGCATAGGTGTTTTTGGTGATGCGGCTAACGAAACGAGGAGCAGCGTTTTCAGTCGCGACATGATATTTTTTTTGCAGGTAACCCAACTCGACATTCATTTTCGGCTCCCGATAAACCTTCTAGAGTGCAGTCATTATCGTTTACAATTGCCACACTAGACAAGATATATGAGGTATTTTAAGTGGATACGATGATCGAATCGTTATTGCAAACACGTCTCTATGACCCCTTCGGTTTGCTCGGTCTGCACCAGGAAGGATCGGAGTGGGTCATCCGCTTTTACGAGCCTCATGCCACACAGGTTGCGCTGATCAACCAGAGCGATACCGAGCCACTCAAGCGAATTCATCCGACGGGCATATTCGAATGGCGTGGCAAGACAGAACCGGCCCTTCCCTACCGTTTGCGTGTTTACTATGGCAGCGTGACACACGAAATATTTGATCCCTACCAATTCCCGTCAGATATTTCGCAGCAGGATTTATATTTATTCAGTGAAGGAAATTTGCATCAGGGTTATCGTATGCTCGGCTCTCATGCTGTCAAAATAAATGGCGTAACAGGTGTCAGGTTTGCCGTTTGGGCGCCGAACGCGGAACGGGTCAGCGTGGTAGGTGAATTCAATATGTGGGATGGCCGGGTGCATCCAATGCGTTCGCTTGGTTCCAGCGGGGTCTGGGAATTATTCCTCCCCGAGATCCGGCAAGACGCGCTATACCGTTTTGAGATACGCAATCGTGAATCGGGCCAGGTACTGACCAAAACCGACCCCTATGCTCAGGGTTATGAATTGCGCCCGGGCACAGCCTCGCTTGCTGCGACTGCCAACGAACATAACTGGCAAGATGCAGAATGGTTGAAACAACGCGGCCAGTGGGACTGGCTGCATGGCGCGATCAATATTTATGAAATGCATGCCGGATCGTGGAAACGACACCCGGATGGCCGCTTCTACACCTACAACGAATTGGCAACCGATCTCGTGCCTTACGTCAAAGGCATGGGCTACACGCACATCGAACTCATGCCGATTTCCGAGCACCCCCTGGATGAATCGTGGGGTTATCAAGCCACCGGTTATTTTGCCGCGACCAGCCGCTTTGGATCTCCCGACGCGTTGCGCAACCTCGTCGACACCTGCCATCTGGCGGGCATCGGCATGATCCTCGATTGGGTGCCGGCCCATTTTCCGCAGGACAGCTGGGCGCTGGCGCGCTTTGACGGCACGGCACTGTATGAGCATGCAGACCCGCGTCTCGGCTTCCACCAGGATTGGGGTACGCACATCTTCAATTACGGGCGTAGCGAAGTGAAGAGTTTCCTGATGTCCAGCGCGCACTTCTGGTTGTCCGAATTCCACTTTGACGGCCTGCGTGTGGATGCGGTCGCCTCGATGCTGTATCTCGATTATTCGCGCAAGGCGGGTGAATGGTTGCCCAACAAATACGGTGGCCGCGAGAACCTCGAGGCGGTGGAATTCCTGCGCGAACTGAATGTGATGGTGCATGACAAGTTTCCCGGTGCCTTGACCATGGCTGAAGAATCTACCGCATGGCCGGGTGTGTCGCGCCCCGTCTATCTGGGCGGATTGGGGTTCTCGATCAAATGGAACATGGGCTGGATGAATGACACACTGGGCTATTTTAAACACGACCCGGTGCATCGCCGCTATCACCATAACGAGCTCACATTCGGCCAGCTTTACGCCTATACCGAAAATTTCGTGATGCCGTTCTCGCATGATGAAGTCGTGCATGGAAAAGGTTCGCTGTTGTCCAAAATGCCCGGCGATGCCTGGCAGAAATTCGCCAACCTGCGCTTGCTGCTGACTTATCAAATGACCAGCCCGGGCAAAAAGCTCAACTTCATGGGCAACGAAATCGCCCAGGGGCGCGAGTGGCAATCCAGGTGGGAACTGGAATGGTGGCAACTGGGTGAAGAGTTGCATCGCGGCGTGCAAAATCTGACGCATGATCTTAACCAGCTATATCGCAAGCTGCCGGCACTGCACGATCTGGATTTTCAGCCTGAGGGTTTCTCCTGGGTAGACTGCAACGATGCGAAAAAATCAGTATTGTCCTACCAGCGCCGTGCCCGCGACGGCTCCACTGCCATTATCGCGCTGAATCTGACGCCCGTACCCCGCAACCACTATCGCATCGGCCTGCCCAGGCAGGCCCAATATCGTGAAGTGCTGAACAGCGATTCGCAGTATTACGCGGGCAGCAACATCGGCAATGCCGGGTTGATCAATGCTGAAGCGATTCCGTGGATGGGGCTGCCCTACTCAGCCGAGATTGCTTTACCGCCGTTGGCCGGTGTCATTCTGGTGCCGGAGGCTTGATCGTTCGCTGTTGATTTAATCACCCTTATGTCAAAACTTACCCAATCTGCCGCCTGGCAAGCACTTAGCGCACATTACGCCGTCATCAAGCCGCTCCAGATGCGCCGGATGTTCCTCGACGACCCGGAGCGCTTCGACAAGTTTTCGCTGCGGCTCGATATAACCAGCGACTTGGCTGGCGTTGTTGGGCAGCCAAGTCGAATGGCTATAACCAATGACTCGGCTGTCGTTGTTGGACAGCCTAGTCAGATGGCT
>DIYV01000090.1:0-14405 GCA_002429165.1 Gallionella sp. UBA6045 | reverse complement strand
TTGGCTGGCGTTGTTGGGCAGCCAAGTCGAATTGCTATAACCAATGACTCGGCTGTCGTTGTTGGACAGCCTAGTCAGATGGCTAGTAGTATCACCAGTAGTTCCATCAACCTGCTATTCGATTACTCCAAGAATCGTATCAGTACCGAAACGATCAAATTGCTGGTTGCGCTGGCCGAGCAATCCGGATTATCGGCCAGCATCGAAAGCATGTTCGGCGGCGACAAGATCAATTCAACCGAGCACCGCGCCGCGCTGCATACCGCATTGCGCAACCGCTCCGAACGGCCGGTGCTGGTGGACGGCAAGGACGTGATGCCGGATATACGGCGTGTGCTGGGACTGATGCGCAACTTCTCCGACGCGGTGCGCAACGGCAAACATACCGGCCACACCGGCAAGGCTATCCGCGACATCGTCAATATCGGCATCGGTGGTTCCGATCTCGGCCCGCTGATGGTGTGCGAAGCACTCAAACACTATGCCAACCCGGCCTTGCGCGCGCATTTTGTTTCCAATGTGGACGCCACGCAATTGGTCGAAACACTGAAAAATCTGGATGCCGAAACCACGCTGTTCATCGTCAGTTCGAAAACCTTTACGACGCAGGAAACCCTGACCAATGCCCATTCCGCGCGGGCATGGCTGGTCTCGGAATTGGGTGATGAGCAGGCCGTGGCGAAACATTTCACCGCCGTCTCCACCAACCTCGAAGCCACCGCAAAGTTTGGCATCAATCCGCAAAACGTGTTCGAGTTCTGGGATTGGGTGGGCGGGCGTTATTCGTTGTGGTCGGCCATCGGGTTGCCCATCGCGCTGTATGTGGGCATGGATCGTTTTGAGGAATTGCTGGGCGGCGCATATGCGATGGATGAACATTTCCGCAATGCCCCGCCGGACAAGAACATGCCGGTGCTGATGGGGTTGCTCGGCGTATGGTATGGCAACTTCTTCGCAACAGGCTCCAATGCGGTGCTTCCCTACGACCAATACCTGCACCGCTTCCCCGCCTATCTGCAACAACTGGAGATGGAAAGCAACGGCAAGCGCGTGGATCGCGACGGCAACCCGGTGGATTACGACACCGGCATGGTGATGTGGGGCGAACCCGGCACCAACGGCCAGCACGCCTTCTACCAGCTTATCCACCAGGGCACGCGCATGATACCGGCGGATTTCCTTGCCCCGCTGCACAGCCAGAACCCGCTCGGCGAACACCACAACATCCTGCTCGCCAACTGCTTTGCCCAGACCGAGGCACTGATGGCCGGCAAGACCGCCGCTGAAGCACGTGCCGAACTGGAAGCGCAGGGCTTGCAAGGCGGGGCGCTGGAAGCCCTGCTGCCGCACAAGGTATTTCCCGGCAACAAGCCGACCAATACCCTGCTGTTCGACAGACTCGATCCGCATACGCTGGGCATGCTGATCGCGTTGTATGAGCACAAGGTGTTCGTGCAAAGCGTGGTGTGGAACATCAACCCCTTCGACCAATGGGGCGTGGAACTGGGCAAACAGCTGGCTGGAAAGATACTGCCGGAATTGCGCGACGGGGTTTCAGCTGCAGGGCATGATGCATCGACCAGCGGGCTGATCGGATATTACCGCGATCACCGCTAAGAAACCACAGCCATCAAATCGTCGTTCCGCTGATTTCCAGATCTTCCGCGTAGGGTTTGCTGGGGTATTGGAACGCGATCGGACCGTCCGGCTGAGCATGGACAAATTGCCTGACAAACGGGTCTTTCGAGTCGACCATTTCAGCAACGTCGCCCGATGCGACGACCACCCCGTGGTGAATAAAATACACATAATCGACTATCTTGAGCGACTCCGACAGATCATAGGTCACCACCACCGAGGTCACGCCGAGCGCGTCGTTCAGCGTGCGGATCAGGTTCGCGATGGTGCTGAGTGAAATCGGGTCGAGACCGGCGAACGGTTCGTCGTAGATGATCAGCGCGGGATCGGTGGCGATCGCCCGCGCCAGCGCGACACGGCGTTCCATGCCGCCAGACAGCTCGCCCGGCATCAGGTTACGGGCGTTGCGCAAACCCACGGCGTGCAACTTCATCAATACCAGGTCGTGGATCAATTCTTCCGGAAGATTGGTATGCTCGCGCAGCGGGAAGGCCAGATTGTCGTAGACCGACAAGTCGGTGAACAAGCCGCTCACCTGGAACATCATGCCCATTTCCAGGCGTATCTTGTACAGTTCGTCGTTGTCGAGTTCGTGAACCACCTGCCCCATGAACTTCACGCTGCCGCGCGATGGCCGCAACTGGCCGCCGAAGTGGCGCAGCAAAGTGGTCTTCCCGCATCCGCTGACGCCGAGGATGCCGACGATCTTGCCGCGCGGGATATTGAGGTTGATGCCTTTCAGCACCTTCTGCTTTCCGTAGGAGAAATGCAGGTCGTTAACCTCGATGATGTTTTCCGGCATTTGACTCAATATCTTTCACTCCTGTTGCGGCTCTTCATACGTTAAAATATTACCACTGACTGGGTATCCAGGCCGGTGCATCCCGGAATTGTAATCCCCATCTCTTCAACCACGCCACCTAATTCACCCATGACATCCCGTTCAGCCCACCAGATACTGCATGACGTGTTCGGATACGCCGCCTATCGCGGCGAACAGCAGGCGATCGTCGAGCATGTCGTGGCGGGCGGAGATGCGCTGGTGTTGATGCCGACCGGCGGCGGGAAATCGCTGTGTTACCAGATTCCCGCGCTGCTGCGCCCGGGTACGGGCATCGTGGTTTCGCCGCTGATCGCACTGATGCAGGACCAGGTCGACGCGTTGCGTTTGCTCGGCGTCAAAGCCGCCTTCCTCAATTCCAGCATCAATGCCGATGCCGCGCGCGAAGTGCAGGGTCAACTGCTGCGCGGCGAACTCGACCTGCTCTATGTCGCCCCGGAACGCCTGCTGATGCCGGGCTTTCTCACCCTGCTGGAACAGGTTCAGGAAGCTTCAGCCATTGCGCTGTTCGCCATCGACGAGGCGCACTGCGTCTCGCAATGGGGCCATGATTTCCGCCCGGAATACCGTGCGCTGACCGTGTTGCATGAGCGCTTCCCTGATGTGCCGCGTATCGCGCTGACCGCGACCGCCGATACACCAACGCGCGGCGAGATCGTCGAGCGGTTGGCACTGGACCGGGCGCGCCAATTCGTATCCAGCTTCGATCGCGCCAATATCCGATATATCGTCACACAAAAACGTAATGCACGCAATCAGTTGCAAGTATTTCTTGAGGCTGAACATGAGAATGATGCGGGCATCGTATATTGCCTGTCGCGCAAGAAAGTCGATGAGACTGCCGCATGGCTGAAAGAAAAGGGCTGGGATGCGCTGCCCTATCACGCCGGACTCGATAGCGCGACGCGCAGCAGGAATCAGAGTCGCTTCCTGCGCGAAGAAGGCGTGGTGATGGTGGCGACTGTGGCATTCGGTATGGGCATAGACAAACCCAACGTGCGCTTCGTCGCGCATCTGGACCTGCCCAAAAGCATGGAAGGCTATTATCAGGAAACCGGCCGCGCCGGTCGCGACGGCCTGCCCGCCAACGCCTGGCTGGCCTATGGTCTGGGCGATGTGGTGGCTATGCGCCAGATGATAGACGGCGGCGAGGCGCCCGAAGAACGCAAACGCCTGGAACGGCAAAAGCTCGACGCGCTGCTCGGCTACTGCGAATCCACCACCTGCCGCCACCAGACCGTGCTGCGCTATTTCGGCGAGGAACATCCGGGCAACTGCGGCGAGTGCGACAACTGTCTGGAGCCGGTGGATACCTGGGATGCGACACAGGCCGCGCAAATGGCGCTGTCCTGCGTGTACCGCACCGGACAGCGCTTCGGCGCGGGGCATTTGAGCGATGTGCTGATCGGCAAGGCCACCGAGCGTGTCGAAAAATTCAATCACCATGCGCTCTCCACCTTTGGTATCGGCAAGGAATTGAACGCCGCGCAATGGAGCAGCGTGTATCGGCAACTGGTGGCGAGCGGAATATTGGAATCTGACATTGAAGCCTACGGCGGACTCAAACTCACCGCAGCCGCGCGCCCGATCCTGCGCGGCGAACAATCGGTATGGCTGCGCCGCGATGCCGATCCGGCGATTCAAAAAGCCGGACGCAAAGCGCAACGCGCCGAACGTACCGCAAAATCACGCGAACCTTTTGCCGGCGCAAACGACGATCCGTTGTGGATCGCCCTCAAGGCCAAACGCACGGAACTCGCCCGCGAACAGGGCGTGCCGCCCTATGTGATCTTCCACGACAGCACGCTGCTGGACATGCTCAAGCGCCGTCCCGCCACGCTGGACGAAATGGCACAGGTCAGTGGTGTCGGGCAGGCCAAGCTCACTCGATATGGGGAGGAGTTTTTGAGTGTACTGGAGCAGTTTTTTTCCGCTTGAATCGGCACATGTAGCAGCCCTCTTTCTGGAAACTTCAACGCCTGCCTGATGCCTGCAAAGGCCATTGGACGTTTACCGGTTTATCGCTTATTCTCACCAAACCAGAATGGAAACCCGGGCTTGCAAGATACCATCTTCCAAAATGAAAATCGAACAGCAACTCCCACATGATCTTGCGTATCGCCTTCGACTCCTGGATGTCCTGGATAGGATTACCCAAGTCAGTCTTGCCAGCGAGAACATGGAAGATGTCATGCGTGGCGTGCTGGATTTGATACTTGAGGTTTTTAATGCGGATCGCGCCTGGTTCCTGTATCCCTGCGATCCCGATGCGCCGTCCTGGAAGGTTCCCCTGGAACATACGCGGCCAAAATGGCCGGGTCTGTTCGCGCAGGGTGTCGACATCCCGATGGACAGCGGTATATCCAACATATTCAGCGATTTGCTCGGGGCCAACGGCACGGTCCAGTATGGCCCCAATACCGATTGCCCGCTTCCGCCACTGGTTGCCGAGCAATTCTCGGTCAAATCACAAATGATGATTGCGCTGCGGCCGAAGATCGGGAATGCCTGGGTATTCGGCCTGCACCATTGTGAAAGCGAGGTGATCCATGACAAGGACGACCTGCAACTTTTTACATCGATCGCACATCGTATTTCGGACACTTTAAGCGTCTTTATTTCGACCCAACAACTGCGCGAGAGCGAGGAGCGCTGGAAATTTGCACTGGAAGGTGCGGGAGACGGGGTATGGGATTGGAATCCCAAGACCGATGAAGCCTCGTATTCCAAGCGCTGGAAACAAATGATCGGCTACGCCGAGCATGAATTTCCGGATAGCGGGGCCGCCTGGGTCGATCATTTGCATCCAGATGACAGGGATCGCGTGTTATCCGCAGGCCGGGATTATTTTGCGGGTAACCAACCGTTCTATGTTGTCGAGTTCCGCATGCGCTGCAAGGATGGCTCATGGAAATGGATATTGGCCAGGGGGAAGCTGTTCAATCGCGATGCTGATGGAAACCCTCTGCGGATAATAGGTACACACACCGACATCAGCGAGCGCAAGCAGGCAGAACAGCAGTTGAAAATTGCCGCCACCGCTTTTGAAGCGCAGGAAGGCATCATGATCACCGATGCCGATAACGTGATCCTCAGGGTGAACCGTTCCTTTACCAATATCACCGGTTACACGGCTGCAGAAGTCATCGGCCAGAATCCAAGGATGCTCGGTTCAGACCGGCATGATGCCGGGTATTTTGAGGCTATGTGGAAGGATGTCGAGACTAACGGCGGCTGGGATGGTGAGATATGGAACCGGCGCAAGAGCGGCGAGGTCTTTCCGGAGCGTATTACCATCACTGCAGTGAAAGACCAGAACAACATCGTCACGAATTACGTAGCCACTATCGTCGACTTCACCATGAACAAGGCTTCAGAGGAAAAAATCAAGAAACTGGCGTTCTACGACCATCTCACTCTGCTGCCGAATCGCCAGTTGCTGATGGACCGGCTCAAGCATGCATTGTCTTGCAGTGCGCGCAATGGCAGACAAGGCGCACTGCTGTTCATAGACCTGGATAATTTCAAAGCCCTCAACGACACTCTCGGCCACAGCATCGGGGACTTGCTGCTGCAGCAGGTTGCGCAACGTCTGGAAACCTGCGTGCGCGAAGGTGACACCGTATCCCGTTTTGGAGGAGATGAGTTCGTGGTATTACTGGAAAACCTGAGCGACAATGCCGTTGAATCGGCGGCGCAGACCGAAACTGTCGGCATGAAAATCCTCGCTTCGCTCAACACGCCTTACCTGCTTGCCGAGCACGAATATCGTAGCACTTCCAGTATCGGGGCAACCTTGTTCAACGGCCATCAACAGGCTCCAGAGGTCATCCTGGTGCAAGCCGACCAAGCCATGTATCAAGCCAAGAATGCAGGTCGCAATGCCTTGCGCTTCTTCGAGCCGCAGGAGTGCTGACCGGCAAAGCTATCTGTTTGGCAATCCGCTAGCAATTGAACATTTATAGGCGAGCCTAAGCAGTCTTGATCGCTGGCGTCTTCACTGCCTGGAGCAGATATCTTGCCTTGTCTTGAGGTGTCTCAACCTAACGGGAATGCCTTTACCGGCTTCAGCTTCCAGATTTCCTTGTTGTACTCCTCGATGGTGCGGTCGCTGGAAAACTTGCCGCTGGCGGCGGTATTGAGAATGCTCATGCGCGTCCATTGTTCCCGGTTGCGAAAGGCATCGGCCGCGCGCTGTTGCGCGTCGACGAAGCTGCGGAAGTCGGCTGTCGTCATCCAGTAATCGCCGTGCGATGTCAGTGAGCGGATGATGGGGTCGAAAATATACGGTTCGAACTGGTTGAAATGCCCCGAACCCAGCAAATGCATCACCCGGCGCAAGTCTTCATCCGCCTCGATGATGGCGTTCGGGTTGTGTTGAGCTCTCTCGGCTTCCACTTCTTCTGCGGTCAACCCGAACAGGAAGAAGTTGTCTTCCCCCACTTCCTCGCGCATCTCAATGTTGGCGCCGTCCAGCGTACCGATGGTGAGCGAGCCGTTCATCATGAATTTCATGTTGCCGGTCCCGGAAGCTTCCTTGCCGGCCGTGGAAATCTGCTCGGACAGGTCGGTTCCCGGACAGATGATTTCCATCGCGGTCACGCGGTAGTTGGGGATGAACGCCACTTTGAACAGATCGCCGACGTCAGGATCACTGTTGATGACATTCGCGACATTGCACACCAGCTTGATGATGTTCTTTGCCATCACATATCCGGGAGCCGCCTTGCCGCCGATCAGCACGCAGCGCGGCGTCCAGTTGGCGGTGTCGCCGCGTTTGATGCGGTCATAGAGATGGATGACATGCAGGACATTCAATAACTGGCGCTTGTATTCATGGATGCGTTTGACCTGGACATCGAACAGCGCGCGGGTATCGAAGGTAACGCCGCAATCCTGCTCTACCAGCGTGGCAAGGCGCGCTTTGTTGGTTTGATGCGCTTCGTACCATTGTTCTCTGAATGCCGGATCGCCGGCATAAGGAGCGAGCCGCTTCAACTGGGCGAGATCGGTGATCCAGCCGTCTCCGATCTTTTCGGTGATCAATTTGCCGAGCGACGGGTTAGCCCAGGCGAGCCAGCGGCGCTGGGTGACGCCATTGGTTTTGTTGTTGAACTTAAGGGGCCACAACTGATAAAAATCGTGGAACAACGTTTGTTCGAGCAATTGTGAATGCAGCGCTGCGACACCATTCACGGAAAAACTAGCGACGATGGCCAGGTAGGCCATCCTTACCTGGGATTCTGCCCCTTCCTCGATGATGGACATGCGCCTCAGGCGATCCGTGTCTCCCGGCCACCGCCGTGATATCTGTGTCAGATAGCGCGCATTGATTTCCATGACGATCTCGAGCAGGCGCGGCAACAGACTGCCGAATATCCGCACCGGCCACTTTTCCAATGCTTCCGGCAACAAAGTGTGATTGGTGTAGGCAACCGTGTGGCTGG
Organism: Gallionella sp. UBA6045; assembly: GCA_002429165.1. Lineage (GTDB taxonomy): Bacteria > Pseudomonadota > Gammaproteobacteria > Burkholderiales > Gallionellaceae > Gallionella. The sequence continues at coordinate 6,479 of DIYV01000090.1, read as the reverse complement.
TAATCGCCCAGGCCTGGTCCCATGACAATTCCTGTTCATCGATCAGCAGACGCATCAGTTCCGGCACGACGCAGGTCGGGTGGGTGTCGTTTAGCTGTAAGTGGTTTTTGGCCGCAAAGTCGGTGAAGTCCTTGCCGTGCCGGTCTATCCAGTCACGCAATATATCCTGAAGACTCGCGGAAGCCAGAAAATACTGCTGGCGCAGGCGCAATTCCTTGCCGTTTTCACTGGCATCATTCGGGTAGAGCACCATGGTGATATGCTCGGCATCGTTTTTGGCGGCGACGGATTCGGTATAGCTCCCTGCATTGAATTCGCCCAGGTCAAATTCGTCCGTCGCGGCCGCATGCCATAGCCGCAAGGTATTCACCGTCCCGTTGCGGTAACCCGGCACGGGTACATCATAGGGCACGGCCAGCACATTTCGAGTGCCCACCCAGCGTACGCACAATTCTCCGTTATGACTGTGATAGCGCTCGGTGTAACCGCCGTAGCGAACCCGCTGGGTGAACTCTGGACGTTCCAGTTCCCATGGATTGCCGTCTCTCAACCAGTGGTCGGGTTCCTCGACCTGGTTTCCGTTTTGGATATGCTGGCGGAACATCCCGTATTCGTAACGGATGCCGTAGCCTGTAACCGGCAACTGCAAGGTGGCGCAGCTATCGAGGAAGCAGGCTGCCAGCCGGCCCAGGCCGCCATTGCCCAGCCCCGCATCCTGTTCGCGTTCCGCGATTTCTTCCAGTTCGATGCCGAGATCGTACATCGCACGCGTGGTTTCATCCTGGATGCCCAGGTTGAGCATGGCATTGCCGAGCGCCCTGCCCATCAGGAATTCCAGCGACAGATAGTAAGCTCGCTTGCAGTCGCTTTCATCGTAGGCGTAATGAGTGTTTTTCCATCGCTCCATCAGCCGGTCACGTTGCGTATAAGCCAGCGCTGTATACAGGTAATGAACGGATTTGCAGTTTTTGTCACGCCCGAGCGTGTGGCTGTAATAACGCCGAAAATCCGCCGCGATATTGTCCGGATCCATGCCCAGTGCAGGCAGTTCGGTGAGCGTGTCTTTTGGAGTACTTTCGATTACTTGTTTGTCTGTCATCAGTTTTTCGATTCAATTAAAGAGATCTGTCAGTCTGGAACGGGTTTCATCGTCATAATTGACGGATATCTGTGAAGGCAATATTAATGCCAGCTGCTCCGCTATCCTTGCCGTCCCAACACTTTCAGGTACACCGCGCGATAAGCTGCGGCACTGGTTTCCCAACTGAAGTCCTTGGCCATGCAGTTTATGCGCAGCGTGTTCCATTTGGGCCGGTCATGGTAAAGACCGACAGCGCGTTGTATCGTGGCATACAGGTTTTCGGCGGTCATTTCGATGAATGCAAAGCCGCTGGCATTGCCTTCGTTGAGCGATTCCGTGGTGCAATCCACGACCGAATCGGCCAATCCGCCAGTCGCATGCACGATCGGCGGCGTACCGTAACGTTGACTGTATAACTGGTTCAGCCCACAGGGTTCAAAGCGGGACGGCATGACGAACATGTCCGCTCCCGCCTCGATCTGGTGCGAGAGTTCCTCGCTGAAGCCGATATGCACGCCAATCTTGCCGGGATAGAGATGGGACAGGTCACGCGCGGTCTTCTGCATCCCGGCATCACCGCTACCCAGCATGGCCAGTTGGACAGGCAATTCGCTCAGCAGCGGTGCGATCTCCAACAACAGATCCAGCCCCTTCTGCTCCGTGAAGCGGCTGACCACACCAAGCAAGGGCACGTTCGGCTCGATACTCAAGCCCATTTTCCTTTGTAGCGCATTCTTGTTGGCGGCCTTGCCGGTCATGTTTGCGCTGCTGTAGGGCTTGGCGAGATACGGGTCGGTCGCCGGGTTCCACTCATCCGTGTCGATACCGTTGAGTATGCCGGTGAGGCTATCATGGCGGGTGCTCAGCAAACCCTGCATACCGAAACCGAGCTCCTCCTGCTGAATCTCTGCCGCGTAATTCGGGCTGACGGTGATGATGTGATCGGCGTAGAACAAGCCCGCTTTAAGGAACGACATGTTGCCATAAAATTCTACGCCGTCAATGCTAAAACAAGACACTGGCAAGTGGAGTTGCTGTACTGTCTCTGCCGGGAAATTGCCTTGAAAAGCCAGATTGTGGATGGCGATGACGCTGTGCACTGCACCCGGTGCGAAATGTAAATATGCGGGTGTCAAACCGGTTTGCCAGTCGTTGCAATGCACCAGGTCGGGATGCCATTCCAGCGGCGATGCGTCGCTACCCAGCACAGCGGCCACTTTGGAGAGCATGCCGAAACGCATTGCGTTGTCGGCCCAGTCTTCACCCTGGGCAGTCTGATAAGGTCCCCCCTCGCGCTGGTAAAGAACCGGACAGTCCAGTACCAGCAGCGGAACACCATTAGCCATCGTTCCGGACAATAGTCGAGCCATGGGAAAACCCGGCAAGTCATCGAAAGCTGCCACGATATGGTGTTGCGCCATCTGTTCGATGACCTGGTTATAACCCGGCACCAGCACGCGCACATCCACACCGATCGCACGCAATGCAGATGGCAACGCGCCGCTGACATCTGCTAATCCGCCGGTCTTGATCAAAGGAGCAATTTCGGAAGTTGCAAACAGGACTCTTAATTCGGCCATCTCAATATTTCTTTCAATACCACTCACACAACGTGATGAGCGGGGGTGTTGTTACTGACGCTGCCAGTGAGCCTGTCCTTTGCCAGGGATTTCCAGGCGATTATTGATGCCGTGATGTCGTTGTATTTACAGCCAGCGCATCATCCCCATCTCGAACGGATGGGTAAGCATCTCATGGTATGGGTAAGTACGAATATGGTATTCCAGCTTGCCGCATTGCTCTGGTTGCACTTCCAGGGCAAATATGTTCTCCCCGGCTTCGGTCATCAAGCCTGTGGCTTCGAAACGGTAACGGCGTGCACTCTGTAATTTTTCACGTTTTGTAAGCAAACCGATCAACAGCTCTACCACCACGTCGTCAGGATTGAGTCCATCCAGTTTGACCCCGACTTCAAAACGTAAACTTTCGCCGTAAATGATTTCCATCCGCTCGGTATCCAGACGATGCAGCGCTACACCCGACCAGGCGTGACGCACACGCGCTTTCCATTCGGCAACGAGGTGGGAATTTTCGTATTGGTTTTGTTTGTAAAGACGATGTTGCTGGCTGGCCGGCAGGTAACATTTGGCAAGATATTCGCCTACCATGCGCTTGGAATTGAAGCGTGGCATGATGGTCGCCATCGAGTGTTTGGCCATCTTGACCCAGTTGGCCGAGAAACCCAACTTGCCATGATCGTAGTAAAGAGGGACGACCTGGTCCTGCAACAATTCATAAAGTGTGCGGGTTTCCTCTCGTGTGCGAACTTCTTCGCTCAACGATTCCGAGACCGGTTTGATCGCCCAACCGTTCTTGCCGTCGTAGCTCTCGCCCCACCAGCCGTCCAGTACCGACAGGTTGATCGTGCCATTCATCCCGGCCTTCATGCCGGAGGTGCCGCTTGCTTCAAGCGGATATAACGGGTTGTTCAACCAGACGTCAACACCGGAAACCAGTTTGCGTGACAGGGCAAGATCGTAACCTTCCACCATCAGGACCTTGCCGATGAATTCAGGCATCCTGGAAATCTGGGTGATGCGGCGTATCAGATCCTGTCCGGGTATGTCTGCCGGATGTGCTTTGCCGGCAAAGATGAAGACCGCCGGGCGTTCCGGGTTGTGCAGGATTTCGCGCAGCCAATCGAGATCGCCAAACAACATGGTGGCACGCTTGTAGGTGGCAAAGCGGCGCGCGAAACCGACAGTCAGGATGTTAGGATTTTCCGGGTTGACATACTTGAGCAGGCGATCCAGATGCGCCTCGGAGCCGTGATTGCGGAAGTGCTGGGCGCTGATGCGATCGCGCACCATATTCAACATTTTGGCTTTCAGCGACTGGCGCACACTCCAGAACAGGTGATCAGGAATATTTCGGACCCGTTCCCAGAAATCCACGTCGTTCATGCGGGCGCTCCATTCCAACCCGAGCTGGCGTTCAAGCACTTCTATCCACTCAGACGCCAGGAAGGTCGGTGCATGCACGCCATTGGTGATATAGGTCATCGGGTTTTCGATGGCATCGATTTCCGACCACAAAGCTCCGCAAATATTTGCTGACACCTGGCCATGGATACGCGATACGCCATTGTGAAAACGAGAGCCGTGTATGGCCAATGCGGTCATATTGAAATCCGGACTATCCGTGGCGCTTCCCAGTTCCAGAAATTTCTCGCGGCTCAGCTTGATCTCCGGGTAGTAGTGTTCGAAGTATGTCTGCACCATGCTTTCGTTGAAATGGTCATGTCCGGCGGGTACCGGCGTATGCGTGGTGAATACGGTGTTGACCGCAACATGTTCAAGCGCCGATGCGAAATCCAGATTTTCTTCAATGATCTTTTGACGAATCCGTTCCAGTACGAGAAATGCCGCGTGGCCTTCGTTGATGTGCCAAACGGTCGGTTTCAACCCCAATACTTGCAACGCACGCACCCCGCCGATGCCCAGCACGATTTCCTGCTCCATACGCATCACCTTGTCGCCTCCATACAGGCGGTGTGTGATATCGCGGTCATGCGGGCTATTGCTCGCCAGGTCGGTATCCAGCAGATACAGCGTGATGTGCCCGATCCTGGCTTGCCAGATCTTGATATTAAGTTTGCGGCCCGGCAAATCCACCGACGTGCAGGCTTCCGAACCGTCCGCGAGCATTGCCGGAGCGATGGGCAGGTCTTCAAAATTCGAATCGCTGTTGGTGGCGATCTGGTTGCCATCGCCGTCTATGGTTTGGTGGAAATAGCCTTGGCGATACAACAAACCGACACCGATAAATGGCAGGCGCAAATCGCTCGCAGCCTTGCAGTGGTCACCCGCCAGAATGCCCAGGCCACCCGAGTAAATGGGAAAGCTTTCGTGAAAACCGAATTCGGCACAGAAGTAGGCGACCAGATCATCCTTGCGCAGCCAGTCCGAGCCGCTGGCAGGCAAATAATGATCGTGGTAGGTATCGTAGGCCGCCAATACACGGTTCAGATTGCCGATGAATGTCTGGTCTTCCGACGCCTCCAGCAGGCGCTGTTCATCCACTCGCTTCAAAAATGCTTTAGGGCTTTGCCCGGTAGCTTTCCACAAACCCGGATGCAGGCGCGCAAACAACGCCCGAGTGGGTCGGTCCCAACTGTACCAAAGATTGTTTGCGAGCTCCTCGAGACGCGCCAGACGGGCTGGAATCTTTGGCCGAACCTGCAAAATATAGGTGGTGCTTTTTTCCATGATTTTAATAATGGTTTAAATACTAGGCAAAAAATCTAAAGTAGCGATGCAGGAAAGCACAGATTATAACGCAAGCGCATCCCGTATCGATGTCTCCATGAGAAGCAAAGCAAGAGAGATGCCAAACTGAAAAAGCCGGGGTTTTGACACATGTATCGCATGGCCTTAAAGCACGGCACGGCCATTAGAAATTTCAATGAACGGCCTCCCCTCCGGCAAAGGTCGCATCCGTTAAAACCTCAAGACACCATTCGTGGTCAGTAGAAACGGAAGGTATAAAATATGTCCAGCGCATCCTCTGTGCCGGTGCGGGTGACAATAGAGATGCGCGGGGTCAGCGTGTAGGTAAATATGGTCACTCTGCCAACTTCGTTCAGGCTTTGTTCGTAACTGATGCGGGCTCGCGCAGACAACTGCTTGCCAACAGTCAATTTCTGAATCGGCTGGGAATCCGTTCCTGTCTGCTGGCTCAGGGAAATCTCATCGATGCCCAGTGACTTGCCCAGTTGCCCGCTGGACTGCCCGCCCAGTATGCTGCCGGCGGCAGCAAGCAGCAAAGCAGAATCGACCCCGCTGGTATCCGGCACACGCCCCAATACGATCCATGACAATTTTTCCGTATCCGGCACGTTGGGTGTGGATACCAGACGCACTGCCGGGTGACGCACCGTGCCGGTTACTTCGACCCCCGCTTCGACAGCCAGACCCGTGCGCACAGCGAGGATGTTCAACCCGGGATCATCCAGCGGCCCCTGAAAATTGACTATACCGCGTTCTACCTGCAAGCTCTGACCATAGGCATTGAACACCGCGTCCTGCGCCGCGATACTGCCGCTCACGTGCATCAGTTCGCCGGGTTCGCCGTGCATATTGAGCTGACCGGCCAAACGCCCCTCGAATCCCGCTGCGCGTATATAGAAGTGGTCGCCCAAATCCAGTATGGCATTCACCCTGGTCGGCGGCCCTGCCCGGCTGGCAGGTTCCTTGCCGATGATATGCACGTCTTCGGCAAGGCTGGGACGATCGGTGACCGGCTGATTGATCAGGCCGGCATCGGCCCGGATGTTGCCATCCAGCATCAGTATTTTATGGGCATAACGGGCATGCCCCGTGCCGGAAGCGATGATCCA
>DIYV01000130.1:4268-15976 GCA_002429165.1 Gallionella sp. UBA6045 | reverse complement strand
CCTGAGAGCCAGCATCATTTCATCGCACTGAATGCCGAACTGTCCAAAACCTGGAAAGTCATCGTCGAAAAGATCGATCCTCCGGCCGATGCCGACGAGTGGGCCAAGGTTAAGGATAAGCTGAAGCTCCTCGAGCGCTGACAGGGTGTTGCAAAACTCTGATATGACTACTAGCCATCTGACTAACCCAACAAAAGACGCTGGGCAAGTCATTGGTTATGCGACGCGATGATGCTGCGTTGGAAACCGGCTCGAAATGCTGGGCCGCGAAGCGATATACTTTATGTAAATTCCGCTTTCTCGCCGATTTCCGCCTTGCCTGATCGCCTCTCGCTACGTTTTTCAACATCCTGCTGTTAAGCAGCACAGTCTCAAATAATGGAACAACTAAAAAACAGCGGCACGCAAATAGCGGCCGCTGTTTTTTTTGACACCGTCGCGCGCAGCATCCTTGCACAAAATGCACCGCCTGATTTGCGCGATGTCATCGTATTGCTACCCAATTACCACGTTGCCCAGCCGCTGGCGCAAGCTTTAAGCGTCGCGGCCAATCTGCCTGCCTTATTACTGCCGCAGATGGTCACGCTCAGTGACTGGGCGCAATCGGTTCCGCTAGCCATGCCAATCCAGCCAGACACGCAGCGCATCACTGCCTTGTACCAGGCGTTGCGCGAGCGGCGCTGGTTTGCCGATGCAGATCTGTGGAGCCTGTCGCGCGAATTGCTTGGTTTGATGGACGATCTGACCCGCCATCATGTTGCGCTGCCGGAATCCGAAACCGAATTTGCGGAACAACTTGCCGAGGCTTACCGGGCGCGCAGCGGACAAGCGATGCAGTTCGAGGCGCGTGTGGTGCATGAACTTTGGTACGCGATGGCGGGGGGCGGCGAACTGGCCGGAGAATTGGCCGGAGAATTGGATAGCGTGCGCGCCTATCAGCAGCGGCTGGCACAGTTGTCGCAGAGGGTGGATAAGCCGCTGTACCTGTTGCTGACCTCGGATCTCGCAGCACCGGAAGCGCATTTTCTGGAAGCCTGCCGCGCGCGCGTCCCCGTCACGGTATTTGATCTGCGCAAGATGGTGACCGATGCGCCGGCCTGCGCGCTGCTGTCGCGCTCGTTGCAACATGCTGCGGAAAGCGCCGATCTGCGCAGCGACGCAGCACTGCTGAAACAACAACCGGAAGCCGCATTATCCCATCGCCTGCGTCTGTTCGGCGCGCACAGTCTTGAACAGGAAGCGCGTGCCGCCGAGGTGCAGGTGCGGCGCTGGCTGCTGGCGGGCAAACGGAACATCGCGCTCGTCGCGCAGAATCGCCTGGTGGCGCGCCGCGTGCGCGCATTGCTGGAACGCGCCGGCGTGCTGGTGAGCGACGAGACCGGCTGGACGTTTTCCACGCTGGCGGTGAGCACGGTGCTGATGCGCTGGCTGGATGCGCTGCAAAGCGATTTTTATTTTCAGGATCTGCTCGACCTGCTCAAGTCGCCGTTCATCTTTGCCGATCAGGAAGCGAGTACGCGCAAGCAGGCCGTTTATCAGCTCGAACAACTGGTGCGCAAACACGGTGTGGCTTCGCACCTCGATGCCTTTCTTGATCTGGCACACGGCGAGGCGGAGGTGGAAACGGCGCTGGTGCGGCTGCGCCAGGCGGCGGATACATTGCGCAGGAACAGCGACACGCTGGCCGGCTGGCTGCGCGCGCTGGATGACAGCCTGTCCATACTCGGTGTGTTGCAGGGCCTGTCAGCAGATGCGGCGGGCGTGCAGTTGTTGCAGGCTCTGCAAACCTGGCGGCAGGAACTGGCGGCGGACAACACGCGTTTCAGTCGCGCCGAATGGCGGCACTGGCTGGCGCAGCAGCTGGATGCGCACACCTTCCGCGACAGCAGTATCGACAGCACGGTGCTGCTCACCCACCTGGCCGCCACGCGCTGGCGCAATTTTGATGCAGTGCTGCTGCTCGGCAGCGATGCAGCCCACTTGCCGAGTATCGACAACGGCAGTGTGTGGTTCAACGATGCGGTGCGTGCCACGCTCGGTCTGCCCACGCGGGAAGTGAATCTGGCGCAGCAGCGCGATGACCTGCTTGCGCTGCTGGCCATGAACGACACCATACTGGCCACTTGGCAAGCCAGCAAAAGCGGCGAAATGAATCTGCTGAGCCCCCATTTTGAAATGCTGCGCGCACTGCATCAGCTGGCTTACGGAGACGATCTGGCAGACAAAGAGCTGGCGGGAATGCTGGCAGGTGCGCAGGTACGCGCTGCCGAATTTTCAATGCCGGACCGTTCTGCCATGCCCTCGCCCGTCCCGTTGCGCAGCCTGGTCCCAGGCCGGATTTCAGCCAGCGGCTACAACAGTCTGGTCGCCTGCCCGTATCAATACTATGCGCGGCACATGCTGCGCCTCAACGAACTGGACGAAGTGCGCGAGGGCGTCGAGAAGCGCGATTACGGCGAATGGGCACATGACATCCTGCATCGTTTCCATCAACAGTTTCCGGTGCTGGGCGAACACACGCGCGCCGTTTTGGAAGAGGCATTGCAGCGCATCAGCAGCGAGGTTTTTGCCCCCGCGGTGGAACGCGACTATCTGGCGCGCGCCTGGTTGCTGCGCTGGCAACAGGCGATCCCGGCCTATCTGGACGCGCAGCAGAAAAGCGAAGCGGAGGGCTGGCACTACCGGAATGGCGAGGTGCCGTTCGAGATACCGTTGACCGATGAACTGACCCTGCACGGGCGCATCGACCGCGTGGATGGCCAGCCGGATGGTTCGGCGCGGGTACTGCGAGAGGGTCGCCGCTTGGCGGCGGGGAACCCACCGGCGTACCCCTTGCGGGTACTGGACTACAAGATGATGGATGCGACCCGCCTGCGCAACAAGCTCAGGGAAGCGGGCGAGGATGTGCAACTGGCCTGCTACGCCCATGTATACGAGGCCGGCGAGGCAGCCTTCATCAGCATCGAAAAGGAAAAGGTGGTCACTGTCGCGCCGCCGCAGGATGTGCCTGAGCTCGCGCAGGCCAACATCGAGCGGCTGTCGGCGGTGTTCGCGCAGTTGCGCAACGGCGCGGCCATGCCCGCGCACGGAGTGGATGAGGCATGTGTCTATTGCGAGATGCGCGGACTGTGCCGCAAGAATGACTGGAGTGCAGGGTAATGGATAACCGCACCGCTCTCGATCCCCAACACAGTGTCGTCGTCGAAGCCTGTGCCGGCAGCGGCAAGACCTGGCTGCTGGTGTCGCGCATCGTGCGCCTGCTGCTGGCCGGCGTACCGCCCGGCGAGATACTCGCGATCACTTTCACGCGCAAGGCGGCACAGGAGATGCAGGCGCGCCTGCACGAGTGGCTGCATCTGCTCGCGGTGCGGGATGACAATATCGTTAGAGAGTTTTTGCGCGAGCGCGCTGTGGATGAGATCGACGATGCGCTGCTGGCAAAAGCGCGCGGCCTGTATCGCGATGCGTTGCTGGCACAACCGGCCATCACCATCAGCACCTTTCACGGCTGGTTCATGCAGATCATCCAGCGCGCACCGCTGAATGCCGGCGTGCCGGTCGGCATGCAATTGCTGGAGCGTACCTCGGCGTTGCGCGAAGAAGCGTGGCAGGCATTTGCCGACAGTCTGCGTGTCGTGCCCGAAGGCGAAACCGCGCAGTTCATGCAATGGCTGTTCGGCGAATATGGTTTGCACAGCACGCGTGCGCTGCTGGAAAATTTTGTATACAAGCGTGCCGAGTGGTGGGCATACACCCAGGGTCGGAACGATGCGGTGGCATGGGCAACTGAGCAGTTGCAAAACGAACTTGAAGTGGATGCGGATGCAGACCCGATCGCCGATGCATGTACCGATGCGTCGCTACAGGCTGCCGTACTGGCTTTTGCGCAAGTGCTGGCAACGGGCACGGATACGCAGTGCAACAAGGCAAACGAAATACAGGTGGCCTGGGAGTTGAGCGATCCCCACCAGCGCTTTGCGGCATTGTCGTGCGCGCTTTATACCCAGGCCGATGAGCCGCGCAGCTTCAAGCCGACCAAAAAGCAGAATGCGGAAAGCTTCCTGCACGCGCGCGACAAGTTGTTCGACAAGCTGCAGGCCGTGCGCGATGCCCTGACCGAACTGGCAGCGTTGCGCATGAACCGGGCCGCGCTGCATTGCGGCGCGGCGCTGCTGGGACATTACCAGGAATTGAAACTGCGCCAGCAGCAGATGGATTTCACCGATCTTGAATGGCAGGTGTGCCGCATGCTCAACCAGGGCGATTGCGCCGAGTATATGCAATACAAGCTGGACAGCCGCTACCGCCATGTGCTGCTGGACGAATTCCAGGACACCAACCCGCTGCAGTGGCAGATACTGCAATCGTGGTTCGACGCATCGGCCGCCGTGGACTCGCGACCCACGGTTTTCGTGGTGGGCGATCCCAAGCAATCCATCTACCGTTTCCGACGCGCCGATGCGCGCCTGTTCGGCGTAGTACGCGAATTTCTGCAGCAGGAGTTCGGCGCGCATTATCTGACCCAGAACGAGACGCGGCGCAATGCGCCGGCGGTGCTGGACGCGGTGAACAGCGTGTTTTCAGAGCATCCCGACGGCTTTGCGGATTTCGAAGAACACATCGCCCATCACCGGGACTTGCCCGGCCACGTCGAAGTGCTGCCCTTGGCTGCATTGGAAAATACCGAGACAGAGTTGTTGCCGGATGGGCGACTGTCCTTGCGCAACCCGCTCACCACGCCGCGCAGCGAAGAACAGAGCGGAGCACGCGAGCTCGAAGCGGAGCAGTTCGCCGCGCTTATCGCTGACATCGTCGCGAACTGGAGCGTGCTGGATGACGGCAAACTGCGCCGCGCCGAATACCGCGACATCATGGTGCTGGTGCGCAAGCGCCTGCACCTGCGCGTGTACGAGCACGCCCTGCGCACGCGCCATATCCCGTTCCTGACTTCGCGGCGCGGCGGCCTGCTCGACACGCTGGAAGCGGAAGACATCCAGGCGCTGCTGACTTTCCTGATCACCCCATTCGCCGATCTGGAACTGGCGCAGGCATTGCGCTCGCCGATTTTTTCCTGCAGTGATGAAGAGTTGATGCAAATTGCGGAAACCCCAACCCTCCCCAACCCTCCCTTGTCAGGGAGGGAGAAAGTTGGCGATAGTGGCATGATGTATGCACCCTCCCCTGATGGAACTACTAGCCATTCGACAAAGCTATCAAAAAACGATAGCCAAGTCGCTGGTTATGACAAGGGGAGGGCCGGGGAGGGGTTGCGTTGGTGGGCGCGCCTGAAATATGTTGTCGGAAACGGCGCAGCCTCGCCGCAACTACTGCGCGCCCATGGCCTGCTGCAAGGCTGGCTGGCGCAGGCCGACAAGCTGCCGGTGCACGACCTGCTTGACCGCATCTATTTCGAGGGTGATTTGCTGCATCGCTATGCGGCGGCACTGCCTGCCGAGCTTCAAGAAACAGTGCGCGCCAATCTGCAGGCCTTCATGGAGATCGCGCTCAACGTGGATGCCGGGCGCTACCCCAGCCTGCCGCGTTTCCTTGCCGAACTCCGCGAATTGCGCGCGGCGGAAAACGAATCGCCGGACGAGGGCAGGGTGGGCGAGGTCGGCAACGCGTTGCGCATCTACACCGTGCATGAGGCCAAGGGACTGGAAGCGCCCATCGTGTGGCTGCTGGATGCCAACGATACGCAGAGCAAAACCGACAGTTACAGCGTGCTGCTCGACTGGCAGCCCAACGCACCGCGTCCCTCGCATTTTTCCCTGTTCAGCGACAAGCGCGGACACGGCGCGAAGCGCGCGCGCTATTTCGATGCCGACGAGGCCTATGCGCGGCGCGAAGAAATGAACCTGCTGTATGTTGCGATGACGCGCGCCAAACAGGCGCTGCTGGTCAGCGGCAACGGCGAACCCGCAGAAACTTCCTGGTATGGTCGAATCGCGCATGTCGTGGAGCGGGATGCAAATCCGCTGCTGGCCGCGGCGGGCAGCGTTGTCGCCGAGCAGGAAAAATCACCCGTGAACGTGGATGCCGCATTGCTGCGCCCGTTCCCGACCGGAAAACGGGCCTTGCGCATCACGCCGGAACAGCAGCGCGGCACCTGGCTGCACGCATTGCTGCAACAGTTGGCCCCGCCCAATACTGCCGCAGACAAGGCTGTGCTTCAGGCACAGTGCGGCATCCCGGACGGCGAGATGAACACCCTTTGGCAACAGGCCCGGGCATTGCTTGCTGATGCATCGCTGCAACGTTTCTTCGACCCGCAGTTCTACCTCAGTGCAAGCAATGAAATGCCCTATGTCAATGCGGCTGGCGAAATGAAGCGCATCGACCGTCTGGTCGAGTACGACGATGAAGTGTGGGTGCTGGATTACAAGACCGGCGAAACTGCCGACCTCGCACCGTACCGTGCACAGATGACGGAATATCAAAACGCGATGCAATCAGTGTACGCAGGAAAGAAAATCCGCTGCGCGCTGCTGTTTGCGGATGGGGTGTTGAGCGAAGTCTAGTCTGGTTTGTGCCGGGCAGTCATGGGTGATGTGATGCAATCAAAGCGATGACAAAAACCTGTAATCAGCCCATAATCGACCGCGAGACACAGGGGTTTGTTCGATCCACCTGATCCGGTTTTTAACAGGTTGGAACGGTTGCCGGATATGCTCGGCGGTATCTCGTGACGTGCCCTGGTTTTTACTTCTCAATGTAAAAAGGGAGCCGCAATGATTGATCTTTATTATTGGCCCACTCCAAACGGCCACAAGATTACCCTGTTCCTGGAAGAATCCGGGCTCGAGTACCGGATCATCCCGGTAAACATAGGCGCGGGGGATCAATTCAAGCCCGATTTTCTCAAGATCAGCCCCAATAACAAGATGCCCGCGATCGTCGATCACGCTCCATCGGACGGGGGCGATGCCCTGCCGGTATTCGAGTCGGGCGCAATACTGGTTTATCTGGCCGAGAAAACGGGGAAGCTGTTGCCCAACGATCTGCGTGGCCGCAAGACAGTTCTGGAATGGTTGTGCTGGCAGGTTGGCGGTCTGGGCCCGATGGCCGGGCAGAACCATCACTTCTCCAACTATGCGCCAGAAAAGATTCCCTACGCGATCGACCGTTACGTGAAGGAGACCAACCGCCTGTATGGTGTGCTCGATCGCCGGCTGGCCGGACGGAAGTTCATTGCGGGCGATGATTACACGATTGCGGATATCGCTGCCTACCCATGGATCGTATCCTGGAAGGCCCAACAACAGAATCTGGACGAATTTCCAAACGTTAAACGCTGGTTCGAAGCAATCGGCAATCGACCGGCCACGGTTAGCGCCTATGCAAAAGCCCAACCGTATTCCGGGCAACCTGCGATGACCGAAGAAAGCAAGAAAATCCTGTTTGGGCAGACAGCCGAAAGTGTCCGTGCGCGTGCTGATTCGGGCGATGCTGCATAGCCGGATATATTCATTCGGCATTGCGAGGAAGTTAATACTAAGCCCTGCCGGCTAGATGAGGGGAAAGAAATGATGACTGTTGCCACGACTGACAAGATGCTGTCTTTTCTCGACCCTGCAAAGCCCCAGCCCTGGGCCAGCTTCATCGAGCAGATCGACCGTGTGGCGCCGCACCTCGGGCAACTCGGCTACTGGCTGGAAACGTTGAAACATCCGAAAAGAGTGCTGAATGTCGATATACCGATCCGTCGCGATGACGGTACGCTGGCGCATTTCGAGGGCTATCGGGTCCATCACAATCTTTCGCGCGGCCCCGGCAAGGGCGGCGTGCGATTTCATCCTAACGTGTCCATGAATGAAGTCATGGCGCTGTCAGGCTGGATGACCATCAAATGTGCTGCTTTGAACTTGCCCTTCGGCGGCGCGAAAGGGGGGGTAAGGGTAGATCCTGCATCGCTGTCGACTGCGGAGCTGGAGCGTCTGACGCGCCGCTATACCTCGGAGATCGGCATGCTTATCGGCCCGAACAAGGATATTCCGGCACCGGATGTCGGCACCAACGAACAGACCATGGCATGGATGATGGATACCTATTCCGTCAATCAGGGCGTCACGGTGTCCGGTGTCGTGACCGGCAAGCCTATCAGTCTGGGCGGCAGCCTGGGTCGTCGCGAAGCGACCGGACGCGGTGTTTTTGTTACGGCGCGCGAAGCAGGTTTGCTGCAGGGGGTGGCCATCAAGGATGCCCGCGTGGTGGTGCAGGGCTTCGGCAATGTGGGATCGGTGACCGCGCAAAGTTTTGCTGTTGCCGGCGCGCGTATCGTTGCGCTCCAGGACGCCAGCGGCAGCGTGGCCAATCCTGCCGGTATCGATGTCGAGGCTGCCATCGCAGGTGTTAAAGACGGCGGCCGACTCGTCGACATGCCGGGCGTGGAAGTTATCAGTGCGGATGATTTCTGGCTGGTGCCCAGCGACTACCTGATACCTGCAGCGCTAGAGGGGCAGATCGATGCAGCGCTTGCGGAACGCCTCGACACCAAAATCATCGTCGAGGGGGCCAACGGCCCGACACTGCCCGAAGCAGACGATGTACTCGCTGCACGCGGCATCACGGTGGTACCCGATGTGATTGCCAACGCCGGTGGCGTGACGGTCAGCTATTTCGAATGGGTGCAGGATTTCTCGAATTATTTCTGGACAGAGCAGGAAATCTATGCCCGGCTGGAAAACATCATGTCAGCTGCGTTTCATGCAGTAGCCGAACTGGCCGTCGAACGAAAGGTCTCACTGCGCACTGCCGCCTTCATCATAGCCTGCACCCGTGTACTGGCAGCGCGCGACCGGCGCGGCCTGTATCCGTGAAGCGGATTGACCACATCATACTCGTTGAATGGGCCGGCTTTCTGACCCCTGCCTTGTTGCTAGCCCCGGGCAGTTTTTTGCCAGTTTTCAATAACCTCTTTTGCCGCCCTGAAAGCCTCGATGCCTGACGGGACCCCGCAATAGACTGTGGACTGAAGCAGAACTTCCTGGATTTCTTCCGCCGTACAGCCGTTGCGCAAGGCACCAAGAACATGACCTTTTAACTCTGTCGGCGCCTTGAGTGCAGCCAGGGTTGCGATGGTTATCAGACTTCGTGTCTGCCTGGTTAGCACACCCCGCGTCCATATTTCGCCCCAGCAATTTTCTGTAACCATGTCCTGCAATGGTTTCGTAAAATCAGTGGCACCGGCAATCGCCCTGTCGACATGCTCGTCGCCGAGAACCTCCCGTCTTACCGCCATCCCCGCTTTGTATTTTTCGCTGTTCATTGTTATTCCTTTAATTGTAGGTAACGTGAAAACCGGCAACCGGCCGCAGAGCACCCGGTTGCGGCTCATTGCCCGGCACGATAGCTGGTGTCGCTGGAATTTAACATCATTTCATGGAAACAAAACAGACCAGGATGCTTCCGAACCGGCCAGCAAGCCCAAACCGTCTGGCGAGGGCTTGTTGCAGGGGATCGCATCAACCGCTTGCGCCACAAAAGCCGATGCAGGGGGGGAAGTAGATTTTGACCTCACAGTGGAGACGTCCTTCCGATTCGTGACGAAAGAACAGGGCCATTTCGTTGGCGTTCTCAGACTGTTTGTATGCTGACAAGAAAAGCGTTTTGATATGCTCCAACGACTCTCCTGCCAGCATCGCATCACCGAGATTTTTTGTGAACCAGATGCTCATCTATTTTTCCAATGCCCGACGTTCGCATCAAGCCGGCCTGCCGTGGGCCGTTCGCTGGAATGATCATGCCACTGCTTGCACTCCCCAGCATATCTTCCGACAAGACCATTGCAGGCCTATGGTCTCATTGCATCTAATCCGGATCAATCATTGATTGTCGAGTGACGATTGGCTAGAATCAAACTCCCCCATCCGATTCATGTAATTCTAAGGAGAATAGAAATGGAACACACCCTGCCTGCACTACCCTATGCAATGGACGCGCTGCAACCGCACATGTCCAAGGAAACCTTCGAATACCATTATGCCAAGCACCACCAGGCTTATGTCACCAACCTGAACAACCTGATCAAGGGCACCGAGTACGAGAAACTCGATCTGGAAGCGATCATCAAAAAGGCGCCTGCCGGCGGCATTTACAACAATGCAGCACAGGTGTCGAACCACACTTTCTTCTGGAATTGCATGAAGCCGAATGGCGGTGGTGCACCGAGCGGGGCATTGGCCGCTGCGATCAACAAGAAGTGGGGCAGCCTCGATGACTTCAAGAAGGCATTCCAGACATCTGCGGTGAGCAACTTCGGTTCCGGCTGGACATGGCTGGTAAAGAAGGCCGACGGCAGCCTGGATATTGTCAACATGGGCGCGGCCGGAACACCGTTGACCACAGCCGATAAAGCCCTGCTGTGCGTGGACGTTTGGGAGCACGCCTATTACATCGACTATCGCAACATGCGTCCAAAGTTCGTCGAGACCTTCCTGAATCATCTGGTGAACTGGGGTTTCGTGGCAAAGAACTACGCCTAGGTAAAACGGAGAAGCAGGAGTTTCCATCACGGAACTCCCGGGGAAGGTCCGGGGTTCATGCATGGACACGTTGAACCCGTCGGCTTACTTGTACATGACGTTCGCGTGCTGCGCGGACTCACAGTCCGGGCCCATGGCCGGACTGTTTGTGCAACAATTCTCCCCCAATGAAATAACGACGGCAATCATCCCATGAATCCCACTCTTGTCTTTGACATCGAAACCGTGCCCGATATTGCCGGACTGCGCACACTGCATGAACTGGATGCGCGCGTCAGCGATGCGGAAGTGGCCGAAATGGCCTTCCAGTTGCGCCGCCAGAAAACCGGCAGCGACTTCATGCCGCATCATCTGCAACGCGTCGTGGCGATCTCCTGCGCGCTGCGCGAGGGCGACAACTTCAAGGTCTGGTCGCTGGGCGATTTGCATGAGGATGAGGGCTCCATCATCCAGCGCTTCTTCGACGGTATCGACAAATACACCCCGCAAATCGTGTCGTGGAACGGCAGTGGCTTCGATCTGCCGGTGCTGCATTATCGCGGCCTGATCCACGGCGTTCAGTGTGCGCGTTACTGGGACATGGGCGAGGACGACAAGGAATTCAAGTGGAACAACTACATCAGCCGTTATCACTCGCGCCATCTCGACCTGATGGACCTGCTGGCGATGTATAGCGGTCGCGCCAACGCCCCGCTGGACGAGCTGGCCAAACTGATCGGCTTTCCCGGCAAACTGGGCATGGACGGCAGCAAGGTGTGGGAAGCATATCAGCTGGGAAAATTGGACGAGATCCGCAACTATTGTGAGACCGATGTGGCAAACACTTATCTGGTGTTTGCGCGTTTCCAGTTGATGCGCGGTGTGTTGACGAAGGCACGCTACAAGAAAGAATGCGATCTGGTGCGCACCGAATTGGGCAAGCTCGACCAGCCGCACTGGAAGGAATTCCTGGCTGCATGGCCGGCCGCAAAATAACCTCCCTGTAGGAGCGGGCCATGCCCGCGATTGCCATTCTGAGATTCGCTGGCATGGCCCGCTCCTACACGTGATGAAAGTTTCCTTTATGTCTGAAAACAAACCGCAGCAAAACTCCGTCATCATCGAATCACTCGACCAGGAAGGCCGCGGCGTTGCGCGCATCGAAGGCAAGGTGATCTTCATCGAGGGCGCGCTGACCGGCGAAGTGGTGAGCTATTCCTCGTACCGCAAAAAGCCCTCGTTCGA
>DIYV01000130.1:3361-3913 GCA_002429165.1 Gallionella sp. UBA6045 | reverse complement strand
CAGCGCATCCTCGAAGACAGCCTGTGGCATATCGGCAAGGTCAGGGCGGAAACCATATTGCGCCCGATCTACGGTCAGGCCTGGGGTTATCGGGAGCGCGCGCGGCTTTCGGTCAGGCATGTGATCAAGAAAGGCAAGACGCTGGTCGGTTTTCA
This sequence comes from Gallionella sp. UBA6045, assembly GCA_002429165.1. GTDB lineage: Bacteria > Pseudomonadota > Gammaproteobacteria > Burkholderiales > Gallionellaceae > Gallionella. Next base: position 3,758 of record DIYV01000130.1, on the reverse strand, counting down.
CGAGAAGCGCAGCAGTTTTGTCGCAGACATGCAGCACTGCGAGATCCTCGTGCCGAAGATCGCCAGGCTGTTGCCGTTGCTGGCCGAACTGGTGAGCGGCCTGTCGATACGCGATCGCGTGCCGCAGATCGAAGTGGCGGTGGGCGAGCATGTCGATGTGCTGGTTTTGCGCGTGATGGATACGCCCAGCAGTGAAGATGAAACCGCGCTGCGCACCTTTGCCGACAAGCACGGTATCCAGTTCTGGCTGCAAACCGGGGGTTACGACACCATCGCACCGTTCCACCCGCTCGATGCGCCGGCGCTCAGTTACAGCCTGCCGGAATTCGGCATCACCATGCCGTTCGCGCCGAGCGAGTTCACCCAGGTGAACAGCGCGCTGAACCGGGTGATGATC
>DIYV01000130.1:0-3037 GCA_002429165.1 Gallionella sp. UBA6045 | reverse complement strand
AACTTCACGCTGCCGATCGCGCGCAGCGGTGCGCAGGTGCTGGGCATCGAGGGCAGCGAAACTTTGGTGGCGCGCGCCAGACAGAATGCCGAATTGAATGGCCTGGCCGGCAATGCGAAATTTGCCGCGATGAACCTGTTTGCGATCACCGCGGATGCTTATTTCAGTCTTGGCCGATTCGACAAGCTGCTGATCGACCCGCCGCGTGACGGTGCGCTGGAACTGGTGAAGTCCCTTGGCGGCGAAAATGCCCCGCTCCGGATCGTTTACGTTTCCTGCAACCCGGGCACACTGGCACGCGATGCCGCCGAACTGGTGCAGCGCGGCTACGTGCTGAAATCGGCGGGGGGGATGAACATGTTTCCGCATACCTCGCATGTCGAGTCCATTGCCTTGTTTGTGAAGGAGCCCGCATGAAACGCTACACCGATCTTGTCGCCGATGCGCTCACGCGCGTGAACGAGATCCAGCCCTGGGACCTGAGCAAGCAGCTGGCCGCGGGCAGTGGGCTTGTGCTGCTCGATGTGCGCGAACCGGCAGAGTATGCCGCGCTGCATATTCCCGGCGCGATCAACGTGCCGCGCGGGATACTGGAACAATCCTGCGAATGGGATTTCGACGAGACCCTGCCGTTGCTTGCCGCCGGACGCGGGCTGGATATTGTGGTGATCTGCCGCTCCGGTTACCGTTCCGCGCTGGTTGCCGACGTGATGCGGCAGATGGGTTACACCAGCGTGGTCTCGCTCAAGAGCGGCGTGCGCGGCTGGAACGATTCCGACCAGCCGCTGGTGGATGCCGCCGGCAAGCCGGTGGATGGCGATACCGCCGAAGAAATGCTGGGGCCGCACCTGCGCCCCGATCAGCGTAATCCTGCCCAGCGCAATCCAAAACAATCCTGAGCAGGGATCACCCCTTCATTTTTCGCAATCAAACCGTGCTTGAATTTGATGTGCTCGCCAAAGCATGGCAATGCGAAAAGGTATATGCTGTTGAGCATGAACTTCTAGGTAAGATTGCTGGAGAGGTGTTGGATGAATCAAGCGCGCATGGTTACGATCGACGGCAACGAAGCCGCCGCCTATATCGCCCACATGACCAACGAGGTGATCGCGATTTTTCCGATCACTCCCTCTTCGCCTATGGGTGAATATTCCGACGCATGGTCGTCCCAGGGCCTGAAGAATCTCTGGGGTACCGTTCCCGAAGTGATCGAGATGCAGAGCGAGGGCGGTGCGGCCGGGGCGATACACGGCGCGTTGCAAACCGGTTCCCTCGCGACTACCTTTACCGCATCGCAGGGCCTGCTGCTGATGATCCCCAATATGTACAAGATCGCCGGCGAGCTCACGCCCTTCGTGATGCACGTCGCGGCGCGTTCGCTGGCGGCCCAGGGCCTGTCGATCTTCGGCGACCACGGCGACGTGATGGCGGCTCGTTCGACGGGCTTCGCCTATCTCGTTTCCAATTCGGTGCAGGAGGCGATGGACCTGGCGCTGATCGCGCAGGCGGCGACGCTGGAAGCGCGCGTGCCTATCCTGCATTTCTTTGACGGTTTCCGCACTTCGCACGAAGTGGCCAAGGTCGAGCAGGTCCCGGTTGCAGTGGTGCGCGAAATGATAGACGACCAACTGGTGTTTGCGCATCGCACCCGCGCGCTGACGCCGGACCATCCTTTCATACGCGGCACGTCGCAAAACCCGGACGTCTATTTCCAGGCGCGCGAGTCGGTCAACCCGTTTTACCAGCGCATGCCCGGGATCGTGCAGCGCACCATGGACAAGTTCGCCGGCCTGACCGGACGCCAGTACCATCTTTACGAATATGCCGGTGCGCCGGATGCCGACCGGGTAATCGTGCTGATGGGTTCCGGCGCGGAAGCAGTGGAGGAAGTGGTCGATCACCTCAATCATCATGGCGAGAAGGTGGGCGTGGTGAAGGTGCGCCTGTACCGCCCGTTTGCGGCAGACGAGTTGCTCAGGATCATTCCCGCCACGGCGAAACGCATCGCCGTGCTGGACAGGACCAAGGAGCCGGGCTCAGACGGCGAGCCGCTCTACAAGGATGTGGTGACGGCAATCAGTGAAGCCTATACCGGCGGCACGGGCAAGTTCACCGGCCTGCCGCGTGTGGTGGGAGGGCGCTATGGACTTTCTTCCAAGGAATTCACGCCGGGCATGGTCAAGGGGGTATTCGACGAACTGAACAAGGATCAGCCGAAGAACCATTTCACGATCGGCATCTACGACGACCTGAGCCACTCCAGCCTGGATTGGGATGAAAATTTCCGCACCGACACCGGTCAGGGCGTGTTGTGCTGCATGTTCTACGGCCTGGGCTCGGACGGCACGGTGGGTGCCAACAAGAACACCATCAAGATCATGGGCGAGGAAACCGAACTCTACGGCCAGGGCTATTTCGTCTACGACTCGAAGAAGGCAGGCGCCGCGACCATCTCGCACCTGCGCTTCTCGCCCAGACCAATACAATCCCCGTACCTGATCGCCGACAACGAGGCGAATTTCATCGGCTGCCATCAGCCGGTATTTCTGGAGCGCTACGAACTGCTGGACCATGCAGCCGAGGGCGCGGTGTTCCTGGTCAATACGGCAACACCACCGGACAGGGTGTGGGATACCCTGACGCGCAGGATGCAGCAGCAGATCATTGCCAAGAAGATCGAATTCTACGTGATCGATGCCTATGTCATTGCCAAACAAACCGGCATGGGCAACCGCATCAACACCATCATGCAGACCTGTTTCTTTGCGATATCCGGGGTGCTGCCGCGCGATGTGGCGATCGAGAAGATCAAGCTCGCCGCCAAAAAATCCTACAGCAAGAAGGGCAGTGCGGTGGTCGAAGCCAACTGGAAGGCGATCGACGAGACCGTTGCCAACCTGCACAAGGTGGATATCCCCGACACGGTCAGCAGCACCCACGAGATGCCGGAAGCGGTGCCCGCATTTGCGCCGGAATTCGTGCGCAAGGTTACCGCCGAGATCATGTCCGGACGCGGCGATCTTCTGCCGGTGAGCGC
>DIYV01000037.1:441-4132 GCA_002429165.1 Gallionella sp. UBA6045 | reverse complement strand
GGCGAATACTTTGCCAGTTCCGCTTCCAGTTCCGGATAACCCTCGAAATAGTTGATGGTTATTCGCATAACTCCCCCCAACGATTACCGGACATCACGCCTCTCCGCCGCGCCAGAAGCCCCGCGCATTAGCGAACACAGAGTCTTGAGCGATCGTCAGAGGGGTCTTGTCGAAAGCTGCTTTGATTGCGTGTTCGAACAATGGCGCACCCCCGCCCACCATCACGATCGCATCAACCTCGGATTCTTCCTTGCGCAGCGAGGCTTTCAGTTGCGAGGCCACAATATGTCCGACAGTGGCAGATGCGGCGGCCAGATAGGGCGTGATGTCCACATGGGTACCGAAGACCGACACCGTGTTGCGTCCGGAGCGCACCGCGTTCTCCATCCTGCTTCGTCCCGGACCGCTGCCGTGGTCTTTGCCGATCAGCGCACTCGCCTCATCCAGGATGACCGACGTCGCATCGAGGCTGGTTCCGGACGATGCGCGCTTGAACTCGCCATTGACCAGCAACACCCAGTCAACCGAAAAGAAGCCCGGATCGACAACCAATACACTGGCATCTTCGACTTGAGATGGATCTCCGAGATGATGGAGGTAGTCGGCAAACCCGCCGAGCGGCTGGGGGACGATTTTCACGTCTTTGACGACGATTTTCTTTTTGGGGGTAACCTGGTGCTCGCCCTCCATGGTTTTGGCGAGGCGCTTGCGCAACCCTTCGTCAAAATACTGGCTGGTCGGCAATCCAGTCACCACGCGATCGATCTCTGTCATGCCGGTCATCAGGAGTCCGGCGTTGAACAGTGCGCGGTACGAATCGGTCGATGTGTAGTCTTTGTGCAACTCCCGCGCCCAATTTTCGAGGCGGTCATGGCTGCAACCGGCAACGAACTCCCTGCCGTCCACCAGCACGCGCAACGGATCCTCTGCCCGGGTGGACATAATCTGTTGTCCGATATGCTCTGACGGCGCCGCACCTGCCGGGCGACTTACCAGGGCGGGTTCTTCGCCTGCCTTGCCAAAGGCCACCTTCAAGTTCGAGTAACCAATATCCAATCCGACTATTTGCACAGCATTCTCCTCATGTAATGAAAAACCAGAACATCCACAGACGTACTACAGAGCAACTCACCCGAATTCGCCCCGCAACCGGAAATCATCTGCAAAGCGGCTGTGGCACGGCTCTGAATCTCCGATTCGGTCAGGCCATTGCGCCTTGCGTGCTGTAGTGCGCCTGTGGAACGTGTGCGGATTATTTGGCGAGCAGAAAGAAAAATCCTCGAATTGCCGTCCAAATTTGAACGGCAATTTGAAGAATTTTTCTGATTGAACAGGCAAAGTCATGCTCGCAATACCCATCCAACCAACATCAGGGGAACGAACATGGCAGAGAAAACGGCAACAAAGAAAGCGGAGAAGCAACCCGTAAAACGCAAGGTGGAATTCAGTAATCCATACGTCCTGAAAACAGTGTCCTTGAACACAACACCCGCTCAACTGGTTTATGAGGCGGCTTTCGATGAGTGTGCCGTGTCGATGCGCAACTTGAGTTCCGTATTGCCGGCGCTCATCAAGGACCAAAGCGACATGATGGCTGTGAACGGAAGTGTCGAACATTTGCTCAACAAAGCGATGGCTGCTCTTCGTGGGGAATCGGCGCGAATCAAAAAGATCGCCGATGACAATGGCATTGAAATGGGCAAGCTCAACTACACCAATGCGGCGCAGGTTCAAGCCCGGTTGACATGCAACAAAGCCGCGCAGTATCTGCAAATCATCGTCGAACTCGATGAGCTGATCTGCCTCGTTCATTCAGCCTGGTTCGCGGGCTTTATCGCCGACGATGCAAAGTCTGGCCTGGAAAGACAGTGGCGCAGAAAAGCCATTGGCGTGGCCGCTGAAATCAGATCCATCACCAACCGCGCTTTCCGGGCCCATGCGAAAAACACGGCGATAGAGGCGGATGATGCGTTACACAGCGAGGCAGCGCAGGCATTACACAGCGAAGCGTTAAACAGCGAGGCGTCTGAAGAAAAAGCCGGTGAAGCTGTCGCGGTCAAACCAAAGCGCACAAAGAAAGCTGCCGCAACCGAACCCGCCGAGCCGGTCGCCAGTTGATCGAGCTGAACCACCACCAAGCCAGAGCAGTCAACGCCGAAGGGCATTGCTCTATTCTGGCTTGCCCGGGGTCGGGTAAGACCCGCGTGCTCTCCATGCGCGCAGCCCGACTTCTCTCCGAAAACAAAACAGGACGGCTGTGCGCCGTCACGTTTACCCGAGACGCCGCCGCCGAACTAAAGACGCGCATCCTGCAATTATGCGGGGAACGCGAGACGCAGCGCCTTTCGGTCGGCACGTTCCACTCGGTTGCACTGTCGCAGCTACGCCGCCTGAAGCCCTTGTCCGGTATCAAATTGCTATCGGACGGCGAGCGCATGGGCTTGTTGAGGCGGTGCTACTCGCAGTACAAATGCCGCGCACCATTCGAGGAAGTGCTGTCGGCCATCGATCGCGCCAAATCAAAGCTGGGCGAACCCGCATTCGTGGATATTGCCATTGAGGATGTGTACCACGCTTATCAATGCTTGCTGGCCACGGAACGCTGTATGGACTTCTCGGACATACTTCTGACTGTCGTGAACGGCATACGGGATGAGAGCATCAAGCCGCTCTCGATCAAGTGGTTGTTGGCCGATGAGTTCCAGGACGCCGATGAGGTGCAGGCTCAATGGGTGATCGAACACGGCAAGGCCGGTGTCGAAATCACGATCGTTGGTGATGACGACCAGAGCCTGTACTCATTCCGCAATGCGCTCGGTTACGAAGGGATGCGGCGTGTTTCCCAACTGCTGGTATCCCAGGAAATCACCCTACCCGTCAATTACCGGTGCGCACCCAACATCCTGGCACACGCGGCCACCCTTATTGCACACAACCAGAACCGCGCCAACAAGTCGATCCGATCTGCCCGAACCTCAATCGGTAGCATCAAAATCCACCGCGTCGCCGACCGCTTCGATGAGGCGGGTCGCGTCGCCACTGCGATTAAGGAATCCACGGGACAGTCCTGGGCGATTCTGGCCAGAACCAATAGCCTGCTGGAATTCGTGGAGGCAAAGTTGTTGGCCGATGGCATCGCCTACCGTCTGGCTGGTGGGCGCTCAGTTTGGGATGGGATTGCCGGCAGCGCGTTGGTCGGGCTGCTCAAGAGCTTGCAATCCGACAACTGGACCGGGATGGCCAACGCCTTGTCGATGAGCGGCATCAATTCTGAATTGCTCAATCTGGATCATCCTCACAAGACCTGCGACCGGATGCTGGGAATGATTCTGGCGCACTTGTCCGGCAGCGACGATGAGCGCTCGATCAAGATCATCGAGAGCGCGAAGCGTGGTATTTGTGAATGGCGGCAACAAATCGAGGCGGGTAATGTTTCGCTTGCCGTCTATGCGGCATCGAACTGGCTGGCGGAGCGCGCAAAATCCGGCAGTGGCGGCCTCCTTAAAATGCTGGCCAACACCATTGCGCGGCTTAAAGGCACGTTGGCGCAGCGCCTGAATACCCTGACGAGACTAATCGACAACGGCGATACCGTAACCGGTGTGGTTCTCTCAACACTTCATGGCAGCAAAGGGCTTGAGTTCGACTGCGTGTGGATCATCGGCGCGGAAGACAGCAACCTGCCCCACCC
>DIYV01000037.1:0-298 GCA_002429165.1 Gallionella sp. UBA6045 | reverse complement strand
CTTTGAATTCATTATCCATTTGCGCGATGTAGCATATCCCGCTTCAATGGGTAAATACTTCGACCGTCTTCCCATGCGGACCTTGGGGACGAGGCACAACCCGGAGAATGCAATGGGGTTTTGAACGGATGCTTCAGGGACGGAGCCTCACAAAATCAATTGGGCTACGTCCCCATGTCGTTCCCTGGGTCGCGGATGCCGCGAACCTTGGGTTTCGCTGTCGCTCAACCCAGGCTACTTGCTACTTGCTGTCACTCACGGATTGCGCTAAGCAAAGGACTGATGGATGTGTTAATGC
>DIYV01000045.1:5762-9877 GCA_002429165.1 Gallionella sp. UBA6045 | reverse complement strand
CGCGGAGCAATATGGTGTCTCGATTGTCACAGCGCAAAAAACCGCAACAAACTCGTTGATCGCGAGGGAAACGAGATAAGTTTCAACCAACCGCAAAAATTATGCGGTAGTTGCCATGGCGAGAATTACATCGACTGGAGGGCAGGAATACACGGAAAGCGGATAGGTTCATGGGTTAAGGGCGGCAAGAAAAGATGGTGGGTATGCACTGAATGTCATAACCCGCATACAGTGCAAATAGAAAGATTTAACCCGCTTATACCGGAACCACGGCCTGCTCTGCCACGGGGAATGAAGAATGCCGACTATGAACGAGTCGGGGATGGTGAGCACTAGAGCAACATCGGATGGACATGCAGGCAAGTTTGGTTTCAAAATAGCAACGTGGTTTTGGCATGACATAAACCGGATAATCATCAGGCACAATCAGAATAATGAAATACAACTCAAAAAATACCATGCTGGCATTTTCTTCAGACGAGGAAGTTTCCAAATTTCACGACCAGTTGACCGACGCCTTGCGCATGGTCATGCTTCATTCTGGAGGCGATGAAGCTGCCAGTAAAGAAGATGATTTGAAACATACCCAGGAGTTCTTTGAACGCTATTCCGTTCTGGCGGAAACACTAAGTTCCTTGCGCGCCCATCTTCCGCGAAAATCGGATGGATGATTCAACTGAAGTGTGCGCCGGGTATCAGCGTGTATGATGTTAAACGAGTAGAGTAGTGAGTTCCTAAAATTAATCACTTGTCGCAAGTTTCATCTTTATTCATTAACCAAAAGGAGCAGAAAATGAAATCAATAATCCCATGCATGATCGTAGCAGCAAGCCTGGTCATTTCTGGAACTGCACTGGCAGCAGAGCCGGCGGCCGGGAAATCCAAATGCAATATGTGCCACGCCCTCGACAAAAAAATCGTTGGCCCGTCATTTATGGATATTTCCAAAAAATACAAAGGAGTCCCTGGCGCGGTGGCTAAAATGGAAGCGAATATCACCAAGGGCGGTGCGTTTGGCTGGAAATTCACCAATATGCCGCCAAGGGGAATGGGCGCAAATAACGCCGAAATCAAGGAAATGGCGGAATATATTGCCGGCTTGGCAAAATAAGTTCGCTATCGCATTTGGGGTAACCCGGCGCGGTTACCCCGCGAGATGATTGTTCGCGTAGCCTGAAGTCGGCTATGATGAAGTCGGTATATATTGAACACATGCCAGAGACTGACTCACCCCGCGAATTGCGCTGATGCAAAAAAATCTGATTGACTTATTGACCGCCATTGTTGGCAACGATGCCGTGCTGGCGGGCGAGCCGGCTGCGCCTTATTGTACCGACTGGCGCGGACGTTATTCGGGCGACGCGCTTGCGGTGGTGTTTCCATCCAGTACAGGGCAGGTCGCCGAGGTGGTGAGGTTGTGTGCCGCCAGTCAAATTGCCATCGTTCCGCAGGGGGGAAATACCAGTTTGTGCGGGGCCAGTGTGCCGCTGGCGCAAGGCGAACAAATTGTGTTGAACCTGTCGCGCATGAACCGGATTCGCGACATCGATCCTGAAAATTACACCATGACCGTCGAGGCCGGCTGCAAGCTGGCCGATGTGCGCGGGGCTGCCGAGAATAGCAACCGATTTTTTCCGCTGGGGTTGACCGCCACACAAAAATTCTGCGAGATCGGCGGCAATTTGTCGACCAATGCCGGCGGCATCAATGTGCTGCGCTACGGCAACGCGCGCGACTTGGTGCTCGGGCTGGAAGTGGTGTTGCCGGATGGACGCGTCTGGAACGGTCTGCGCAGCCTGCGCAAGGACAACTCCGGCTATGATCTGAAGCATCTGTTCATGGGTGCGGAAGGCACGCTGGGCATCATAACGGCCGCCGTGCTTAAATTGTTTCCCCGTCCGCAGACCGAGGCGACGGCGTGCGTGGCGGTGCGCGACCCGGCTGTCGCTGTCGCGCTGCTGGCCCATCTGCGCGCAAACTGCGGTGACAGGATTAGCGCCTTCGAGATCATCTCACGCTCCAGCCTCGATCTGGTGTTCAAGCACATACCCGAAACGCGCGAACCGTTCACAGACAAACATGGGTGGATCGTCATCACCCAATTGGCCGACGTGCTGTCTGCACCGTTGGATGAGGCCTTGCGCGAGGCGCTGCGATCTTTCGGTGCCGGCATTGCCGAATTGGCTATTACTTCCGACAGTGATCATGCCGAGCAATGGTGGAAATTGCGCAAGAATATCAGCGAGGCGCAAAAACGCGAGGGATTGAGCATCAAACACGATGTGTCGGTTCCGGTCAGCCGTATCGCTGAATTCATTTCTCGGGCCGATACCGGATTGCAACAGGCCTTCCCGGGCATTCGTATCGTCGCCTTCGGGCATATGGGCGATGGCAACATCCATTACAACATCTCGATGCTGGACGCCATGCAGAACCAGGAATTCATTTCGCTGCAGGAAGCGGCGGTGAACAAGCTGGTATACGCGGTGGTGCGGGAACTGAATGGCAGCATCAGTGCCGAACATGGGGTAGGTCAACTCAAGCGCGCAGCCTTGCGTGAACACAAAGACCCGCTGGAACTGGAATTGATGCGCACCATCAAGCAGGCCCTCGACCCGCACGGGCTGATGAATCCCGGCAAGGTTGTGTAGCCATTCACATGCGGGTAAAAATTAAAGGAGACACATATGGCCGCTCAACCTGAAATCACCAACATGGCACTGTTCTGCGATTTCGAGAACGTGGCGCTGGGCGTGCGCGACGCCAAATACGCGCAGTTCGATATCAAGAAGGTGCTGGAACGCCTGCTGCTCAAGGGCAGTATTGTGGTCAAAAAAGCCTATTGCGACTGGGAGCGTTACAAGGAATTCAAGGCAACGATGCACGAAGCGGCCTTCGAGCTGATCGAGATCCCTCATGTGCGCCAGTCGGGCAAGAACTCGGCTGACATCCGCATGGTCGTGGACGCGCTCGACCTTTGCTATACCAAAGCCCACGTGGATACCTTCGTCATCATAAGCGGCGACTCGGATTTCTCGCCGCTGGTTTCCAAGCTGCGCGAGAACAACAAATACGTGATCGGCATCGGCGTGAAGGACTCGACCTCTGATTTGTTGAGTGCCAACTGCGACGAGTTCATTTTCTATGACGATCTGGTGCGCGAGCAGGAAGCGAAAAAGAAACAAGCCGCCAAAAAAGCCCCGCCCAAGGTAAAAGCCGGAACAGCGAAACCAACCGAAACAAAGGGCGAGGAAGACAAGCGCCAGGAAGCTATGGATTTCCTGGTTGAAACCGTCGAGGGGTTGATTTCGGAGCGAGGCTCGGACGAAAAAATCTGGGGCTCGATGGTCAAGCCGACCATGCAGCGACGCAAGCCCGGCTTCACCGAATCGTATTACGGCTATCGCTCATTCAAGGAATTGATGGAGGATGCGCAGCGGCACAAGCTGGTCGTGCTGGCTCGCGACGAGAAGTCCGGGCAGTACTCAATCCGTTTGCCTGCGGCCGATTAGCATGCAAACCTGTTTGCGGAAGGCTGCCATAGGACTATAGCTGCCTGTCAGGATTGCATACCCAACCCAAGGAGCCTTGATATGGCCAGGAAAGCGGCAGTCGTACTTGCATTCGTGATGCTGGCCATCGTCGCATGGGGATTGTTTTTTGAGGCGGGGTCTACAAGAATCATCATCAACGGCCAGGAACTGATCGGGCCGCTCAGGGGCGCAATTGGAGCAGCAGGCCTGATCATTGGCCTGATCGCGCTGTTCTGCGCGGCGATTTTCCTGCTCTTTGTGTTTGCCGGAATCGGCATTTTTATCCTGGGCGGCGTGATCATCGTCGGGCTCATCATGGCGGGATTTGCGTTTCCGTTCCTGCTGGTTCTGCTCCTGCCATTGGCCATCGTCTGGCTGTTCATTGCGGTCACCCGGAAAACCGGCGCATAACTTGCGACAAAATCAGAAATGGCGATGGCAGTATCTGAACGCTGTCAGATGGACCGTTATGCATAATCGATAACTGGAGATTTATATGGCAATTACGCTTGGATTTGATGTCTATGGAACCCTGATAGATACCCATGGCATCATCGTTACGCTGGAAAAATTTGTTGGCAA
>DIYV01000045.1:4288-5438 GCA_002429165.1 Gallionella sp. UBA6045 | reverse complement strand
TTCCGCCGGGGGTTGATGCAGAATTATGAAAACTTTGCCGTATGTACCGGCAATGCTTTCGATTACACGGTTTCCTTTTTTAATGTTTCATTCAGACAGAGGGACAAGGAAGAAATTTTGGCCGCGTACAGAACATTGCCTGCGTTCGATGACGTAGAAGCAGGGTTGGATCGGGCAAGGAAATCCGGTTATAGAATGTTTGCGTTCTCCAACGGCAGCGCCGATGCGGTGGAAACATTGTTAAAGAATGCCTGCATCAGGGAATATTTCATCGGGGTGGTCAGCACCGATGAAATGAAGTCCTACAAACCCAACCCCGGCGTATACAGTCATTTTTTAAGAAGGGCAGGCGCCATGGGATCTGATGCATGGCTGGTATCAAGCAATCCGTTCGACGTGATCGGGGCTGTTTCTTCCGGCATGCGGGCGGCATGGGTCAAGCGCTCGCCGGATGCATTATTCGATCCGTGGGGAATCGAGCCGACAATCACCGTAACCAGTCTGTCGAGCCTGTCCGAACAAGTCGACCACGAATGTAGAAAAGCCTGATCCCGTCTCCAGGGCTGCAAAGCTGCTAATGTTCCTAATCAAGGTTTCTAATCCGGGCCGACCTGTAACTGTGCGGGAGTGCCTTTGGCCGGACTGCGCAGCAGCAACAGCAACGGAAGCATCAGCACGAAGTTGATCGTGGCGAACCAGAAACTGTTTATGTAACCGATGTTCTGGGCCTGATGCAGCACGGCTTGCGCGGCGAGGTGTATGCCTTGCGGGTCATTCGTGCCCAGATGCAGCGGGGCGAGATAGTTGTGCAGCGCTTCGTTGTATGGGTTGATCGCGCCGCGCAGCAGGCTCCAGTTCTGCTGAGTGTCGCGCGAAAAATAAGTGATAAGTATCGAGATGCCGAGCGATGAACCGAGTGCGCGGATCAGGCTGTAGATGCCGGCAGCTTCGGCCGCGATCTCTTTGGGCAGGGTGGTGAAGGCGAGCGTGGAGATCGGCACGAACACCAGCCCCATGCCCATGCCTTGCAGGATCATAGGCACAAGCAGGTCATTCGCGGTCATCTCGGATGTGAAGCTGGTCATCAGATAATTTCCGGCGATGCTGCAGAAGATGCCGACGAGGATGAAATTGCGCGGCAGAATTTTGC
>DIYV01000045.1:0-4135 GCA_002429165.1 Gallionella sp. UBA6045 | reverse complement strand
GCCATGTACAACCCGGCCTCAAAGGTGGGATAGCCGAGGAAGTTTTGCAGGAACAGCGATTGCAGCACCATGCCGCCGAAGAAACCTATGCCGATGGTGGTCATGATCAGGCTGGCGACCAGAAAGTTGCGGTCCTTGAAGATGCGCAAGTCGAACAGCGGGTGGTGCTTGCCGGTGAGCGAGTAAATGATGAAGAAGATAAACGAGATCGTCGCGGCGATGGCAGCAAAAACCAGCGTCTGCGAACTGAACCAGTCGTCCTGGTTGCCGCGATCCAGCACCAGTTGCAGCGCGCCTATACCCAATGCCAGCGTCGCGAAACCCTTCCAGTCCATGCGCCTTGCGCGCGTGGGCGTATCGTGCACGTAGCGCATCGCGAGGACGAAAGACGCGATGCCGACCGGCAGGTTGATGTAGAACGTCCAGCGCCAGCTGATATATTCGGTCAACCAGCCACCCAGCGTCGGCCCCAATATCGGCGCAACCATGACACCCATCGCCCAGATCGCCATTGCTTTGCCGCGCTGCTCGCCGGGAAATATCTGCAACATGATGGATTGCGACAGCGGCACCAGCGCCGCGCCAAACACGCCTTGCAGGAAACGGAACAGCACCATCTGCGCGAGGCTTGTTGCCATGCCGCACAGCGCGGAAGTGATGACGAACCCGGCGATGCTGATCAGCAAAAAGCGTTTCTGCCCGATGCGGTCGGTGATGAAACCGGTGAGTGGCATGAAGATCGCCGAGGCGATCAGGTAGGAAGTGAGCACCCAGCTGATGTTGTCCGGTGTGGCATCGAGCTGTCCGGCCATATTGGGCAGCGCGACATTGATGATGGTGGTGTCCAGCACCTGCATGATGGTCGCGGCCATCACGGCGGAGCCGGTCAAAACACGGTTGCTGTTCATGACGATGCTATTTTAGTTGTACGCTCACAGTCGCCGTTGCGCCGATGCGCAATGGATGATCGGCATCGGTCGGGGCAAGTTTGATGCGCACCGGCACGCGCTGAGCGATCTTCACCCAGTTGCCGGTGGCATTCTGCGCCGGCAACAGCGAAAAGGCCGTGCCGGTTCCGCCGCTCAGACTTTGCACCGTACCTTTGAAATGCTGGCCCGGATACATGTCGATCTTGATGTCCACGCTCTGGCCGGGATGTATGCCCGGCAGTTCGGTTTCCTTGAAATTGGCATCGATGTGGAAGCTGTTGTCGGTGATCAGCGCAAACTGTGGCTGGCCGGTGGCGACCAGCGAGCCTGCCGCGAGCGTGACGTTGCTGAGTTGCCCGTCCTGGGCCGCGATGACATGGGTGTGTTTCAGATCGAGCTTGGCCTGCTCGATCGCGGCCTGCGCTTTCAGAATGTCGCCGCGCTTGTCGGACTCCTGCGGAACTGACAGCGCCTTGGCCAGTTTGGCGCGCGCTTCCTCAAACGCTGCCTGCAACGACAACTGGCGGGTATGCGCATCGTCCAGGGATTGCTGCGACAGGAAGTGCTGCGCAACCAGTGCCTGGTCGCGCGCATAGATGGTGCGGGCATTGGCAAGATCGCTTTCGGCCTGGTCTACTTGCGCCCTGGCAACGGAAATTTCCGCATTGTCCTGGCGTTCCGCCTGTCTGGCGAGCGCCAGATCGGCCTGAGCACGCGACAACGCGATTTCGAACGGCTCCGGATCGATGTCGAACAGCGGATCGCCTTTGTGCACATGCTGGTTGTCCCTGATGTATACGGCTGTGACACGTCCCGAGACCTGTGCCGCCACGTTCACCACATCCGCGTTTATATAAGCGTTCTCGGTGCTGCGTGTAAGCTCGGAGTAGTAGATGTATGCAGCACCGCCGGCCAGCACGATAATCGCCAGCATGATCAGGATGTTTCTTTTGTGAGCTTTGAAAAATTCCATTTGTGTGTTCCTTCGGCTACTGATTCCCGGTTAATTTGTCGCGGATACTGTGCAGCACATCGAGAGCAGTGCCGATATCTTCCTTGCTGGAACCGGACAATATTTCTTTGCGCAGTTCGGCCGCATTGCTGCGGATGTGCTCAACTGCTTTCTTGCCGGCAGCGGACAGGTGCAGATGCTTGACCCGCCTGTCGGTTTCACTGCCGCAGCGTTTGAGCAGTCCTTCGTGTTCCATGTGGTCAACCTGCCTGACAAGTGTTGCAGCTTCTATGCCCATGTGTTGCGCCAGTTCGCGGTGTGTGCAGCCGTCGTGGCGCGACAGGTGCAACAGCAGCAGCCAGCGGGAATGGGAAAATCCCGATGGCCTCAGCCGCCGGTCCAGCTCTATCCGCCAGGCATGCGCGACCAGATGCAGCGATTCAGCGAATTGTTCGTCCAATGGTTTCATTATTAATTTGCCTACTAATAATTAGTCTGCTAACTATTTTAAAGTGATGCTGCGCCTTTGTCGATAGAGTAATGCTTGCCGGGCAATTTTTAATAACAAGCAAAGTCGGCAGTCAAAACAGGCGGTGTTTCATGATGATGCCGTCGGACAAATCATTCGGGTCTTAAGTTCTTTTCAGACCATGATTAATGCACCATTGTCGAAATGATATAATTCGCGTCTCTCTGAATGGTGCCGCTTCATGTCTGCTGTTTTCAATTTCAAAATCCATTTGTCCGAATTATTCGCGCAGGCATTGCGCGAGGTCGCTCCAGAGCTTGCAAACAATGGCACAACACAAACCGAGATTCTCATCGAGAGGCCCAAGCTGGCAGCCCATGGCGACTATGCCTGCAATCTGGCGATGCAGCTGGCCAAACCGCTGCGCAAATCGCCGCGCGATATCGCGCATGCGCTGATCTCGGCGTTGCCGGAATCCGAGGTCATCGACAAGATGGAGATCGCGGGGGCGGGTTTCATCAATGTGTTCATCACCACTGCAGCCAAGCAACAGGTGGTGCGCGGGGTGTTGCAGGCAGGTGCGGGCTATGGCCACATCCATCTCGGTGCGGGACGAAAGGTGGGGGTGGAATTCGTTTCCGCAAATCCGACCGGACCGCTGCACGTGGGGCACGGGCGCGGCGCGGCAGTGGGCGATTGTTTGTGCAACGTGCTGCACGCGGCAGGCTGGAACGTGACGCGCGAGTTTTACTATAACGATGCCGGTGTGCAGATCGACAACCTGACGCGCTCGGTTCAGTTGCGCTGCAAGGGCATCACGCCGGATCATCCTTCCTGGCCGGAAGAAGGTTATCGCGGCGACTACATTGCGGATGTCGCCGAAGCTTATATGGCGCAGGAAATGGTGGAAGCGGATGACCAGCATGTAAAGGCGGTCGGAAACGTGAACGATGCCGAGGCGATCCGTCATTTCGCAGTTGCGTATCTGCGCCGCGAACAGGACATCGACCTGCGTGCTTTCGGTGTGAATTTCGATGTGTTCTCGCTGGAATCGGCTTTGTACGCCGATGGCAAGGTAAAGGAGACGGTCGACAGGCTGATCGCCAGCGGCCACACCTATGAGCAGGGCGATGCGCTGTGGCTGCGCACCACCGATTTCGGCGATGACAAGGACCGGGTGATGCGCAAGAGCGACGGCACTTACACTTATTTCGTGCCGGACGTTGCCTATCATCTGGACAAGTGGAGGCGCGGATTTACGCGTGTCATCAACGAGCAGGGTGCCGACCATCACAGCACGATCACCCGGGTAAGGGCTGGGTTGCAGGCGCTGGAGGCAGGCATTCCGCAAAGCTGGCCGGATTATGTGTTGCACCAGATGGTGACGGTGTTGCGCAACGGACAGGAAGTGAAGATTTCCAAGCGCGCGGGCAGCTACGTTACGCTGCGCGACCTGATCGACGAAGTGGGATGCGACGCGACGCGTTATTTTCTTGCGGCGCGCCATCCGGATTCCCAGCTGGTATTCGATATTGATCTGGCAAAATCGAAGAGCAACGACAACCCTGTGTACTATATCCAGTATGCCTACGCCCGCATCAGCGCGGTGCTGGCGCTATGGGAAGGCGAGCACAAGACTCTGCTGCTGGCGGATGTAAGCCTGCTGGACAGCGATTACGAGACGGCATTGTTGCAGAAGCTGATCGACTACCCGCAGGTAATCGAGAATGCCGCCCAGGATTTGGCGCCGCACGTGATCGCATTTTATCTGAAGGACTTGGCGGC
>DIYV01000133.1 GCA_002429165.1 Gallionella sp. UBA6045 | reverse complement strand
TCGCCGAGCATTGCGAGCATCATGACGCCACTCCATTAAATGTATGTATAGCCCCAGACTTGGCGGCTTCGGTGACCGGCGGCATTACCCGCGGTGTGGCTTGGTCGCTGACGATACGCCCGTCAAGGAAACGTACCTGCCGCTGCGCATGGTGTGCGATATCCTCTTCGTGGGTGACCAGCACGATGGTGATGCCCTCGCGATTGAGCTCATCGAACAAGGACATGATCTCTTCGCTGGTATGGCTGTCCAGATTACCGGTGGGTTCATCTGCGAGGATCAGGCGAGGGTGGTTGATCAGGGCACGCGCGATCGCCACGCGTTGCTGTTGACCGCCGGAAATCTGGTTGGGCAGGGAAGCCGCTTTATCTGCAAGCCCGACCTTGGCGAGCAATTCATGCGCGCGTTGATTGCGTTCTTCGTGCTCCTCGCCGCAATAGATCAGCGGCAGTGCCACATTGTCCAGCAACGACATGCGCTGCAACAGGTTGTAACCCTGGAACACGAAGCCGATGGTGCGGTTGCGCAGCAAAGCCAGTTCGTCCTTGCCCAGATTTTCGACATCACGACCGTCCAGCAGATAGCGGCCGGCACTGGGCTTGTCGAGACAGCCGAGGATATTCATGAAGGTGGATTTGCCGGAACCGGACGGTCCCATGATCGCGACGAATTCACCGGCAGCGATACTGAGAGTAACTTCCTTGAGCGCGGGGAATGAGCCGGCAGAAGTCTGGTACGACTTGTCCAGGGCTTCGATGCTGATAACGGTGTCGCTCATCAGAACAATCTCATCGGCCGGCCGCCTGAGCTTGGCGACTGGTTTGCTGCCTGTGCTTCGCCAATGACAACCAGATCGCCCGCCTTCAGGTCTCCGCCCGCGATTTCGGTATTGCGGTTGTCGGTAATGCCGAACGTCACACTGACCGGTTTCAATTTTCCGTTTTCCAATACATATACCTTGCCGGAAAATGCGTCATGTTTGGGTTTGCCACCCGGTGAACCGCCGGGACGGCTACCGGCATTCTTCTGGGCATCACTGCCCAGACTGGCTGCAGGGCCTGCATTGGCCGGGAGCTTTATTATTTCGCTGTTGGCCGGTTTGTAGCGCAGCGCCGCATTGGGAACCATCAATACATCCTTGCGTTCGGCCACCGCGATGTTCACATAAGCAGTCATGCCGGGTAACAGAATCTTTTCCGGATTATCCACATTGACCACCACATCGTAGGTGACTACGTTCGATACAGTGGTCGGGTTAAGGCGTATTTGTTTGACTTCGCCTCTAAAACGCTGATCCGCAAATGCATCCACCGTAAAGCGCACTGCCTGTCCAACGCGGATGCCGCCGATATCTGCCTCGGCAAAATTGGTATCGATCTGCATTTTGGACAGGTCCTGCGCGATCTTGAACAGGGTCGGTGTCTGCAAACTGGCGGCGACGGTCTGCCCCACATCCACTTCCCTGTCCACCACCACGCCGGAAACCGGTGAACGTATCACCGAATAGGCGAGGTTGGCGCGGTCCTTTTCCAATTGCGCGCGAGCCGATTGCAATTGTGCCGCAGCCGATTTTTTCGCTTGTACTGCGGTATCCAGATCCTGTTGCGCCACGTATTCCAGCGCAAACAAATTGCGTGTGCGTTTTTCGTTTTCAGTCGCCAGCTCCAGCAAAGCCTGGACATTTTTCACATTCGCCTCACTTTGCTTCAATTGTGCGGCGAGCAGGGCATCATCGAGTTCCAGCAAAATCTGACCTTTTTGCACCTTGCTGTTGAAATCCACATAGAGTTTTTTAACCGTGCCGGAAACCTGTGTGCCCACGCTTACCAGTGTCACCGGATTGATCGTGCCGTTGGCCGATACGGTCTGGCTGATGTCGCCTTTTTCCACGGCTTGCGAACGATATTGCACCGGAGCTTCATCATATAGTCGCCAATAAATGGCGGTGCCGGCCGCGATGACGGCGACACCTATAACGATCAATGAAAGGGGAGAGCGGAATATTTTTTTCATGGTTGATTTTTTTGTGGTGAATTTTCGCCGGACTTTTGAATGCTGGTGTCCGACAAGGTTTGCAACAGGCCTGCATCCAGACTGCCCATGGCCTGGGCCAGCGAGGCGCGGCTGATATTCCAGTTGAAGGTCGATTGTATGCGCTGCTGGCGCGCGCTGGCCAGTGCGCTTTGCGCATTCAGCACATCCAGTATGCTGCCCACGCCCGCCTTGTAGCGGCCCAGCGCAACGCGTGCCGATTGTTGCGCGCTATCGAGCAAATCGGCGCTGGTGCGCAATGATTGTGTTGCGGTGGTGAGGTTCTGATAAGCCGTCCAGACATCCAGCGCCACTTGCAAGCGCACCTGCTGAAATTGAGCATTTTTGGTATCCAACTGAGCCTCGGCGGAGCGCACGTGATAGGTTGTTGCATATCCTGAAAAGATCGGAACGCTTAAATTGATGCCTACCAGCGAGCCGTGAGAATTGATACCCGAGTAATTGTACTGAGTTGACGAGGCGCTCAACGAGATGGTTGGTCTGCCCGCCGCGCGGGC
>DIYV01000193.1:14199-22230 GCA_002429165.1 Gallionella sp. UBA6045 | reverse complement strand
CCCTCGATGGATAATGTCAGCAAGGTGGTGCTGGATGAAGGTGCATCAGGGGAAATCAAGCCCATCATCATTTATGCGGATACCCATATGGCGGCTTAATTTTTGCCTGCCGCCCGCTCTTTAGTATCTTGCCCCGATGGGGCAGCTTGAATTATTTTCGGCTATCCCCATCTAACCTTCAATCCAACTAAAAGGTTATTGCCATGTTAGAACAAGATATCCCAAGCACTACCAACACTATTGCAGGCAACTTGTACCCTTTGCTGCCTTTGCGCGATGTTGTGGTGTTCCCGCATATGGTGATTCCACTATTCGTCGGTCGCTCCAAGTCCATCAAGGCGCTGGAGACGGCGATGGAGGCGGGCAAGAGTATCGCGCTGGTGGCGCAGAAGTCCGCAACCAAAGATGATCCGGGCACGGATGATCTCTATGCCATCGGCAGTATGGCCAACATCCTGCAGATGCTGAAATTGCCTGACGGCACCGTGAAGGTGCTGGTCGAAGGCACGGAGCGGGCCAATGTGCTGCGCGTATATGACGCCAAATCGCATTTTGATGCCGAAGTGCAGATCGTTCCTGCCGAGGACGGAACCGACAGCGAATCCGAGGCGATGCGCCGCGTGCTGATTGCCCAGTTCGACCAGTACGTCAAACTCAACAAAAAAATTCCACCGGAAATCCTGACATCGCTGGCCGGCATTGATGATGCGGGTCGTCTGGCCGATACCATAGCCGCCCATCTGCCGCTCAAACTGGAGCAAAAGCAGGAAGTGCTGGAAATCTTCGGTGTGCGCAAGCGCCTGGAACATTTGCTGGGACTGCTGGAGGGTGAGATTGACATTCTTCAGGTCGAGAAGCGCATCCGCGGGCGTGTCAGACGCCAGATGGAGAAGAGTCAGCGCGAATATTATTTGAACGAGCAGGTCAAGGCGATTCAGAAAGAACTCGGAGACGGCGAAGAGGGTACTGACTACGATGAGCTGGAAAAGAAGATCAAAGCCGCGCATATGCCCAAAGAGGCACGCAACAAGGCAGAGTCAGAACTGAAGAAACTGCGTTTGATGTCGCCGATGTCGGCCGAAGCCACCGTGGTGCGCAACTATATCGACGTCCTGGTTGGCTTGCCGTGGAAGAAGAAGACCAAGATCAGTGCCGACCTGAAAAAGGCCGAAGTGGTGCTGGAAGAAGATCACTACGGGCTGGACAAGGTAAAAGAACGCATACTCGAGTATCTGGCCGTGCAGCAACGCATGGACAAAATGAAGGCTCCCATCCTTTGTCTGGTGGGTCCACCTGGCGTGGGCAAGACCTCGCTGGGGCAGTCCATAGCGCGTGCCACCAATAGAAAATTCGTGCGCATGTCGCTGGGCGGTGTGCGTGATGAATCCGAGATTCGCGGTCATCGCCGCACCTATATCGGTTCCATGCCGGGCAAGATTTTGCAGAACATGAGCAAAGTCGCGGTGAAGAACCCGCTGTTCCTGCTGGACGAAGTGGACAAGATGGGTATGGATATGCGCGGCGACCCGTCTTCCGCGTTGCTGGAAGTGCTTGATCCAGAACAGAACAGCACGTTTGTCGACCATTATGTCGAGGTCGAATATGACCTGTCCGAAGTAATGTTCGTGGCGACGGCGAATACGTTGAATATCCCTGATGCGCTGATGGATCGTATGGAGATCATCCATGTTTCCAGTTATATGGAAGATGAGAAGATCAACATTGCCACACGCTATCTGGTCCCAAAAGTGGTCAAGAACAACGGGCTGAAACCGGAAGAGATCAGCATTTCAGAAAGCGCATTGCGCGATATCGTGCGCTACTACGTGCGCGAAGCCGGGGTGCGCGGTCTGGAACGTGAACTTTCCAAAATTTGCCGCAAGGTTGTGAAGGCGCTTTTGTTAAAAGATCGCGATACCAGGGTGACAATCAATTCGCGCAACCTCGACAAGTATCTCGGCGTGCGCCGCTATTCATATGGTGTTGCAGAGAAGAATAACCAGGTCGGGCAGGTGACCGGTTTGGCATGGACGGAAGTCGGCGGAGAATTGCTCACCATTGAAGCGGCCGTGTTGCCGGGCAAAGGCAAGACCACCACCACCGGCAAGTTGGGCGAGGTGATGCAGGAGTCCATTCAGGCGGCATTGAGTGTGGTTCGGAGTCGTGCCAAGAGACTGGGCATAGACGAAGAGTTTTATCACAAGACTGATTTGCATATCCACTTGCCTGAAGGCGCGATCCCGAAAGATGGACCGAGTGCGGGCGTTGGTATGTGTACAGCGATGGTTTCGGCACTGACAGGGATTCCGGTGCGTGCCGATGTGGCCATGACCGGCGAAATCACCTTGCGCGGTGAAGTGTTGCCAATCGGCGGCTTGAAGGAAAAGCTGCTGGCGGCGCAGCGCGGCGGCATTAAAGTGGTGCTGATACCGGAAGAAAATACCAAGGATCTTGCCGAGATTCCCGACAACATCAAAAACAAATTGGATATTCATCCGGTCAAGTGGATAGATCAGGTGTTTGAAATGGCGCTTGAGCGTAAACCCGAGCCGCTTGCGGAAGTGGCTGAAAATGTTGCTGTTGTTGCCCTGGCGGGTGATGCGGCGGGGCCTGCTTCCTCTGTTGTTACCAAACATTGAGCTGGGAATTCCTATCAGCACAGGTAATGTAATGCAAGATGAAAATTATTTTAGTAATCGCTTGACCAGAGCTGCGAAGCCTTGATATAAAGGCTTCGCAGGGATATTCCTGTTTTATTAATCATTCGCAAAGGGGACTTACGTGAATAAATCTGATTTGGTTGATGCAATTGCAAAATCCGCTGATCTCTCTAAGGCAGCAGCTGCCCGCGCGTTGGATGCGACTGTAGACACAATCAAGAAAGCACTGAAGAAGGGCGATACAGTGAGCTTGGTTGGTTTTGGTACATTTAAAGTTGGCAAGCGTGCTGCACGCAATGGCCGCAATCCTCGCACTGGTGCGACGATCAAGATCAAAGCAGCAAAGGTTCCGAAGTTTAGCGCTGGTAAGGGCCTGAAAGATGCTGTAAACTAATCGACTTTGCAGGGTGCTTAGCTCAGTTGGTAGAGCGTCGCCCTTACAAGGCGAATGTCGGCGGTTCGACCCCGTCAGCACCCACCACAAAAGTTTTGGAGTGGTAGTTCAGTTGGTTAGAATACCGGCCTGTCACGCCGGGGGTCGCGGGTTCGAGTCCCGTCCACTCCGCCAAATTGAGGCGAACGCAAGTTCGCCTTTTTTACATCTGTTTCCTTTAAATCAATAGTTGGATGGCATCGCTATGTTTGATTTTGTGCATGAAAATAAAAGGCTGGTACAGATAATTCTGGCACTCATTATTTTGCCGTTCGCATTATGGGGAGTGAGCTCATATGACAAGTCTGGAAACGCGGCAGACGTGGTTGCTACGGTCAATGGCACAAAAATCACTCAAAAAGAATTTGAAAATGCCCTTAACCGGCAACAAGACAGGATGCGCCAGCAACTGGGCGCAAACTTTGACGCGTCCATGTTTGAAAATCCCCAGATGAAGCGTGCGGTTCTGGATAACCTGGTTTCGCAGCGTTTGCTGGTCGAGCGTGCCAAAACGGCGGGACTAACCGTGCCGGATGAGCAAGTGGCGGAGGTGATTGCCGGCATCGGGGCTTTTCAAGTTGATGGAAAATTCGACAAAAAAAGTTACGAAACCGTGCTGGCAAATCAGAATTTGTCGCCATTGACATTTGAAGCGAGCGTGCATGATGATTTGCTCGGGCAGCAAATGCAGGATGCTTATGTGCAGAATGGATTTGCCGCAAACACCGTCGCGGACAAGATTATTCGCTTGAACGAACAGCAACGGGTGGTGAGTGTTTCACCCATATCATTCCAGTCGCTTATGTCACAGGCAAAAGTGGATGATGCCGCGGTGAAAAATTATTACGACCAGAATTCAAGTGAGTTCCAGGCTCATGAGCAGGCAAAAGTGGAGTACGTGAAATTTTCAGCGGATGATCTGCTTGCGAAGGTCAAGGCAAGCGATGAGGATGCGCGGAAATATTACGATGAGCATCACAATGAATTTGGCACGCCGGAGGAACGCCGTGCTGCTCACATCCTGATCGCCGTGAAAGGCTCCGCTCCGCAAGCCGAGCAGGATATTGCCAAGGCCAAAGCCGAGCAGTTGCTGCAACAAGTCAGACAAAATCCTGCCAAGTTTGCGGATCTGGCCAGGAAATATTCGCAGGACCCCGGCTCTGCGGCGAACGGCGGCGATCTCGGCTATTTTGGTAGCGGTGCGATGGTCAAGCCGTTTGATGCCGCAGCCTTTGATTTGAAGGTGGGTGAAATCAGCGGGCTGGTGAAGTCGGATTTCGGTTTTCACATCATCAAACTGATAGCAATCAAACCATCCAGGGTTTTGCCGTTTGATGAGGCGCGTCAAGGTATCGTGAATAAACTTCGCCAGCAAAAGGCTGACGATATGTTCGCCGAGTTGGCCGAGAAATTCAGCAATACTGTTTATGAGCAAAGCGATACGTTGAAGCCTGCTGCCGAGTTGGTTGGCGCGAAAGTGGAACAGAGTGGATGGCTGGTAAAAGGGGCTGCCGCCGGTGAACCATGGACAGCAAAAATGTTGCAGGCAATTTTTAACGACGAGGTCGTGAAGAACAAGCGCAATACAGCCGCGATTGAGGTGGTGCCGAATACTCTGGTTGCTGCGCGTATTCTGGAATACAAGCCGGCTGCATTGCGTTCTTTGAGCGAAGTGCAAGAACAGGTCCGTCAAAAATTGTTGCGTCAGCAGGCGCAGGAGCTGGCTGTCAAGCAGGGTAATTCGTTGCTGGAAAAACTTCAGGGCGGAAGCAAGTTGAAATTAAGCTGGGGCACTGCACAGAGCGTTACTCGTGCGAAACACGGATCTCTGGATATGGGTTTGGTGCGGAAAATATTCCAGGCAAATGCAGACAAGTTTCCCCAGTATATCGGTATGGAATTGGCGCAAAGCGGTTACATGCTGGTTCGTCTGGATGCTGTCAAGGAAGGGGATGCAATCGATGATGCGAAACGCGCCAGATACGCGCAGCAATTACGGCAACTGACCGGTGAGGAAATGTTTCGTGCATATTTGGCTGATGCCAGCCAGCATGCGGCAATCAAGGTGAATTTGCCTGAGACGGTCCCAGCTCAGCCCTGATTTTGCTTCGTTAGCAAATAAATACGCCACTTTCGAGTGGCGTATTTATTTGCGGGTGTGATCCGGATTATGCTTCGATTGTGCCCAAAGCCGTGGCGTAGAGCCGGAAACTGGTCAGATTGTTCCCGGCAAAGTGCCGGCATTTCAGCATCCTTGCCGGTGACGCAGCGCACAACTGTACTTGATGTATCCATGCGGTTGGTTAAGCGCAGGCTGGTTGTGGGATTGTATGAATAGATTGGCACTTGCACCCGTAGGGTCTTGCATGCGGTGCCGGTATTTGGCTCTGTCACCGTCGGACGCATTCGTATATAATACTGTGCTGTCAAATTTCAGGTTTCCCCTTCATGCTGGAAGTCAGTAATCTTGCTTGTAGTCGAGGCGACCATCGTTTGTTTTCCGGGTTGAATTTTCATCTGCATCTCGGGCAGATCATGCAAGTACAAGGCGCTAACGGCAGCGGAAAAACCAGTCTGTTGCGTACCTTGTGCGGCTTTCTGGTGCCGGATGAGGGTGAAATTGTCTGGCGCGGTGAGAGAATCCGGGAGCTGGCCGAGGATTACCATGACGAGATACTGTACCTCGGGCATTTGAATGCAATCAAGGATGAGTTGAGCGCGCTGGAAAACTTGCGCATCTCTGCAGGACTTTCGGGGATAGAACTCGAAGAAAAAGAGGCGGTGACCGCTTTGCGGCGTATGGGCTTGCGCGGCCGGGAAATGCTGCCGACCAAAGTGCTTTCGCAAGGCCAGCGGCGGCGTGTTGCGCTGGCGCGTTTGCTGGTCAGTGATGCCAAATTGTGGATACTCGACGAACCTTTGAGCGCGCTCGATGTCGGAGCTGTGGCGTTGATACAGGAATTGATTGCAGAGCATCTGGCTCAACAAGGGATGGTGATTTTTACCACCCACCAGCCGTTGCATGTGGCCGGGATTGAAATGCGCATTTTGTCGTTGTCATGAAGAAATCCACCATGCTCGGTTTGCTGGTGTTGGTGATACGGCGCGATCTGGTATTGGCGATGCGTCGCCGTGCGGATGTACTTACCACGCTGATATTTTTCGTGATGGTGGTCAGTCTGTTTCCATTGGGTGTCGGACCGGAAATGGATATGTTGCGCAAGATGGCGGCGGGCGTGTTGTGGGTGGCGGCGTTGCTGTCTTCGATGCTGTCGCTGGGACGATTGTTTTCAGCAGACTACCTCGATGGCACGCTGGAACAGATGATGCTGGCGCCCCAATCGTTGTCCATGCTGGTGCTGGGAAAGATGGCGGCACACTGGATGGTGTCGGGATTGCCGCTGGTGCTGATGGCGCCGGTGCTGGGTTTGCAATTCGATATGTCAGTGCAGGCACTGGGAGTGTTGATGGTTGGCCTGTTGTTGGGAACGCCAATACTCAGTATGGTGGGTGCGATCGGCGCAGCGCTGACCCTGGGATTGCGCGGCGGCGGGGTGTTGTTGTCCCTGCTGGTGTTGCCGCTGTGTATTCCGGTGCTGATCTTCGGCACCGGAGCAGTCGAAGCTGTAACAAGCGGGCTAAGCATCGCGTCGCACTTTGCCCTGCTGGGGGCGTTGCTGATATTGGCCCTGGTGTTCACGCCTTGGGTGACCGCGCAGGCGTTGCGTATTTCGATGGAGTGATGATTTGGCAATTAACTGGTTCAAGTATTCCTCACCCACCACCTTTTACGGCCTGGCCGGAAAGATGATTCCGTGGTTCGCAATTCCTGCCGCGATCCTGTTTGCGATTGGTTTGTACATGGGTTTTTTTGTTGCTCCTGTTGATGCGCAGCAAGGCGAGTTCTACCGCATCATGTTCATCCATGTGCCAACTTCCATTCTGTCCATGTTCTTTTACCTGATCATGGCAGGCTACGCGGCATTGGGGTTGATTTTCAATACCCGTTTGTCTGCCATGATGGCCAGTGCGATCGCGCCGACCGGAGCACTATTCACCCTCATTTCTTTATTGACCGGTGCACTTTGGGGCAAGCCGATGTGGGGCGCCTGGTGGATATGGGATGCACGCATGACTTCCCAGCTCATACTGCTGTTCCTCTATTTCGGTTTCATCGCGCTGCACGCCTCGATAGATGAGCCGCGCCGTGCCGACCGTGCTGCGGCATTGTTGGCCATCGTGGGTTCGGTAAACGTGCCGATCATTTATTTTTCGGTGAAATGGTGGAATACCCTGCATCAGGGATCGACCATCAAATTCAGCGGCACCAGCATGCAGATCACGATGCAACATACCCTGTTAACCATGACCATTGCCTGCTGGTTATATGCCATTGCAGTCGTTTTGGCGCGAGTGCGCAGCATCATTCTCGAGCGCGAGCGGAAGACCGACTGGATTAGCGAATTGCCGGAGGTGCGGTCATGACACGGTGCGCGAATGCGAGGGGTGCGGGAATGACCGCATTGCACCTCCTCCCGCAATCTGGCGGCTTTGCCGGTAACGTGTCGGAGGTGCGGTCATGACACGGTGCGCGAATGCGACGGGTGCGGGAATGACCGCATTGCACCTCCTGATGGAACTACTAGCCAATCCACTGATGAGACTACTAGCCATCCCACTAAGCAACCAAAAAACGATTGCCAAGTGGTTGGTTATAAGCCAGCAAGCTGGCAAGTGGCTGGTTATCCCGCAATCTGCCGGCTTTGCCGTAATCAGCGACTTGGTGCGCGTTTTCTGCGCGCCTAGTCGAATGGCTATAACCAATGACTTACCCGGCGTTTTTTGCCGGGTTAGTCAGATGGCTAGTAGTTATATCAGTTATTTCATCAGTAACGTACCCGCAAGGGGTAGGCCGATGGGTTCCCCGCTGCCATGCAG
>DIYV01000193.1:11660-14165 GCA_002429165.1 Gallionella sp. UBA6045 | reverse complement strand
GTGATGGTTGTTCGTAAAAGGAAAATAACTTTGCAACAGGTTCGCCTGATGCGTGATGCAGGAGATGAGGAATAAATGAAACCGCGCCATAAAAGATTCGTGTTCATCGCTGTCGCCCTTGCAGGAGTGGGATTGGCAGTCGGTTTGGTGTTGTATGCGCTGAGGGGCAACGTCAATCTGTATTTCACCCCGACCCAGGTGTTCGATAACAAGGTTCCGAAGGATCGCAGCTTCCGCATCGGCGGTTTGGTCGAAGCAGGCAGCGTAAAGCGCGAAGGGGACGGGTTGACGACAAATTTCGTGATTACAGATATGTATAAGGAAATCCCGGTCGTGTATAAAGGCATCCTTCCTGACCTGTTCAAAGAAGGTAAAGGCGTGGTGGCAGAAGGCAAGATGGGAGCAGGCGGCGTGATGGTTGCCGAACAGGTGCTTGCCAAACATGATGAAAATTACATGCCGCCGGAAGCGGCCGATGCGCTGAAAAAGGCCAAGGCAATGGAAGCGGCTGATGCATTGACAAAAGGCGGGGCAGCAAATGCGGCGGAGAAAGTCGCCATGCCAACCAACGCGCCTGTTCCTGTTGCTAAATAATTACCTGAGGGGTTAGACATGATTCCAGAACTTGGTCATTTTTCTTTAATCATCGCATTGTTTTTGGCGTTATCCCTGGGCGTGTTGCCGATATTGGGTGCTGCGCGCAACAACAGGGTATTGATGGGCTTGGCGCGTCCGTTGGCAACAGGGCAATTCGTATTTGTCGCGTTGGCGTTTGCCGCACTTGCCTATGCTTTTCTCCACAATGATTTTTCGGTGCTGTATGTCGCGGAACATTCCAATTCGGGGTTGCCACTGCATTACCGCTTTGCCGCGATCTGGGGCGGTCACGAAGGTTCGCTGCTGTTGTGGGTAACCATGCTGTCGATTTGGGCCGTAGCGGTTGCGGCGTTCAGCAGGCATCTACCGGAGGAGATGGTCGCGCGCGTGCTGGGTGTGATGGGATTGATCGCGGTAGGTTTCCTGTTGTTCATGCTGTTCACTTCGGATCCGTTCACTCGATTGCTGCCTGCTGCGGCCGATGGACAAGAATTAAATCCGTTGCTGCAAGACCCGGGTCTGGTGATCCATCCGCCGATGCTGTACATGGGCTACGTGGGGTTTTCGGTCGCTTTCGCTTTCGCCATTGCCGCACTGCTGGGCGGCAAACTGGATGCCACATGGGCGCGCTGGTCGCGTCCCTGGACTACCGTGGCCTGGGTGTTCCTTACTTGCGGCGTCATGCTGGGCAGCTGGTGGGCATACTATGAACTCGGCTGGGGCGGCTGGTGGTTCTGGGATCCGGTTGAAAACGCCTCATTCATGCCATGGCTGGTGGGCACGGCGCTGATCCATTCGCTGGCCGTTACGGAAAAGCGCGGCGCGTTCAAGAGCTGGACGGTGTTGCTGGCGATAGCTGCATTTTCCCTCAGTCTGCTCGGTACCTTCCTGGTGCGTTCCGGTGTATTGACATCGGTGCACTCGTTTGCGACCGATCCCAAGCGCGGTGTGTTTATTCTTGCCTTCCTGGTGATCGTGATCGGATCGTCGTTGCTGTTGTTCGCCTGGCGTGCGCCCAAGATCGGGCTCGGCGGAAAATTCGATATAATTTCGCGTGAATCGATGCTGCTGTCGAATAACGTGCTGCTGTCGGTTGCTGCCGCTTCGGTGTTTATCGGCACCCTGTATCCGCTGTTCATGGATGCGCTGGGCATGGGCAAACTCTCGGTAGGGCCGCCCTATTTCGAGGCGGTGTTTGTTCCATTGATGACGCTGACAGTCTTGATGATGGGATTGGGCGCATTGGCACGCTGGAAGCAGTCCAGTGTGCCCGAGTTAATCAAGCGCGTCCGCTGGGGATTCGCCGGCGCTGCCATCCTTGCAATATTATTGCCGTTGATTTTCAGACACTGGACGCCGATGATTGCATTGGGATTGTTGCTGTCATTCTGGGTGATTGCTTCGCTGGTGGTGAGTTTGCAGCAACGCTGGGGCGGGCAGGGGAAATTTATACAGCGTGTGCGCAACCAAAGTCTGAGTTACTACGGTATGCAGTTCGCGCATCTCGGCGTGGCGGTGTTCATCATCGGGGTAACCGTGGTGAAGGGCTACGAAACCGAGCGTGATGTGCGCATGAACGTGGGCGACACAGTGGATTCGGGAGGCTACATTTTCCGTTTTGACGGTGTGCGCAGCACCACGGGTCCGAACTATACGGCGGAGCAGGGGCACCTCACCGTTACCAAGGATGGCAAGCCGGTTACCGTATTACTTCCGCAGAAGCGCCACTACAACGCGTCCGGAATGCCGATGACGGAAGCGGCGATCGATACGGGCATATTCCGCGACCTGTATGTTTCGATGGGCGAACCGATTCCCGACTCACAGGGTGCCTGGTCGATGCGCGTCTATTACAAGCCGTTTGTGGTTTGGATTTGGGGCGGTTGCCTGTTGATGGCTTTGGGCGGT
>DIYV01000193.1:0-11425 GCA_002429165.1 Gallionella sp. UBA6045 | reverse complement strand
TGCCAGTCGGTGGGCGTATGGCAACACAAGGCGGCGCATCATGATGCGCTTCTGGCCATTTGTTGCTTTTGTAGTGTTGGCGGCATTCCTGTACATCGGATTGGGGCTGAATCCGCATGAAATACCCTCACCACTGATAAACAAGCCTGCACCGGCATTCACGCTGCCCCAGTTATATAGCCCTGCCAAACAATTTTCGTCGCAGGACATGAAGGGGCAGGTCTGGCTGCTTAACGTGTGGGCATCCTGGTGTGTTTCCTGCCGTGAGGAACACCCTGTTCTGATGGCGCTGTCGCAGCAGAACATCGTGCCCATCTATGGTCTGGATTACAAGGACAAGAACGCGGATGGCGAAGCGTGGTTGCGCGAAGGCGGCGACCCTTACACACTTGTTGCCACGGACGCCAACGGACGTGTCGGAATCGATTACGGCGTGTATGGCGTGCCTGAAACCTATGTCATCGACAAACAGGGTGTGATTCGCTACAAGCAGATTGGCGCAATCACCCATGAAAGTCTGCAACAAAAAATCCTTCCCCTGGTTGCGGAGCTGCAAGCGAAATGAAATATCTATTGATACTACTGATCAGTTTGTTGCCGGCTTTTTCTTACGCCGGTCAGGCAAAAGATATGGCTGAAGACCCGGTGCTGGAACAACGCATGGTCAACCTTGCGCAAAATCTGCGTTGTCTGGTTTGTCAGAACGAGTCACTGGCGAGTTCGCGCGCAGATCTTGCAAAGGATCTGCGCCAGGAAGTGCGCGAGAAAATGAAGCAGGGCATGACCGACCAGCAGATTATTGATTTCCTGGTTTCAAAATATGGCGATTTCGTGCTGTTCGACCCGCCGATGAAAAGATATACGATATTGCTCTGGTATGGCCCGTTCGCCTTGCTGCTGATGGGTTTGGCCGGTTTGGTATACCAACTGCGCAAGCGTAAAAATGCAGCCCCCGAAGTTCAACTGTCCGCCGAAGAAGCGCAACGCGCGGCAGCATTGCTAAACGAACCGAAAGACCCACAAACATGATTTTATTCTGGATACTCTGCGCAGCGTTATCGCTGGTCGCAGTTCTTTTTGTTGCCTTGCCGTTGTGGCGTAAAGCTTCATCCGCCAACGATGTGTTGCGGGATGCCGCGAATCTGGACATTCTGCGCGATCAGACGGCAGAGCTCGAGGTCGATTTGCACAACGGCTTGTTGACCCAGGAAGCTTACGACCAAGGCAGGAGCGAATTGCAATCCCGGCTGGTAGAAGAAGTCAAGATCACCGAACAGCCTGCCGCAAAACCGCCGCGCAACCCGGCCAGAGTGCTGGCGATCGTGTTGGCAGTACTGCTTCCGGTGGTCAGCGTGTCGCTTTATCTTACATTGGGAAATCTTGACGCATTGTCGCCCCAGGACATGATTGTGGCCGATGCCGAAGGCGTCGTTCATTCGGCAGAGGCGCTGCAAAGGCTGGAAAAGAAAGTGCAGCGGAATTCCAGTGACCCGAGTGACTGGTGGATGCTGGCCCGCACCTACACCGAACAGAAGCGTTTTCCTGATGCCGCCAAAGCATATGAGCGCCTCGTTATTCTGGTGCCGAATGAGGCCCAGTTGTGGGCAAATTATGCCGATGTATATGCGATGGCGCATGGTCAAACCCTGCAAAATGATGAAGTGACCAAGATGATCGGCAAGTCGTTGGAGTTGGATCCCACCAACAACACAGCGCTTGCGCTGGCCGGTTCCGCGGCGATGGAACGGGGTGATTACGCTACTGCGATGACCCGCTGGCAAGCTCTGGTCGACCAGCTTGGACCTGGCACTGCGGACGCTCAGGTATACGTTGGCGGCCTCAAGCGGGCGGCCGAACTGCTTGTCAAACAGCCGGGAGGCAAGAAAATACTTGCGCAGCTGACGTCAAAAGCCACCGCAAAGTCAGCCCGGAATTCGGCAACTGCCATTTCCGGCAAGGTATCGCTGAGCCGCGCACTGGCGGGCAAAGTTTCACCGGACGATACCGTGTTCATTCTCGCTCGTGCCGCACAGGGTCCGAAAATGCCGCTGGCGGTGATGCGCAAACAGGTAAAGGATCTGCCGTTAAAATTCACCCTGGATGACAGCATGGCGATGCAGCCACAACTCAAACTGTCCGGCTTTGCACAAGTCGTGGTGGTGGCACGGGTGTCAAAGTCCGGCTCGCCGATTGCGCAAGCCGGCGACCTGCAGGGATTGACCGCAACCATCAAACCGGGGGCCAAAGGTTTGAACATTGTGATCGATTCCGTCATGCCATAGCTTCCCGGACAGTCTGCTATCGCGGCATCTGATCGGACGATCAGATGCCGTTTTTGTTTGCCACACAGCATGCAATTCACATATCATCGTGCGGCCTTCACGGTCTTGCAAGAACCGCAGAAACACAGTTGCGAGCATTCAAGAGTTGGCCGCACAACCAAATACGGTTTCAAACCCGGTAACCATAAGTATTTCCGAGGATACACTGGTTACAAAACGTCCCATTTTTTGACATCACAGACTTCAAGCGTGCCAAACAATAAAATTGACCATCCGGGAAGTCCAATCTTTACCGGGAATATATGCGTAATTTAATACTTTGATTTTTTTCTTGAAGAGCATATATTAATTTCCGAAGTTGGGTTTTTATCACCCAAACCTCTAATTCTTCTGGCGGGAGGCGATCATGTACCAACGTATTCTGGTTCCGGTCGATGGCAGTGCGACTGCCAAGCGTGCGTTACAGGAAGCTGTCAAGCTGTCGGGGGGTAAAGCCAAATTGCGTTTGGTTTATGTTGTCGAGGAATCTTACGCACTGGATGCTACCAGCTACACCTTTATCGATTATTCCGCGCTGCTTGAGGCGGTGCGTCAGACCGGCGAACGCACTCTGGCGCAGGCCGCAGAAGAAGTGCATCAGTCAGGCATGACGGCGGAAACATCGCTGCTGGAGGCATCCGGTGAGCGCATCTCCAGAGTAATCGAGGGCGAGGCGAATAATTGGAAAGCCGATTTGATCGTTATCGGCACACATGGACGTTCCGGCATAAACCGTATGCTGATGGGCAGTGTCGCGGAGGAAGTGGTGCGCGGGGCATCTGTTCCGGTGTTGATGGTTCACGCAGATTTGAGTTCCGCATTACAGTAAACTCAATTATTGGATTTCGGCTGTGTGTCGTCAGCCGATGCTTTAGAAGGGCGACTTCGCACTAATTAATTATGCACCGCTGGTGCAGAGAAAGCCGGCGGTTTTCTTTTAGAGCGCCGGAAGTGGTGCTATATTGACCGTAAAATCCATACCGTGAGCGGGTATTCCTATACCGGCTTGGCGTAAAAATCAGACCGGAAATAAAAAAGGCTGCATCGCTGCAACCCTTAGAATTCTTTGGCTCCCCGACCTGGACTCGAACCAGGGACCTGCGGATTAACAGTCCGTCGCTCTACCAACTGAGCTATCAGGGAATGAAGAGGTGCGCATGATAGTGATTTTGCCATGTTCGGTCAACCTCAATTAGTCATTCCGCGTTGGATTGCGCGTTCTGTGTCCGCTTTGCAGAGTTTGCGTCAGCCGTGGGCTGGATTGGCATGCGGCATGTTTAATGCGGTTTCGGAACATCGGGCGGGATAGCCCGGTGAACATGGCGCAACAAACTTGGCAGGCGCGGAAGTGTAAATTAAAATTGCCGGGATTTTGAATAAGACATATGACGACCGTGAGGCTGAGCAATAACTGGTTGCATGCACCACGAACACCCGTAAAGAAATGATTTAATATCGTATTTCAAACACGCTATCAGTTAGAATGGAGCATGGACAATAAAACAATTTTTGTCAGGACCAGCAAAGGCGAGGATCAGGTGCAAAGCCGGACTTCGCATCTTTCCGGCGACATTAAACGCGCCTTGTCGATGGTGGACGGAATCTCATCTTTCGGCGAAATCAGCAAACGCGCCGCGCCCAGTATGCGAGCCAACCTGGTGGAGATGTTTGAAGAACTGGAAAAAAACGGCCTCATCCAGGACAAAAGTTTTGCCGGTAAAATCCCAAAGACATCCATGCCACCCCAGATGGTCGTTCCCGTCAAGAAAGTTACCGGCGAATTGGATTTTATGTCTGGGTATGCAGCATCCTCGCGGCAAGCGCCGACAGCCGGCCAGGCTGAGAAGTTGAGGGCCGAGGCTGAAGAAAAATCCAAGCGTGAAATCGAAGCGGAGAAAATAAAAGCACAGCAGGAAGCAGAAGCCATCCTTCGCAAAGCGGAAGATGAGGCCAGATTACGCCTTGTGGCCGCGGAGAAGGAACGGAAAGAAGCAGAAGTCACACGCTTAAAAGCAGAACAAGAAGCCAAGAGAGTGCGCGACGAGCTCGAAGCCGCCAAGCAGAAAGCCGGGCAGGAAGCCAGACTTCGCCTCGAGGCCGCGGAGAGAGAACGGAAAGAAGCAGAAGCCGCACGCGTAAAAGCGGAACAAGAAGCCAAGAGAGTGCGCGACGAGCTCGAAGCCGCCAGGCAGAAAGCTGAGCAGGAAACCAGACTTCGCCTCGAGGCCGCGGAGAGAGAACGGAAAGAAGCCGAAGCCGTACGCGTAAAAGCGGAACAAGAAGTAAAAGCAGAACAAGAAGCCGCACGTGTAAAAGCGGAGCAGGAAGCCAAGGCGCGTATTGAAGCCGAAACCAGGGAGCAGGCTCGAATTAAATCCGAGGAAGAAGCTGCCAAAGCGCGAGAAGCAGCCGACATGGCCAGGATCGAAGCGGAAAAGCAGATGCTCAATACCGCAACGACCACACGCTCTACAAGTGCGACAGTGTTGTTTTTTGATGTGGTCGGATATACCAAACAATCAGTAAGCAAACAGATCGAAATCAAAAATCAATTCAATCAGTTGGTTTCCGAATGCCTAAAGACGCATAACACTGGCGAATACATCATTCTTGATACCGGCGATGGTGCGGCAATAGGCTTTTTACAATATCCGGAAGACGCCCTGGAAGTGGCGGTGTTGTTCCGCAAAGCTGCCATGGCCAACCGTCACCTGGACTATCCGGATCTGAAAGTACGCATCGGCATTCACCTCGGTCCCGTTAATATTGCCAAGGATATGAACGGCCGAAGCAACATGGTTGGCGACGGTATCAATGATGCGCAGCGCGTGATGAGTTTCGCCAGCGTCGACAGAATTTATATTTCCCGTGCCTATTATGATTATGTTTCGCGGCTGAACGATGAATACGCCGACATGTTCCGGTACCGTGGCATGCAGGCAGACAAGCACGGGCGCGAACATTCTGTCTATGAGTTGATAGATTCCTCTGCTGAGGGAATATTGCTGCAGCGAGCCGGTGATACGGACGAGGAGTCGCAGCCGAATCTTTTTTCTTTCGACTCGTTTCAATTCGAACAGCCACCATCCACATCAGGGCCGCAAGAAAAACAGCCGACCAACAAAAACAGTTCTGCAAAAGTTTCCCCTGCGGCGGCGAAGCAGGACGCATTTGCTTTTGAATCATTCAATATTGATGAACCGGTAAGCCCGGTTGGTCCTCAGAAAGTCAAACAGCCGGGCGAAGCTGCCATCCCAACCCATCCTGCGGATACCAGTAAGCATGTCGAACGCTCTGCAACCCCGCCTGTCGCGAGTGAAACAGCCGGGCACAAACCCGGCAAGGAAAACATAAACAAGGAACGAAAAGAACGGGAAGCGCAAGCGCGTATCGCCGAGGAAGCACGCACCAAAGAGATGGCCAATGCCCAAGCCAAGGTCTGGGCCGAAGCCGAACAACGGGCGCTTGAAGCTGCCAAGGCCAATGCCGCGCGAGTCGCTCATCAAGCCGGGCTTCCCCCGGAAACCGCACCTGTGGCCGCCGCGCGAGTACCCCGCAAGCCATTTGCATGGGGCAAGCTTGGGACGGTTGTTATCATGCTTGGGACATTCCTGTTGGTGCTGCTTGTTGGAGTCCTGTTTGTCGTTCCTTATTTTCTGCCGATGCGCGATTACATGCCCAAGGTCCAGCAACTGCTTTCCGATGAATTACACCAGCCGGTGCATCTGGGTTATTTGTCCGGGCGTATTCTGCCGTCCCCGCGTTTGGATCTGGGGGAGATATATATAGGCAACGCGAAGCAATTCCAGGCCGCGACGGCGCAAATCAATTTTGACATCATGGGCTTGTTCGGCGACAACAAGCCGATCGACAGTGTCGATTTTCAGGGTGTCAAAGTCAGGGGCATTGCATTGCGGGATGCGGCCGCATGGTTGCAGAAGCTGGCCGGTGACAAACAATATCCGGTGAATCGCATGACGATCAGCCAGGGTACGCTGGATGCGGACGTTTTCCAGTTGACCGGAGTAGAAGGCGAATTGAATTTCAGTCCGGCAGGAAAATTTACCCATGCCAAATTGAGTGCAAACTCGGGCAAATACACGATGGGCATCGATACCGCACCGGGAGACAAACTGATGGCCGCCATAACTGTGCGAGGCAGCGCTTTGCCGTTGTTGCCGAATTGGACGTTCGATGAACTGGATGCAAAGGGCGAAATCAATAGCGACGAATTACTGATCAGCGATTACGAAGCCAAAATTCTGGGCGGTAACTTGCAAGGAAAGGCGCGCGTCGACTGGCATTCTGGCTGGCGTGCAGAAGGTGTGCTGAACGCAAAAAATATCGTTATGAAGGACTTGAGCAAATTGCTGGATGGAAATGTCGATGGTTCGGCGCACTTCAAAATGAATTCGAAGGATTTGGCCGGCCTGACAGATTCCGCAGAGATGGAGGGCAGCTTTACATCCACTATCGGGTTGATCAGCGGCATGGACATCGTTGCAACTGCGCGCACGCGCAGCAGGGAAAACTTGCCCGGTGGCAGAACACATTACGACGGGTTACGCGGCGACTTTAACTATGCCAGCGATGCCTATCACTTCACGCAGGTGAAAATCGATGCCGGTGTACTGAATGCAAACGCCACGTTTGATATCAACAAACAACAATTGTCGGGAAAAATGAAAGTCAATTTGGCTTTGCATGACGTGATCACCACCGACCTGAAATTGGGCGGAGCGATCGACGATCCCACTTTGGTTTATGCGCCCTGATTCAAGTACACATTAAATCAGCATGTGTGCAGGAGCCGGCCTGCGGGTGATGCCTTCTCCTTGCGAGGAGAATTGCATAGCCAATCGGCTAAGCTGGCAAACGACGCCAGCCAAACCGCTGGTTAGCCTACACCGAAACCTTACGATAACGCTTTCGCCATGCGCTCCAGCGCTTTCTTGAGGTTGTCCATAGACGTGGCGAACGACAGGCGGATGTAGCCCTCGCTGCCGAAAGCCGAGCCGGGCACCACGGCCACGCCGGCTTCCGCGAGCAGATATTCGGAGAGCGCGAGGTCGTTGGCTTCCTTGATGACGCCTTTCTTGTGCAAGTTGGCGATCGCGCCGCTGGCATCCGGGAACGCATAGAAGGCGCCGCCCGCCATGATGCACTTCAGCCCGGGAATCTTGTTCAGCGTCTCAACCACGAATACATGCCGCTCGCGGAACGCTTTCAGCATCGGCGCGATGCAGCCCTGGTCGCCGTTCAGCGCGGCTTCCGCGGCTACCTGCGAGATCGAGGTAGGGTTCGAAGTGCTCTGCGACTGCACGTTTTCCATCGCGGTGATGATGTTTTCCGGCCCGGCCGCGTAGCCGATGCGCCAGCCGGTCATCGCGTAGGCCTTGGAGACGCCGTTCAGCACCATGGTGCGCGGATACAAATCGGGGCAGGCGTTCAGGATGGTGACGAACTTCGCATCGGTCAGCGCGATGTGCTCGTACATGTCATCGGTGGCGATCAGGATATTCGGGTGCTTGCGCAACACCGCGCCCAGCGCCCGCAGGTCTTCCATCGTATACACCGCGCCGGACGGGTTGCTCGGGCTGTTGATCACCACCATCCGGGTCTTGGGCGTGATCGCCGCTTCCAGTTGCGCAGGCGTCATCTTGAAGCCCTGGTCTATGCCGGCCTGCACAATCACCGGCTTGCCTTCCGCGATCAGCACGATATCGGGATACGACACCCAGTAAGGGGCGGGAATGATCACCTCATCGCCGGGATTGATCACCGCCAATGCGAGATTGAAAAAACTCTGTTTGCCTCCGCACGAAACCAGGATCTGTTTCGCGGTGTAATCGAGACCGTTGTCGCGCTTGAATTTTGCGATCACCGCGGCTTTCAGTGACGGCGTGCCGCCGACCGCGGTGTACTTGGTGAAACCCCTGTTGATCGCGGCGATCGCCGCATCCTTGATGTGCTGCGGCGTATCGAAATCAGGCTCGCCCGCGCCCAGGCCGATGATGTCCTTGCCTTCGGCTTTCAGCTTCGCCGCGCGTGCGGTGACGGCAAGAGTGGGGGAGGGTTTGATGGCCTGTACGCGTTTGGAGAGAGTCACTGCTATTCCTTGGTTATGAGATGGTGCGAATTATACGCGTGCTGCAAAAAGTGTGGATTTGCACGTTCACGGACGATACAACCCGATTTTCGGCAGCCCTTGCCGCACATGTAATTATTCTGTCACATCCAACTCATAGAATCCGGCCTGAAATAAATACCGCAGTTTCAGGAAATCCGTAATCAGGAGTATGTATGCGCCAGACCAACCACCCAGGCAAGGATATTTCTTCGCTGATCAATTCGATTGATGGCATCTCGCCTGATTGCCCGCTGGAAGATGTAGCCGAGCTGTTTTCCGACCAAAAATATTCAAAACTGCTGTCTTTGCCGGTAGTGGAAGACGGCCGCCCGGTCGGGGTGATCAGCCGCTATCGTTTCATGGATATCTACCTCAAGCGCGACGCGCGCGAGTTGCACGGAAAGCGTCCGATCCGCGCCTTTCTCAATGCTGATCCATTGCTGGTCGAGTTGGATCAACCGCTGGCGGTTGCCGCGCAGCATGTCGCAGCCAACATGAAATTCCCGCTTACCGAAGATTTCATCATAACCAGGCAGGGGACTTATCTGGGCGTGGGATTTGTGATGGATTTGTTGAATGCGATGGAAGTGCAGATGCGAGCCAACACCCGGGAGCTTGAGCAGGCCAACGTCCAGCTCAAGTCTTCGCAGCTTGCCCTGGTGCAATCGGAAAAGATGGCATCGCTGGGTCAGATGGTGGCGGGTATCGCGCACGAGATCAATACACCGCTGGGCTATGTGCAGAACAACGTGGCGGTAGGCCAGGAGTTGTTCCAGCAGATACAGTCCATGATTGCCAGCTACGAGGCGCTGGCCGACGCGCTGCTGGACGAGCAGGCGACCGAGGAGGGGATCGCGGCGCTGATGCAGCAGATCGCCGGGTTTCGCGGCGACATGAATGCCCGGGAGATGCTGGGCGAGATGCACGGGTTGATGGATGACTCCCTGTACGGGATCGCCCAGATATCGGAACTGGTGCTCAACCTCAAGAATTTCTCGCGCATGGATGCAGCGGCCACGGAAGCGGTGAGCCTCAACAATTGTATCGAGAGCGCACTCAATATCGGACGCAACGTCCTCAAGGACAAGGTGGAAGTCATCAAAGAACTGGGCGATCTGCCCAAGATCACCTGTGCCCCGTCGCAGCTCAACCAGGTTTTCCTCAATCTCTTCACCAATGCCGCACAGGCAATGGAAGGGCAGGGCAAGCTTTACATCAAGACCTGGCATGTCGGGGGAGCTGTCCATATCAGCGTATCCGACAACGGCAAGGGTATTCCGGAAGATGTATTGACACGCATCTTCGACCCGTTCTTTACCACCAAGCCGGTCGGCGAAGGCACCGGTCTGGGGCTGGCCATCACACATCAGATCATCCAGCAGCACGGTGGAGACATCCGTGTCGAATCGCGCGTCGGGGAAGGTACCAGTTTTCATATAAAGTTGCCGACAACCCCCGCAGTGGCGGTGCCTCAGCCTGCAGTGCTGGAAGCAGTGGCATAACACAAGGAAAAAATCATGAGCAAACCCACATTACTGCTGGTCGACGATGAGGAACGCATCCTGCGTTCCCTGCGCATGCTGTTCTTCGGGGGCTACCAGGTACGCATGGCCACCGACCCGCATGAAGCACTCAGGATAATGCGCGATGAAAGAGTGCACGTTATAGTCAGCGACCAGCGCATGCCGGTGATGAACGGCTCCGAACTGTTGCGTCAGGCCCGCGAGGTTTCTCCCGCCACCATGCGCATTCTGCTCACCGGCTATTCCGATCTTGAGGCCTCCATTGCCAGCGTGAACGAAGGCGAAGTATTCCGTTACCTGATGAAACCGTGGAATGCCGAGGAGGTGAAGAAAGTGGTGGCTGAGGCCGCAGCGATCGCCGAGGTCAGCTTTGCAGTGCAACAAAATACCGGTGCTGCCGTGGATGCTGCGGGTGCCAAGCCGCGTGTACTGATCATGGATCACGACGAGGCCACCGCCAAGACCGTGCATGAGACATTGTCCGACCGTTGCGAGATCATCTGGGCCGCCGATGCGCAACATGCCATGGAAGAACTGGCAAAACAGGATGTGTCGGTCGTCGTCTCCGACCTGATGCTGGGCGAAACCAATGTCGGCTACATCCTTAAAACCATCAAGCAGCTTAATCCGCAGACGCAATGCATCGTGCTGACCTCGTTCAACGATACCTCGCGCCTGATCGAACTGATCAACCAGGCCCAGATTACCCGCTTTCTCCCCAAGCCGGTCAGCAAGGGCCTGCTGGCACGCAACCTGGAATCCATGCTGGAGCGTTTTCATGCGGTGCGCAACCAGCCTGCACTGCAAAAACGCCAGACAGTTGCGCCGATCAGCGACCCACAGGAAAAGATACAGGCAGGGAACTTTCTGGGCATGCTGGGGCGCCTGCGAGCCAGGATCGGAGCTTGATGGCGAGTTGGGGATAACGGAAACCTGTTACTTTCACGGGGGCATTATCAGGTTGGGTGCAGCATAGCGATTTGCTTTTCTGCGAACCCATAAATTCGAGCGCTCTGGCTGTATCCTTCAAGTATTGTGGTTTGGCAATCCGGGCATTCCCAGTACAATACGCGGCTGACCATGGCCATCAAAACCTACCCCAATAGTCCCTATCGCCTGCACCAGCCGTTTGAGCCGGCGGGCGACCAGCCTGCGGCCATTGCGCAGCTGGTTGAGGGCATACGCGACGGCCTGTCGTTCCAGACTTTGCTCGGCGTGACCGGTTCGGGCAAGACCTTCACCATGGCGAACGTCATCGCGCAGCTCGGGCGTCCGGCGATGGTCATGGCGCCGAACAAGACGCTGGCTGCGCAGCTGTATTCCGAGTTTCGCGAATTCTTTCCCGAGAACGCGGTCGAGTATTTCGTTTCCTATTACGACTACTACCAGCCGGAGGCCTACGTGCCGTCGCGCGACGTGTTCATCGAAAAGGATTCCAGCATCAACGAGCA
>DIYV01000054.1 GCA_002429165.1 Gallionella sp. UBA6045 | reverse complement strand
ATTTCCAGATTGGAAAATACTGCGGCCATGTGCGGGATTGATGATGCCGTTATAATGGCGTTCTGATCAAACCCGCACAAAAAACAAATGCAGCAGGATTACCAGCCCAAAAATATCGAACCCGCCGCACAGCAGCACTGGGATGACCGCAAGGTGTTCCACGCCAGCGAGCAATCCGACAAGCCCAAGTATTACTGTTTGTCGATGTTTCCGTACCCGTCCGGCAAGCTGCATATGGGTCATGTGCGCAACTACACCATCGGCGATGTATTGTCGCGCTACCACCGCATGAAGGGCTACAACGTGATGCAGCCGATGGGCTGGGACGCATTCGGCCTGCCTGCCGAAAATGCCGCGATGGCCAACAACGTGCCTCCCGCCGCGTGGACTTACGACAACATCGATTACATGCGCAAGCAGCTGAAGAGCCTCGGGCTGGGCGTGGACTGGTCGCGCGAAGTGACCACTTGCCGCCCGGAATATTACCGCTGGGAGCAGTGGCTGTTCACCCGTTTGTTCAGGAAGGGCATCATCTACAAGAAGACTTCCTCGGTGAACTGGGACCCCGAGGATCAGACCGTGCTGGCCAATGAACAGGTCATAGACGGACGCGGCTGGCGCTCCGGCGCATTGGTGGAAAAGCGCGACATCCCGATGTATTTCTTCCGCATCACCCAATACGCCGAAGAGTTGCTGCAAGGCCTCGACACACTGGATGGCTGGCCGGAGCAGGTCAAGACCATGCAACGCAACTGGATCGGCAAGAGCTATGGCGTGCGCTTCGCGTTCCCGCATGAACTGGATGGCCAGCAGGAAAAGTTGTGGGTCTACACCACCCGCGCCGATACCGTCATGGGCGTGACCTTCGTCGCGGTGGCCGCCGAGCACCCGCTGGCGGTCCGCACAGCGCAGGACAATCCTGAACTTGCCGCATTCATCGAAGAATGCAAGACGGGCAGCGTGGCCGAAGCGGACATCGCCACGATGGAAAAGAAAGGCATGGACACCGGCCTGAAAGTCGCTCACCCGCTCACCGGTGAGCAGGTACCGGTGTGGGTAGCCAACTATGTGCTGATGGGTTACGGCGAAGGCGCGGTGATGGCAGTTCCGGCACACGACGAGCGCGACTTCGGCTTTGCCAAGAAATATAAGCTGCCGATCACACAATCTATCCAATCCGGAACTGAAACATTTTCTACCGATGCATGGGCCGGGTGGTATGCCGACAAGGAACACGGCGTTTGTGTGAACTCCGGAAAATACGACGGACTGAATTACGACCAAGCAGTTGATGCCATTGCCGCCGATCTCGCCGCCCAAGACCTGGGCGAAAAGAAGGTGCAGTTCCGGCTGCGCGACTGGGGCATCTCGCGCCAGCGCTACTGGGGCTGCCCGATTCCGATCATCCACTGCGCAAGCTGCGGCGATGTTCCGGTGCCGGACGATCAATTGCCGGTGGTATTGCCGGAGAACGTGGTGCCGGACGGCGCGGGTTCGCCGCTGGCAAAGATGCCTGAATTCTATGAGACCATTTGCCCGCGATGCGGTGGCAAGGCCAAGCGCGAGACCGACACCATGGATACCTTTGTCGAATCGTCGTGGTATTACGCGCGTTATGCCAGCCCTGGCTGCACCACCGGCATGGTGGACAAACAGGCCGCGCTACACTGGTTGCCGGTGGACCAATACATCGGCGGCATCGAACACGCGATTTTGCACCTGCTGTATGCGCGCTTCTTCCACAAGCTGATGCGCGACGAAGGTCTGGTGCCGGGCGATGAACCGTTCAAGAACCTGCTCACCCAGGGCATGGTGATCGCTCCGACGTTCTATCGCGAAGTCAACGGCGGCAAGAAGTTGTGGATCAACCCCGCCGATGTGGATGTGGAAACCGATGCGAAAGGGCGCCCCACGGGTGCGAAGCTGAAGGCCGACGGGCTGCCGGTCGTCATCGGCGGCACCGAAAAAATGGCCAAGTCCAAGAACAACGGGGTGGATCCGCAGGCCATCATCGACCAGTACGGCGCCGATACCGCGCGCCTGTTCATGATGTTCGCATCTCCGCCGGAGCAATCGCTGGAGTGGTCGGATGCCGGACTGGAGGGTTCATTCCGTTTTCTGAAGAGATTGTGGTCATTTTCTTCTGAAAATGAAACCGTCATTCATGAAGCATTCAAGCAGAAGCATTACTGGGACAATTTTAAGGCCAAGTTACATCCGGATCATAAACAGGCCTGGTATGAGATCAACGCTGTATTGAAGCAAGCCGTTTTCGATTTCGACAGACATCAATTCAACACTGTTGTTGCGGCCGGCATGAAAATCATGAATTTTATGATTAGCATTTCTGCTATGGTTAAGGTCGTTACCCAAGACACCGCGCCATCTGCAGATGCTCGCAACATGATTGTTGCTGAAAGCCTGGGCATCCTGCTGCGCCTGCTTTCGCCTATTATTCCGCATGTCACGCAGGCGCTGTGGCAAGAACTCAAATATGGCGAGGAACTTGGTTATGGTGACGACATACTCAACGCACCCTGGCCGAAAGTGGACGAAGCCGCACTGGTTCAGGACGAAATCGAACTGGTGATCCAGGTGAACGGCAAGTTGCGCGGCAATCTGCGTGTCGCAAAGAATGCCGACAAAGCAACGCTTGAGCAGCTTGCGCTGGCGCACGAAGCCGTGCAGAAACACTG
>DIYV01000055.1:2556-3044 GCA_002429165.1 Gallionella sp. UBA6045 | reverse complement strand
CGAATTCGACAATCTGTGCATGATGCGCGATTACGGGCTAACGGGCTATCCCCACCACATCGTCAGGCCGCTGGGCCGCAATTATTCGATGAACGCGCTTCTGGTCACCGAATACTGCGAGGGAGAACTGCTCAGTGAAGTGATACTGGAGGCGATCCGGAGCGGTGACCATGGCAATCTCTATCACAAACTAACTGCACTCGCGTACTTCCTGTCGGCCTTTCACAACCGGACGGCCATAGGGGAGGGAGTCGAGTTCCACCATGATTGCGATTATATGGATCGCCTGATTAACAGACTGCTTGAAATCAGTGCAATCGGAGGGGATGAGGCACGCGAGTTGTACTGGCTGCGCGACCAGTGGCGTAATCAGCCGAGGATGTGGGAAGACCAGAAGGTGCTCGTGCATGGGGACGCGACACCTGAGAACTTTATGTTCGGCAATGGA
This sequence comes from Gallionella sp. UBA6045, assembly GCA_002429165.1. Classification (GTDB taxonomy): domain Bacteria; phylum Pseudomonadota; class Gammaproteobacteria; order Burkholderiales; family Gallionellaceae; genus Gallionella. The sequence continues at coordinate 2,596 of DIYV01000055.1, read as the reverse complement.
TTACAAGTAATCGCGTTCGATCTGGAGAGAACCAAGCGCG
>DIYV01000055.1:0-2366 GCA_002429165.1 Gallionella sp. UBA6045 | reverse complement strand
TGCAACCGGCAACAAGGACGCCGCCGAACCATTCATCGGCCACTTCCTGTGGGAATATGCCTGCCACTTCCCAAACCGCGATAGCGCCTTTCAATCGATCACCGGCAGGATACCGTTCTACATGGGAATTACGCTACTGCGCATTGCGCGAAACAGTTGGATCGAAGCGGAATACCGCCATCGCCTGATCCGCGAGGCAAAAGAATGTTTGAGGAGGTTTTAAATGATCGTCAAAGGCATTATTTTCGATAACAACGGAACACTTTCGGATATCCGGACGAACGAATGGCACGACGACGTGTATCGCGTCATCAGCAATCTGCTGTCATTTCAAGGCATATTGCTCGATCCGAACGTTGTAAAATATTTTTATTTCCAGATAATGAAGGAACAACGCGCGGCATCCGGTGAGCGTCACCCGGAATTCGATGCCATCGGCATCTTCCGCGAGATTGTCACGCGGCACTTGACGGATTTCACCCGCGGCCTGCCGGCTGAGAAGATTGCACAGCTCCCGATACTGCTTGCCGAGACGCACCGAGCCGCATCACGCCTCCAATTGCAGCTCTATCCTGGAGTAGAGCACATCATTCGGCAACTGCACCCGAAATATCATCTTGCAATAATTTCCGACGGTCAGACCCCCTACGCAGTCCCGGAACTGAACGCCATCGGGCTAGCCGGTTATTTCGACCCGATCATAATCTCGGGAGACTTCGGCTACCGCAAGCCCGAGGAACGCCTGTTCACAGCAGCATTGACCACCATGAAAATGGAGCCGTCAGAGGTTCTGTATGTGGGCAACGACATGTACCGCGATGTTTATGGGGCGCAAAGACTCGGGATAAAAACGGTCTTTTTCAAGTCAAACCAGGGGACGCAGGAAAAAGAGGGCGTAAAGCCCGACTATATTATTTACAATTTCCCTGAGTTGCTAAACGCCATCCGCTTCTTCGAGGACCAGTGACTCACGGGATTAACTATTTAAACCATTTCAGCGCATATGCGAAAAACTCTCCCGCACTGCTGAGGGTTATTCTTCCGCCTCAAATTCCGGGGCCTGCGGGCTTTGTCGCCGGGTCTTGCGCCTTGAGCGCCTTCGCGCGTTCGCCGCGCGCGCGGTTCGAGTACCAGCCGACGTAGCGCACCAGAGATGCTCGTCCCACAGGGACTTCCTTCGGTCGTAGCTCACCAACCGTGCGTCGCGCTGCGCCGAACGTCATCGGCCAAAGTCGAGTTTTCTCATCGCTGCGGTCAGGGTCTGCCTGGTCTTGGCATAACCAGCCCAAGGATCTGCACCAGCTTCCAGCCGCTCGTGCGCATTGATGATCGTCCATTGCGCGCCTCCAGTTAGCGAAGGAAGTTCTTTCCAGGAACAAGGCATTGAAACCCCCATTCCGGGCCGCGCACGCGCCGAAAATGCCGCAACTGTGGTCGCCCCGCGCCCGTTGCGCAGGTAATCGATGAACACCTTCCCCAGCCGGTTGCGAGGTCCGCTTTTTGATACAAAACGGACGGGAATGGCGGTGGCGATGTGCTGCACGACCTGTTTCGAAAATTCTTTGACCGTTTCCCAGTTATCGCGCGGCGTCAGAGGCACCACCACGTGCAGGCCCTTGCCGCCACTGGTCTTCAGAAAGCTCTGCAGTCCCAGCTCGTCCAGAAACGTATGGACGAGTTGGGCGGCTTCGAGCATCAGCGGCCACGCCAGCCCTTCGGCCGGGTCCAGATCGAAAGTCATCCGGTCCGGTTTTTCGATGCTTCGGGTTGTCGCGTTCCAGGTGTGGAATTCCACGACATTCATCTGCGCGGCGCCGATCAAGGCTTTGAGAGAGTCGATTTCCAGCAGAGGAGGATGCTCAGGATCGAATGCCGGGTCCAGCTCCTTCAACCCTGGAATCTTTAGTGTGTCGCCGTGCTTCTGGACGAATAACTGGTGCTGGATTCCTGCAGGTGCGCGCAACAGCGAAACCGGACGTCGCACCAGGTGCGGGAGGATACGCTCGGCCACTTGCGCATAATAATTCACCAGGTCGAGCTTGGTCAGGCCAGTGCTGGGGTCGATGATGCGGTCGGGATGGGTGATGCGCACGCCGCCGATTTCAGCCGGGTCCGCGGCCTTGCGTTTGCCAGGTGCGGGAGTGCCGTCGCGAGCCCTTGCGGCGGTGTCCGGCGCATCGGCTGCCGATTCCCGGGTAATCGCGGTCGCAGGCTTGTCGGCGCGCAGGCCGTGAAAGACAGCGTGGCGCACTTTCCCGTCATTGGTCCATTCGGCAAACGACACTTCGGCGACGAGCTTGGGTTTGACCCAATTGCCTTGCGCGTCCCTCGGTTTTTCGAATAGCGGTGTCTTATCAACAGCGAGG
>DIYV01000186.1:10960-13462 GCA_002429165.1 Gallionella sp. UBA6045 | reverse complement strand
AACAACCCGGTGCTGATCGGCGAACCCGGCGTGGGCAAGACCGCCATCGTGGAAGGTCTGGCGCAGCGCATCGTCAACGGCGAAGTGCCGGAATCGCTGAAGGGCAAGAAGGTGCTGAGCCTGGACATGGCGGCATTGCTGGCCGGCGCGAAATACCGCGGCGAATTCGAGGAACGCCTGAAGAACGTGCTCAAGGAACTGGCGCAGGACGAAGGCCAGACCATCGTGTTCATCGACGAGCTGCATACCATGGTCGGCGCGGGCAAGGCCGAGGGCGCGATGGACGCGGGCAACATGCTCAAGCCCGCGCTGGCGCGCGGCGAACTGCATTGCGTGGGCGCGACCACGCTGGACGAATACCGCAAGTACATCGAGAAAGATGCCGCGCTGGAGCGCCGTTTCCAGAAAGTGCTGGTGGAAGAGCCAAGCGTGGAAGCGACCATCGCGATCCTGCGCGGCCTGCAGGAAAGATACGAGTTGCACCATGGGGTGGACATCACCGACCCGGCCATCATCGCCGCGGCAGAGCTGTCGCACCGCTACATCACCGACCGTTTTCTGCCGGACAAGGCGATCGACCTGATCGACGAAGCCGCCGCGCGGGTCAGAATGGAAATAGATTCCAAGCCCGAAGTGATGGACAAACTGGATCGCCGCCTGATCCAGCTCAAGATCGAACGCGAAGCGGTGAAGAAGGAAAAGGATGAATCTTCAAAAAAACGCTTTGCACTGATCGAAACTGAAATCACCAAGCTGCAACGCGAGTACGCCGACCTGGAAGAAATCTGGAAGGCGGAAAAAGGCGCGGCTCAGGGCACGGCACATCTCAAGGAAGAGATGGAAAAGGTGCGCGCCGAGATCGTCCGGTTGCAGCGCGCAGGCAAGCTCGAGCAGGTGGCAGAACTGCAATATGGCAAGCTGCCGCAGCTCGAGGCCAAACTGAAAGAAGCGGTGCACGCCGAAGAGAACAAACCCAAGAACCGTCTGTTGCGCACCCAGGTAGGCGCGGAAGAGATCGCCGAAGTGGTCAGCCGCGCGACCGGCATTCCGGTGTCCAAGATGATGCAGGGCGAGCGCGACAAGCTGCTCAAGATGGAAGACAAGCTGCACGAGCGTGTCGTCGGGCAGGACGAAGCGGTGCGGCTGGTTTCGGATGCGATCCGCCGTTCGCGCTCCGGGCTGTCCGACCCGAACCGTCCCTATGGCTCGTTCCTGTTCCTCGGCCCCACCGGCGTCGGCAAGACTGAGCTGTGCAAGGCGCTGGCCGGTTTCATGTTCGACTCCGAAGACCATCTGATCCGCATCGACATGAGCGAGTACATGGAAAAGCATTCCGTCGCGCGTTTGATCGGTGCACCGCCCGGCTATGTCGGCTACGAGGAAGGCGGCGGCCTGACCGAAGCCGTGCGGCGCAAGCCTTACAGCGTGATCCTGCTCGATGAAGTCGAGAAGGCGCATCCCGACGTGTTCAACGTACTGCTCCAGGCGCTGGACGACGGCCGCATGACCGACGGCCAGGGGCGCACGGTGGACTTCAAGAATACCGTGATCGTGATGACCTCCAATCTTGGCTCGCAGATGATCCAGCAAATGTCCGGCGACGATTACCAGCTGATCAAGCTCGCGGTGATGGGCGAAGTGAAATCCTATTTCCGCCCCGAGTTCATCAACCGCATCGACGAGGTCGTGGTGTTCCACGCGCTGGACGAAAAGAACATCAAGTCCATCGCGCGCATCCAGTTGCAGTTTCTGGAAAAACGCCTGGCACAGATGGAAATGAAGCTGGATATCAGCGAAGCCGCACTGGCCGAGATCGCCAACGCGGGCTTCGACCCGGTGTACGGCGCAAGGCCGCTGAAGCGCGCGATCCAGGCGCAATTGGAGAACCCGTTGGCCAAGCTGATCCTGGAAGGCAAGTTCGCCGCGAAAGACACCATCAGGGTGGACTGCAAGGGCGGCGTGATGAAGTTCGACAAAGGGTAGAAGCTACTGCGCGGTCGTTCTGCGTTGTTGCGTGCTCGTTCGACACCTCGCCTATCTGGTCGATATGTCTCGGGTCTCGCTGCGCCGCGCCTAGCATAACGACCGCTCGCTACGCTTCTTTAGTACTGTAAACAGAAAGCCCGGCGCTGCCGGGTTTTTATTTTGAGCGTCGCATCACTATCAGGCCGGTGATGAAGCCGAACCGGTTGGCGATTCCTACAGCGCGCGCACTTTGACAGTCTTGCCTTTCACCTTGCCCGCGGACAATTTACGCACCGCTTCGTGGGCGATGTCGCGCGCCACGGCAACGTAAGTGGAAAATTCGGTGACGCTGATCTTGCCGACCTGTTCACGCGTATAACCCGCATCGCCGGTGAGTGCGCCCAGCACGTCGCCGGCCCGTATCTTCTCTTTGCGCCCGCCCAGTATTTGCAGCGTCACCATGGGTGGCACCAGCGGGGATGGGTCGTCATTCTGCAACTCATCCAGCTCATGCCACTCCGGTTCGATGTGCATCAT
>DIYV01000186.1:0-10684 GCA_002429165.1 Gallionella sp. UBA6045 | reverse complement strand
CGCCCGGTGCGGCCGATGCGATGGATGTGTATTTCCGGGTCGGGCGTGACATCGACATTGATGACCGCTTCAAGTTTTTCGATATCCAGGCCGCGCGCCGCCACATCGGTCGCCACCAGCACCGGGCAACTGCGATTGGCAAACTGGATCAGCACCTGGTCGCGTTCGCGCTGTTCCATGTCGCCGTTCAGGGTCAGCGCCTTGATGCCCCGGGCATGCAGCACTTCCAGCAGCGAGCGGCATTGTTGTTTGGTGTTGCAGAACGCCAGGGTGGTGACCGGCCGGTAGTGTTTTAACAGGCTCGCGACAGCCTGCAGACGCTGTGCATTTTCCACTTTATAGAAGCGCTGGCGTATCTTGCTTTCCTCATGTTGCTCCGCCAGTTTCACTTCCTGCGGGTTGCGCATGAACTGGCGCGCCAGTCGCGCGATGCCTTCCGGATAGGTCGCGGAGAACAACAGGGTCTGGCGCTGTGCCGGGCAACGCTTCGCCACGAACGCGATGTCCTCATAAAATCCCATGTCCAGCATGCGGTCCGCTTCGTCAAGCACCAGCGTATCGAGCGCTTCCAGGTTCAGCGTGCCGCGCTCCATGTGGTCCATGATGCGCCCCGGCGTACCGACGACGATGTGGGCCCCGTGTTCCAGACTGGCAATCTGCGGGCGCATGGTCGAGCCGCCGCACAGCGTCAAAATCTTGATGTTGTCGGCAGAACGCGCCAGTCTGCGTATCTCCTGCGTGACCTGGTCGGCCAGTTCGCGCGTGGGGCACAGCACCATGGCTTGCACCGCAAAGCGGCGCGGATTCAGTTTGGTGAGCAGGGGCAGCGCGAATGCCGCCGTCTTGCCGCTACCCGTTTTCGCCTGCGCGATCAGGTCGTGTCCCGCCAGCGTGATCGGCAGGCTGGCTGCCTGTATCGGCGTCATCGCCAGGTAACCGAGCTGCTGCAAAGTCTCCAGCATGGCAGGCGCCAGCGGCAACTCGTTAAAAGAACCAGCGATGGTGCCGTCGGAGTCGGATGAAATATCAGTCATGGCGATCAGGGCTTGCGCCGTTTGTATGGAAGCGGCTTGCCTTTGAGTAGCGTTCTGTCACGAACCAGATCCTTGGTGGGTATCCAGACTGCCTTGGGTTTGTTCATCAGCCAGCTCCGGCCCGTGATCTTTGCCTTCTGGTAGGTCTCTATAGCGGCCAGCAGCAGGTCCGGATGCACCAGTATCGTCGTATGTTCGCCATTCAGGTGATAGTCGGCTAGATGTTCCTTGAGGCGATACATTTTTTTCGCGGTGTCATCATTCTTGCGCTGGCTGGCCATCATCTGCTGCGCATCGGCGGAGAGCGTATAGCCCCCGTCAGTCTCGACAATCAGGCCGTAAGCCGACAGCCTGGCGAACGCATCGGATAATTTAAACTCGGAAGGGATTGCACCCTGCGCCAGATCCGTCGCGGTAATGATCTCGAGCAGATCTGCAGGTCGTCGCTTCGCCGCAACGGACAAGGACAATAAAAGAATGGCATCAACATCGTGGACTGGGTACATCGTGAACCTTTACTGAATAAGAGAGCGTCCAATTGAGACGCGAGGAGGAGAGTGTAATGGATGCAACGGAACTAAAGGGAGCCACTTGAGTTGCCCACCTTCGTGATCGTCAGGGTTTATTGCCCATCGCCTCGCCCAGGCGTATCGCACGCGCCGGTGACCATTCCGGATTGAAGCGCAGCGTGTTGTGCGGGAACAGCATCACCACCGTGGAGCCGAGCAGGAAGCGCCCCATCTCTTCGCCTTTGTTCAGCGTGATCTCTTTATCGTCGTAACGCCATACACGCACCGTGGACGAACGCGGCGGGTTGACCACGCCATGCCACACCGTGGCCATGCTGCCGACGATGGTGGCACCGACCAGCGTCAGCACAAATTGACCGAACTTTCCATCGAACACGCACACCACCCGCTCGTTGCGCGCGAACAGCCCGGGCACGCCGCGTGCTGTGGTCGGGTTGACCGAGAACAGTTCGCCCGGCACATGGATCATGCGCCGTAAGCGGCCGGCGCACGGCATGTGGATGCGGTGATAATCCCTGGGGCTGAGATACAGCGTCGCGAAGCTGCCGTCGGCAAACTGTGCGGCCAGCTCCGCATCGCCGCCGACCAGCGCGGTAGTGGTGTAGCTGTGTCCCTTGGCCTGAAAGATGTTGTCGCGCTCGATCGCGCCGAACTGGCTGATCGCGCCATCCACCGGGCAGATGAAATCGGCATCCGCCAGCGGGCGGGCGTCCCCGCGCAACGGCCGCGTGAAGAATTCGTTGAAGCTGGCATAGCTAGCGATGTCCGGATTCGCCGCCTCCTGCATGTTCACCCCGTAACGCGCGACGAAGCGCCGGATCACCGCGGTGGTCAGTCTGCCCAGACGGGCGCTGGCAAATTTTCCGGCCAGCACGGTCAGCAACTGCTTGGGCATCAGGTATTGCGGCAACACAGCTAAACGATCGGACACGATAATTACCAATAAGAACGAATGCGTGGATTATAACGGGGTGAGGGGCAAGAAATTGAAAGGAAAATTAAGGGCGGCTCCCTTACTTATTCAGAATGGTGTCTGATGATTCGGCGGCGATCCGGATTTTGCAATTGAAACGGCAACACTTCAGGGCATGCCGACCACATGGTGTGTCTCGTTCAATTTCGCCAGTTTGGCTTTCAACTCCGGCAAAATAGCAGCGACGGCTTTTTCTCCCTCAAGTACGGCTCTGTTACGGCCGCTCGTATCGGTAGAGGGAATGCCGTATGTCACGGGCCGAATAACCACATCTGCCTTGGGCAGCTCGGAGCGATTGATCGTCTGTCCAAAGATGGAAAAAGTCTGCCACATGATATCAACGATCCCTGTCGTTTTTCTGTCCTTGGGACGGTCCGAGATGTCGACGGCGATGACGAAATCCGCACCCAGTGAGCGAGCGACGCTTACCGGAACAGGCGCCACCAGTCCGCCATCCACGTAATCCTGACCGTTGATCGTAACGGGCTGAAAAAACACCGGCACTGAAGATGACGCCCGAACTGCCATGCCGGTATTGCCGGTGCGGAATACAATCATTTCACCGGTACTCAGGTTGGTTGCTACCGCAGCAAAAAGTTTATTGAGTTTTTCTATCGGGCGATTGCCGAGGTTCTTGTTGATAAAATCCTGCAGTGCCTGTCCCATGATGCAACCGCGGTTATCCGAGACCACAGTCTCGGCAATGCAGCGGTACATGCCGGATCCGTCGATGATCTGGTCTTCCTCCATATTCATCGACAACTCCTGTATTTGAAAGCCGTCCAAACCTGCTGCATAGAGCGCGCCAACTACAGCGCCGGCGCTGGTGCCAACGATAATATCGGGAGAGATACCCTGGGCCTCCAGAGATTTAATCACACCGATGTGGGCAAAGCCGCGTGCGGCACCACCACCCAATGCGAGTGCAATCTTTGCCGGTGGACGCTCCGTCACGGGCGGCACTATTGGCGGAGTTGCTTTTGTGATTGTGCAAGCTGTTACGCTGAGCAGCAGAAGGCTTATGAATGCAATTTTCTTCATAAAAATTAAAGCAAAGTATTAATGGGTCTGGCCCGAATCGTTTTGCCGGCGCACAGTATACCGCCACGCGCCACTTTATATGTTTCCCGCCGCCCACCCGATCCCCAGCCAACACGCGTCGGAAGCCAGTACTTTTTTGCAGCAGGCGATCATTTATTTTTTACTCTCGATGGTGATCAGCGTGATCTCGGGCGGGGCAAACAGGCGTATCGGCGGGCCACAGGTGCCGGCCCCGAGGTTGACGTACAGCAGCCGCCCGTCGGCCAGTCTGGTGAGTCCGGTGTGCACGCCATAGACCAGACACGTCAAATAAACGAACGGGAATATCTGGCCGCCATGGATGTGCCCGGAGAGTTGTAAGTCGAATGGCGTTTCGCTATCAACCACCGGCTGGTGTTTGAGCAGCACGATAAAGTCATCCCGGGTGACTGACGCTAGCAGCCTGTCGGACTTGATTTTTTGATGAAATCTGGGCAATCTTTCTCGACCACTTTCATATAAAAAGCTCAATATGGCTGTAAACGCTTTTGTCTTGCACAAAAAACAAGCAGATGCGTTGATTTTTAATCATATCAGCCTAAAGTCCGACAGGCTGCTAGGCGTTCCGGAATTCGTTGGCCCGGTACGGTGCACTTGATAAAATCGGGTACCATTCAAATTGTGCCGACCATGAAATAACCGGGGGCGATTTGTGTCGGGGCGGCGCCTGGCAAACAGCTGGACCCGTATCATTTCGTTCACTGATGAATATCCGGTTTTTTATTCCCGGAATCAGCAAGAGGTGCATAACGTGGAAAAACGCTTCGAATATCTTGCCCAACTTGCCGCAGTGTTTGTCCTGGTGGCGGGTTGCTTTCTGGTGCTGAGGCCGTTTCTGGCCGCGATACTGCTTGCCCTTGTGGCGTGTGTTTCGACCTGGCCGCTTTATCTCTGGCTATTGCGCAGAATGAGGGGTCGGCAAAACATCGCCGCGATTACCATGACGCTAGCGCTGGCACTCCTGGTGATCCTGCCGTTGGCACTGGTGGCATACAACCTTGCGGACAACGTTACCGCCTTTTACGACTGGATCAGGCAGGCCATCGAGGCCGGACCGCCGGGTCCGCCGGCCTGGTTAAAGGAAGTCCCGATCGTCGGCAAGTCTGCCGATGCATATTGGCATCTGATCGCCACCAACCGCCAGGAATTGGTCACGCTGCAGAATCGCCTGCTGGAACCCACCAAGAGTTTTTTGCTTGCCGGCGGAATTCTGCTTGGGCGGGGTGTCATGGTGATGAGCTTGGCCGCCTTCGTCAGTTTCTTTTTCTATCGCGACGGCGTCGCGTTGGTGCGTTTTCTCAACGCGGCGATGGATAAGGTGGTCGGCACCCATGTGGAGAATGTCCTCGGCATCGTCAGAAACACCATTCGGAGTGTCATGTACGGGCTATTGGGAACCGCTCTGGCGCAGGGCATCGTTGCCACGATCGGCTTCGCCATCGCGGGCGTACCGGCAGTGTTGCTGCTCGGCGTACTCACTTCCATATTATCCCTGATCCCGGTCGGACCACCGCTGATATGGGGCAGTGCGGCCATCTGGTTGTTCTATCAGGACTCCGCGGGATGGGGAATCTTCATGCTGCTATGGGGATTTTTCCTGATCAGCAGCGTGGACAATGTGGTGAAACCCCTGCTGATCAGCTACGGCAGCAAATTGCCGTTCATTCTGATCCTGTTCGGCGTGATGGGCGGGGTGCTTGCTTTTGGTTTCGTCGGCGTTTTCATCGGACCAACACTGCTGGCGGTGGGATACAGCCTGATGCGGGAGTGGGCTGCCAATGATGGCATGGCCTGACAAGAAAAATCCGGGAATGATTCCGGGAACGGGCTCAGATCACGCGTTCCTCGCGCAGCGCTACGATTTGTTCCGCACTGTAGCCCAGTTGTGTCAGCACTTCTTCGGTATGTTCGCCCAATAACGGGGAGCGCGTCACTTCGGTCGGGCTATCGGACAGCTTGATCGGATTGCCGACCGTGAGATATTTTCCGCGCTTGGGATGATCGACCTCGACGATGGTGCCGCTCGCGCGCAGTGACGGATCTTCGGCGATTTCCTTCATCGACAGGATAGGCCCGCACGGGATGTCATACTGGTTCAAGATGTTCATCGCCTGAAACTTGGTCTTGGTCCTGGTCCATTCCTCAATGCGCAAGAAGATCGTCTTCAGGTGATGCAAGCGTGCTGCCGGCGTGGCGTAAGCCTCGTCGTTGATCCAGCTTTCCTCGCCGATCACCTTGCAGATGGCGGGCCAGACAGCTCCCTGCGCGATGAAATAGATGTAGGCGTTCGGGTCGGTTTCCCAGCCCTTGCACTTGAGGATCGACCCGGGCTGGCCACCACCGGAGGAATTGCCGGCACGAGGCACGGCATCGCCAAAAGGCTGATCCGGATATTGCGGGTACTCCTTCAACATACCCGTGCGTTCCAGGCGTTGCTGGTCGCGCAGCTTGACGCGGCACAGGTTCAACACCCCGTCCTGCATCGCTGCCAATACCTTTTGTCCGCGCCCGGTGCTGTTGCGCTGGTACAAGGCGGCGATGATCCCCAGTGCCAGGTGCAAACCGGTGCCGCTGTCGCCGATCTGAGCACCGGTGATCATCGGCGGTCCGTCATCGAAACCGGAGGTCGAGGCCGCACCTCCCGCGCATTGCGCCACGTTTTCATAAACCTTGCAGTTTTCGTAGGGCCCGGGGCCGAAGCCCTTGACCGATGCGACGATCATGCGCGGGTTGAGTTCCTGGATGCGCAACCAGGTAAATCCCATCCGGTCCAGCGCGCCGGGGGCAAAGTTCTCGACCAGCACATCGCACTGCTTGATCAACGTCTCAAGCACCTCTTTGCCTTTCGGGTTCTTGGTGTCGAGCGTGATCGAGCGCTTGTTGTGGTTCAGCATCGTGAAGTACAGACTGTCCACGTCGGGGATGTCGCGCAGTTGTCCGCGCGTGGCATCACCTTCGCCGGCACGCTCCACCTTGATCACGTCGGCACCGAACCAGGCCAGCAATTGCGTGCAGGTCGGTCCGGATTGAACATGGGTAAAGTCAAGAATGCGAACACCGTCCAGTGCTTTGCTCATCGTAGTAGCTCCCTTGTCCCGTTATTATATGCGCCACGTTGAGTAAACAAGTTACCTTCGGCAAAGCCTGAAGATTAACAGACCCACTTCATTATGCCCCGTACTCTGCAGGTGCTATTAACGCGAGCCTCATCATAGCGAGCCGGCCATGCGCTTCTCATTGACCGCCGTCAATTATTTCAAGATGATATTTTCACATTTGCTTCGCTCGCCTCATGCCATGAGGCTTGTCGACCGTGATCCTGAAAATACACGCTGGCATTATTGCGATATTCCACAGCGTTTCATGACCGTCGCTTCTGAAACGGCTGCGCAAAATTTTTTCTTGCTGTATCGTTGACCATTCGTCATGTCATCAGGAGTGCCATCCATGTTCGCAATAGAAATCACCCGGCCGGGGCCACCCGAAGTATTGAAAATGTGTGAACGCCCGCAGCCGACACTTCAACCCGGGCAGGTCCTGATCAAGGTGCATGCTGCCGGCGTGAATCGCCCCGACGTGCTGCAGCGCACCGGTCTTTATCCGGTTCCTCCCGGCGCATCGGATCTCCCCGGACTGGAAGTGGCGGGAGAAATTGTTGATGGCGATTTGGCCGGCAGCGGTTTCAAAAAAGGAGATATGGTCTGCGCGCTGGTACAAGGCGGCGGCTATGCGGAATATTGCGCAGCATCGATTGAACTCTGCCTGCCTGTGCCGAAGGGGTTGAATGCGATTGAAGCGGCATCCCTGCCGGAGACATTTTTCACCGTATGGAGCAACGTATTCGACCGGGCAAGACTGGCGGATGGAGAAACCCTGCTGGTGCAAGGCGGCTCATCGGGTATCGGCGTGACTGCGATCCAGCTTGCGACAGCGCTTGGGCACCGTGTTTTTGCAACCGCGGGCTCTGATGAAAAATGCCGTGCATGCGAAGCGCTTGGGGCGGAACGCGGCATCAATTATCGGACAGAAGATTTTGTCGAGATCGTCAAATCGTCGACGGAAGGCAAAGGTGCCGACGTCATTCTGGACATGGTGGGTGGCGATTATGTCCCCCGCGAAATCAGCTGCCTGGCCGATGATGGACGCCTGGTGTTCATCGCACTGCTCGGTGGAGGCAAGGCAAATGTCAGTTTGGGACAGATTTTGCTTCGTCGCCTGACATTGACCGGCTCAACGCTGCGTCCGCGTCCGGTCGCGTTCAAGGCAGCCATCGCGTCCCGATTGCGGCAGCATGTCTGGCCTTTGATCGAATCCGGGAAAATCAAGCCGGTTATTTATAAAACCTTTCCGCTGCAGCAGGCCGCTCAAGCCCATGCGCTGATGGAAACAAGTTCGCATGTGGGGAAGATCATGCTCGTGGTATAGGTACGCGGCTTATTGAAACGATTCTTTCGAGTTCGCTTTGCAAAAAGCCGGCACATTGAAGAACGCAGTTAATGCCGCGTTGCTTGCCGCGGGGGTGCTTTATTTGGCTTCAAGTTCCGCCAGGCGTTTGCGCAAACTGCGCTCTTCACTAAAGCGGGCGGTTTCATCGCGAATTATCGCGATAATGGCCGTCACCGTTTTATCTGCCGAAAACAGCATGGCCACCGTAAACGCAATCGACAGGGTGCGCCCGTCTTTATGCAGCGCCGGCACCCGCAGCACATCATTGCCGTAACGGGTTTTCCCTGTCTGCATTGTCTTGTGATAGCCATCCCAGTGGCGCTGACGTTGCCTCTCCGGAATAATCAGATCAAGCGATTGGCCCAGCGCCTCTTGTTCTGCAAAACCAAACATGCGCACGGCTGCCGGGTTCCAGAAGGTGATGGCACCGTTTGTGTCACAGACGACGATGGCATCGCCAACGGCGTTTACGAGCTGCTGAAAGTCAATGTTCGAATGCATAGGAGTCCCCCCAGGTTTTGACGAAATAATATTTTCAGTGAAAACGGCGCCTTGGTGAGGCGCCGTTCAAAGTTGAAGAACCCGTTATCAGACTAACGTCTTCAAACTGCCTTTGCCGCATGCATCACGGCAATCTGTCCCTTGTCGTAACCAAGCTCGGCCAGAACTTCATCGGTGTGCTCGCCCAACAACGGGGAAGCGGTGATCTCAGGCTTGAGGTCGGAGAACTTGATCGGGCTGCCCACGGTCCAGTAGCTGCCGCGCTCCTTGTGGGGTACTTCGACGATCGAGCCGCTCGCGCGCAGGGACTTGTCATGGAGCAGTTCCTTCATCGAAAACACCGGGGCGCACGGGATGTCGAACTTGCGCAGGATATTGACGGCCTCAAACTTGGTCTTGTCCTTGAGCCACTCCTCGATGGTACCGAAGATGTCCATGAGATGCGGCTGGCGTGCCTTGGGTGTCATGTACAGCGGGTCGGTCTTCCACTCGGGTTTGCCGATGGCGTCGCAAATCGGTGCCCAGGCCTGGCCTTGGATCGTAAAGTAGATGTAGGCATTGGGGTCGGTTTCCCAGCCCTTGCACTTCAAAATCCAGCCGGGCTGACCGCCGCCACCGGCGTTGCCGCCGCGAGGCACCACCCTGTCGGCGAACGCTTCCATCTCGTGCGGGAACTGCGGGTACTCTTCCAGCTGGCCGACGGCGTCCAGACGCAGCTGGTCGCGCATCTTGACGCGGCACAGGTTCAGCACGGCGTCCTGCATGGCCACCGCAACCTTCTGGCCTTTGCCGGTCTGCTGGCGGCTGATATAGGCGGTCAGGATGCCGATGGCCAGGTGCATGCCGGTGTTGGTATCGCCCAGCGCGGCGGAAGAAACCAGCGGGCCAGAGTTCTCTCCCTTCCACCAGCCGGTGGTGGAAGCAGCGCCGCCGGCGCACTGGGCCACGTTTTCATAGACCTTCAGGTCTTCGTATTCGTGACCCTCGCTGAAGCCCTTGACCGAGGCGAGGATCATCCTGGGGTTGAGTTCCTGGATACGTTCCCAGGAAAAGCCCATGCGGTCGAGTGCGCCGGGGCCGAAGTTCTCGACCAGCACGTCGGATTCCTTGATCAGCTTTTCCAGCACAGCCTTGCCTTCCGGAGTTTTGGTGTCCAGGGTCAGGGAGCGCTTGTTGCTGTTCAACATCGTGAAGTACAGCGCGTCGACATTAGGGATGTCGCGCAGCTGGCTGCGGGTGACATCGCCCGAACCGGGGCGCTCCACCTTGATCACATCAGCGCCAAACCACGCCAGCATTTGGGTACAGGCAGGCCCCGCTTGCACGTGGGTGAAGTCGATGATCTTGATATCTTTGAGTGGCTTGTTAGACATTTATTTATCTCCTTGGTGAATAGTAACTAATAATCTCTTTTTCGCGGCGCATTGCAGGTTCAGGCTGGTAATGCCACCGCTTTTGGTTTCGCGACGCTTTGCGGGTTCAGGCTGGTAATGCGGCCGCTTTCAGTGCCAGCAGTTTCATCGATGACAGCATTGATCAGTGTTGGTTTACCGGACGAGATTGCCTCGCTCATGGCCGTCATCAACTCATCCCTGGTCGTGGCATGGACGCCGACACCACCGAAGGCCTGCATCATGATGTCGTAGCGAGCATTCTTGATGAAGACGGTGGGCGCGACATCGCCGCCGAGCGGGTTGACATCGGTACCCTTGTAGATACCGTTGTTATTGAAGACAACAATGCAGACGGGCAGATTGTAACGGCATATCGTCTCGACTTCCATGCCGCTGAAGCCGAAGGCGCTGTCACCCTCGATGGCGATGACAGGCTTGCCGGTGACCACGGCTGCAGCGACGGCGAAGCCCATGCCAATGCCCATGATGCCCCAAGTGCCAACATCCAGGCGCTTGCGCGGCTGGTACATGTCAACGATGCTGCGGGCGAAATCCAGCGTGTTGGCGCCTTCATTCACGACGATGGCGTCAGGGTGTGTCTTGACCACATCACGGACCACGCTCAATGCGCTTTGGAAACTCATCGGAGACGGTTCCAGCTCCAGTGTAGCTGCCATCTTCGACAGGTTCTTGTCCTTGCGCTCGGTGATCGCACCGGTCCACTCG
>DIYV01000150.1:22470-28353 GCA_002429165.1 Gallionella sp. UBA6045 | reverse complement strand
CCGTCCATGATCGGCACTTCAGCACTGTCCAGATCAACATATA
Source organism: Gallionella sp. UBA6045 (assembly GCA_002429165.1). GTDB lineage: Bacteria > Pseudomonadota > Gammaproteobacteria > Burkholderiales > Gallionellaceae > Gallionella. Next base: position 28,310 of record DIYV01000150.1, on the reverse strand, counting down.
CGTTGTCCACACCCAAACCGGCCAATGCCGACATCAGATGCTCGATGGTGGCGATACGCACACCGCCTTGTTCCATGCAGGTGGACAAACGAGTGTCGTGCACCAGATCGGCGCGTGCACAAATTTCCTCGACCGGCTTTACATCCACGCGGCGAAACACGATACCGGTATTGACCGGTGCCGGACGCAAGCCGAGCGTGACTTTTTCGCCGCTGTGCAAGCCGACTCCCGTCACACTGACGGAATTTTTCAAGGTGCGCTGTTTGACCATCGCTAATTTATTTCGCTGAAAACATGGCTCATTTTAACACAGTCCACAAGCAAGACTCGTACCTGGGCGTAGCGGTCGTAGCTTCAGTTACTGGAACCGCACTATCAATTCTGCTCAGCCTTTGGCTGTCTGACTTCGTTATGCGGGTGCATTCCTGTATCAATCCGCCTGTTTGCGCAAGAATGACGGAATGTCATAAGTATCCACACCGGATTTTTCCATCGCATCCACCGCCGCCCTGCGCCCGCTTCTCATAATAGTTGGCGTTTCCAGCTCCCCGTAATTCACATTGGCGATCGGATCATCATGGGTGCCGGTGCGCTGGTAGTCCTGGTTCTGGTAGACCATTTCAGGCTTGGCCTGCTTGCGCGCCAGCGGTGCACCGAGGCCGGTGGCCACGACTGTCACACGCATTTCGTCACCCATGGTTTCATCGAACACAGAGCCGACGATCACGGTTGCTTCTTCCGCGGCGAATTGCACGCACTCCATCACATCGTCGATTTCTTTAAGCTTCAGCTGGCAGGATGAAGTGATATTCACCAGCACACCGCGCGCACCGGACATATCGACATCTTCCAGCAACGGGCTGGCAATCGCGCGTTCAGCGGCCACCCGCGCACGATCCGGGCCGGAAGCGATCGCCGAACCCATCATCGCCATGCCGTTTTCGGACATCACGGTGCGCACGTCGGCGAAGTCGACATTGATCAATCCAGGTACGTTGATCACCTCGGCGATACCCGCCACCGCACCCTGCAACACGCCATTGGCCGCCTTGAAAGCCTCCGGGACGGTCACATCATTGCCCAGCACTTCCATCAATTTTGAATTTGGCACAATGATCAGGGAATCGACAAATTCTGTCAGTGCCTCGATACCGGCTTTGGCGAAACGCATCCGGTTGCCTTCATATGCAAACGGTTTGGTGACCACCGCGACGGTCAGGATATCCAACTCCTTGGCGATTTGCGCGACGATCGGTGCCGCTCCGGTTCCGGTGCCCCCACCCATGCCGGCAGTGATGAATACCATATGTGCACCGATCATCATCTCCTTGATGCGCTCGCGATCTTCTTCCGCCGCTGCCTGGCCAACCGAAGGTTTGGCACCCGCACCCAAACCCTTGGTAATGTTCACCCCGATCTGCAACTGGGTTTGCGCCTTGCTGCGTTTGAGTGCCTGTGCATCGGTATTGATGACGATGAACTCGACCCCCTGTACACCCTGTTCGATCATATGGTCCACGGCGTTTCCGCCGCAACCGCCCACGCCGATCACCTTGATCACCGCATCCTGAGTTTGTGCTTCCATGATTTCAAACATCGCCGTCTCCTTAAAATAATTGCCAATAAACCAACCCTGTAATACCTGAATCATCCATCCCCGAAACCGCTAAAAATTCCCCTGAAACCACGCTTTCATTCTTGCCAGCACGTCACCAAATGAATTCGATTGCATACGCGTCTCCTCATTGCGTTGATGATGTTCCAGGCCGTATAACAGCAGCCCGACACCGGTCGCCATGCGCGGTGTTTTCACCACATCGGACAACCCGCCGATGTATTTCGGGATTCCCAGGCGCACCGGCAGATGGAAAATCTCCTCGCCCAATTCGACCATGCCCTGCATGTCACTGCTGCCGCCGGTAATCACGATGCCCGATGACAACAATTCCTCGAATCCGCTGCGGCGCAACTCCTGCTGCACCAGCGAATACAATTCCTCGACGCGCGGTTCGATCACTTCTGCCAGGGTCTGGCGCGACAGCATGCGCGGCCCGCGTTCACCCACACCGGGCACTTCGATCGCGCCGCCATCTGCCAGCTGGCGCAGCGCGCAGCCATGTTTAATTTTGATGTCTTCGGCATCCTGTGTCGGGGTGCGCAAAGCCATGGCAATGTCATTGGTGATCTGGTCGCCGGCGATCGGTATCACGGCGGTATGGCGGATCGCCCCGCCGGTGAACACCGCAATGTCGGTGGTGCCGCCGCCTATATCCACGAGGCACACCCCCAGTTCTTTCTCATCGTCGGCAAGCACGGCTTTGCTGGATGCCAGCGGTTGCAGGATCAACTCGTTGACTTCCAGCCCGCAGCGGTGTATGCACTTCATGATGTTCTGCACCGCAGCCACCGCTCCGCTGACAATATGCACCTCGACATCCAGGCGCATCCCGCTCATGCCCAGCGGCTTTCTGATGCCGTCCTGGCCGTCGATGCTGAATTCCTGTTCGAGAATATGCAAAATCTGCTGATCGCCCGGCAGGCTGATCGAGCTGGCTGTCTCGATCACACGCTCGATATCGGCGGCGGCAACCTCTTTCTCCTTGATCTTCACCATGCCGCGCGAATTGATGCTGCGGATATGGCTGCCCGCAATACCGGTATAGACCTCGGTGATTTTGCAATCGGCCATCAACTCGGCTTCCTCCAGCGCGCGCTGGATCGCACCCACCGTGGCTTCGATATTGACCACCATGCCCTTCTTCATCCCCGACGACTGGTGCATACCCATGCCGATCACTTCCAGCATGCCGTCCGGCTTGGCTTCGCCGACAATGACCACGATCTTGGACGTGCCGATGTCCAGCCCGACCACCAGATTTTTAGTTTCCCTGTTTCTGCTCATCGCTTGTTCCCCGCTGCCGCCTATCAACCTTGTTTGGCCAACCCGCCCACCGCAAATCCGTTGCGGTAGCGCAAGTCCACATATTTCACCCGATGCTGTACCGCCGCGAGGCTATAGGGATAAACCTTCACGAACCTGGCCAATCGTTGCTGCATATCCTCGCGCCCCAGTTCCAATACCATGCCGTTGCTCAAATGCAGCTGCCAGGCATGACGCGGTGTCAAAACGATCTGGTCCACCTGCAGATTCACCCCGGCAAGCTGTTGATCAAATTGTGTGTAGTACTGCGTCACCTCAGCCGCCGCACCGTCCGGTCCGATAAAGGCCGGCAGCACCTGTTCGCTCTGTGCTGCAAAAACCTCGCCTTGCCGATTCACCAGCGCGCTGTTGTTCCAGTGCGCCAACGCCTGATGCTCCTCCAACTGCACCTCCAATCGGGATGGAAATTCACGGCGAATGTTGACACCGCGCACCCATGGCAATTTTTCCAGTGACTGCCTCAGTTGTTTGATATCCACGGTAAAAAAATTCCCCCTCACTTCGTCGCGCACCACCTGCAGCACCTCCGCTGTGTCCACGCGATGCGGTACAACCACGAGGCGCACGCTGTGCAACGGGAACAATCCCGGCAGATGCACCGCGTAATAAGTCACGCCGTACAACACCGCGCATACACTGAAGCCGAACAGCGCGTTGGCGATACTGCGCAGCAGTGCCGCGTTATCCCACATGGGTCAGCCCCAAAATGCGCAGGACCAACTGCTCGAAACTCATCCCGGCCTGGCGCGCCGCCATCGGTACCAGGCTGTGGTCGGTCATTCCCGGCGAGGTATTCGCTTCGAGCAGATACGGCTTGCCGTTTTCACTCATCAGAAAATCAACACGCCCCCAGCCCTGTCCGCCGATCAACGCAAAAGCCTGCTTTGCCAGGCGCTGCATCTCGGCCTCCTGTGCGGCATTCAGATCGCTCGGGCACAAATAGCGTGTGTCGTTGCTCAGGTATTTCGCGTCATAGTCATAGAATTCATTGGCAGGCACGATCTTGATCACCGGCAATGCCTGCTCGCCCAATAGCGCAACGGTATATTCCCCGCCGCCAATAAACCTCTCCGCCAGTACCAGCGGGTCGTGCCTGACGGCTTCGCGATATGCAGCCGGCAATTCGGCCACTGATTTCGCCTTGCTGATGCCAACACTGGAACCCTCGTTTGCGGGTTTCACGAACAGCGGCAAACCCAGCTGTTGCGCAACACTTTCCCAGTCACTGTGTTCATCGAGCAGCGCGTAATCGGGTATCGGCAACCCGCCCGCCTGCCACACCAGCTTGGTGCGCCACTTGTCCATGCCCAATGCCGATGCCATCACCCCGCTGCCGGTATAGGGGACGCCCAGCAATTCCAGCGCGCCCTGTACTGTGCCGTCTTCGCCGTAGCGACCGTGCAGCGCGATGAATGCACGGTCGAAGCCATCATCAACCAGTGCCTGCAGATTCTGCACGGCAGGATCGAACGGACAGGCATCCACACCGCTGCGCAACAATGCAGCCAGCACCGCCGCGCCGCTTTTCAGCGACACCTCGCGCTCGGCGGATTTACCGCCGAACAACACAGCAACTTTTCCGAATGAAACTGGATCGGGATTTGTTTTCATGATTTCATTTCACCCACAATGCGTACTTCCGGATGCAGCTTGATACCTGTCTGTTTCTCTACCGCTGCCTGCGCTTCCAGAATCAAATTCTCGATATCCGCCGCCGTCGCCGCACCGGTATTCACGATGAAGTTGGCATGCTTCTCAGACACCAGCGCGCCACCGATTTGCTTGCCTTTCAAGCCGCATTGTTCGATCAATCGTGCCGCGTGATCTCCGGGCGGATTGCGAAACACCGAACCGGCATTCGGCAGATTCAAAGGCTGGGTGGCGATGCGCTTGCTTAGCAAGGCTTTGATTCCCTGCCGCGCCGAGTCGCCTTCGCCCCGGGGGAATTGCAGCCAGGCGGCAATAAAGAATTCCGGGGATTCAGGGGCAAGGGGCAAGGGGCAAGGGGCAAGGCTTGAACCTTGGACCTTGGACCTTGAGTCTTGTACCTTGCTCCTGATCACATGCCGATACCCGATCTCGTAATCTGCTGGTGTGCGTATATCCACCACGCCATACCGGTTCACGGTCTGTACGCGCAGCACCTTTTCCCAGGTTTCACTTCCGTAACAGCCCGCGTTCATCGCCAGCATGCCGCCCAGCGAACCCGGGATACCGGCAAAAAATTCGGCGCCCTGCATATTGTGCAGGGCGGCGAAGCGCGCCAGTTTCGCCCCCGGCACACCGGCTTCGGCATAGACACTGCCGTCCATTTCAATATGCAACCCGCCCAATGTCCCGTGCAGCATTAAAACAGTGCCGCGCAATCCGCCGTCCCGTACCAGCAGATTACTGCCCAGACCCACCGCATACAGCGGTTCATCGGCCGGCAAGCCGCGCAGGAATACCAGCAGATCATCGAGATCGGCGGGCTGGAACATCCGCTCGGCTGTGCCACCCGCGCGCCAACTGGTGTACTTGCGCATCGGCACGTTGCGCTTCAATGCGCCGCGCAATGGTGTGTCAGCAAAGTTTGTCAGCTCAATCATGTTCATAACTCACCCGGGTGTTTTGCCTGCAAAGCCGGTATTTTCCCGGTCGTCTCAGCGTCGCTCTTGCCTGACAACTTGTTCGGCACATTGCCGATCGAACCCGCTCCCATGGTAATGACCACATCACCATCGCGCGCCATCTGCATGATCGCCTGCGGCATCTGCTCTATGTGTTCGACAAACACCGCTTCGCTCTGGCCCGCCACACGCAGGGCATGCATCAGCGCGCGTCCGTCGGCACCGACGATGGGCGGCTCGCCTGCCGCATAGACTTCCGCCAGCACCAGCGCGTCCACCCCGCATAAAAC
>DIYV01000150.1:0-22128 GCA_002429165.1 Gallionella sp. UBA6045 | reverse complement strand
GCAGGATGGTGCCCGTAGTCATCGATCAGCGTGAAGCTTCCGCCGGCTGGCAAGACAACCTCACCGTAACGCTGGAAGCGCCTGCCGACACCCTGGAATTCCGCCAGTGCCGCAACGATGGCGTCATCCGCCACGCCGATCTCCAAAGCAATCGCGATTGCGGCGAGCGAATTCAGTACGTTATGCATACCCGCCAGATTGAGCGTGATATCCAGATCCCTAGGATTTCCGTTGTGGTGGCATTGCGCGGTAAAGCGCATCTGGCCGCCATGATGGCGCACGTTTACGGCGCGTATCTGTGCACCCTCGTCCAGGCCGTAAGTCGTGACCGGTTTGCTGATCCGCGGCAAAATTTCACGCACATTGGCGTCGTCTATGCACAGCATCGCCCTGCCGTAGAACGGCAAGTGTTCGACGAAATCAACGAAAGCCTGCTTGAGCTTTTCAAAATCGTGGCCATAGGTCTCCATATGGTCCGCATCGATATTGGTGATCACCGCGATGATCGGTTGCAGATGCAAAAACGAAGCATCCGACTCGTCGGCCTCGACCACGATGAACTCACCTGTACCGAGTTTGGCATTGCTGCCGCTGCTGTTCAGTTTTCCGCCAATCACGAAGGTCGGGTCAAATCCGCCCTTGGCCAGCACGCTGGCAGTCAGCGAAGTGGTGGTGGTCTTGCCATGCGTGCCCGCTACCGCAATACCCTGACGCAAGCGCATCAGTTCGGTCAGCATCATCGCGCGCGGCACCACCGGTATGCGCCGGGCACGTGCAGCCAGTACTTCCGGGTTGTCATCGTGCACTGCCGTCGAAATGACCACCACGTCGGCATCGGTCAGATTCTGCTCGGCATGACCGAGATATACCGTTGCCCCAAGTTGCTTGAGGCGCCGCGTTGCAACGTTCTTGCCGAGATCGGATCCGCTCACCTGAAATCCCAGATTGAGCAGCACCTCGGCGATGCCGCTCATGCCGGCACCGCCGATACCGACAAAATGCAGGTGTTTGACTTTGTGCTTCATGCCGCCAGCTCCTCGCAAACCCGTGCAACTGCAAGCGCCGCATCGGCCTTGGCCAATCCGCGCGCGTTCTGTGCCATCGCCAATAATTTTTCACGGCTCAATTCCCGCAGCAACTGTGCCAGTTTTTCCGCGCTCAACTCGCCCTGCGGCAACAACACCGCCGCGCCGCGCTTGCTCAGGAACTCGGCATTGCGGGTCTGGTGATCGTCCACAGCAAACGGGAACGGTATCAATATGCTCGCCACGCCCGCAGCGGCAAGTTCCGCGACCGTCAATGCGCCGGCACGGCAGATCACCAGATCGGCGTTGCCGTAGTGCTTCGCCATTTCGTCCATGAACGGTTTGATGTCGGCCTGCACACCGGCCTGTTGATAAGACCGCTTCACCGCCTCGAAATGCTGTTTGCCGGTTTGATGCAGTACGCCGGGCCGGTCATCCTGCGGCAGCAGCGCCAGCGCCTGCGGCAAAACTTCGTTGATCGCCTTCGCGCCCAGGCTGCCGCCCACCACCAGCACATTCAGCCTGCCGCTGCGCGCGGCATAGCGTTGCTGCGGTTCGGGCAACGCGGCGATATCGCTGCGCACCGGGTTGCCGCACCATATCGCGCGCGGCAGCACATCGGGGAATCCGCTCAGCACTTTCTGCGCGAAGCGCGCCAGCACCCTGTTGCTCAATCCGGCGATGGAATTCTGTTCGTGTATCACCAGAGGCCGCCGCAGCAATGCAGCCATGATCCCGCCCGGGAAAGTGATGTAGCCGCCCATGCCCAGCACCACATCGGGACGGTGGTACAATATCGCGGCAGCGCTCTGCCACATTGCAACCAGCAAATCAAATGGCAGCATCAATTGACGCAGCATGCCCTTTCCGCGCACGCCGGAAAAGCGTACCCATGCCATTTCATATTTATGCCTGGGGATCAGGTCGGCCTCCATGCTGTTGCGTGAGCCCAACCAGGTCACCCTCCAGTCCTGTGCACGCAGGATATCGGCCACGGCGAGGGCTGGAAAAATGTGGCCGCCGGTTCCACCGGCCATGATCAGGATTGACCTAGACATGAGGCACCTCCATGTTGGCCACGTTTTCGGCGGAGACTAATGCGCGCGCAGCGCGCGTTACGTCGTAACCAAAAATATGTCCGCCGGTTCCGCCAGCCATGATGAGTATTGTGCGGCTGCGGATGGGTGGAGGCGAAGCCTCCGGGTACCCGCCGGCGTACTCCTTGCCGGTGCTCATACCGGCAACCCCCGTGCAATGCGTCTATTTTGGCTACGACCGCCCCGTTGGGGCTTAACTTGCTTGCGCAAGTTAGTCTTCGCCGAAACAGAAGAATTGATATCAGTCAAATTCATACTGGCAACCCTCGGGCAATTCTTCTGTTTTGGTTCCGGCATAACATTCGCTTCGCGAATATGAGCCTCCGCCGAAACCGTCGAACTTCCAGGCTTAGTGCTCCGTTCAACAATTTGAGATCATCAATGTTCATATCGGCAAACCTCGTGCTATACGACGGTTTTCATAATCAACCCTCAGCAATATCGCGGCGGCGACGCAATTCACTACGATGCCGCTGCCGCCAAAACTCAGGAACGGCAGGGTCAGTCCCTTGGTCGGCAGCACACCCATGTTCACACCGATGTTGATCATCGCCTGCACACCGATCCATACGCCGATGCCCTGCGCGACCAGCGCGGAAAAGTTGCGGTCGAAAAATGCGGCATCGCGCCCGATCCTGAATGAGCCTATTACCAGCAAAGCGAACAACGCAATCACCGCAGCCACACCGACCAGGCCCAATTCTTCCGCAATCACCGCCATCAGAAAATCGGTGTGCGCTTCAGGCAGGTAGAACAATTTTTCCACGCTTCCGCCCAACCCGACACCCAGCCATTCACCGCGTCCGAAAGCGATCAACGCATGGCTCAATTGATAACCCCGGCCATACGGATCTGACCAAGGATCCATGAAACCAATGACACGATGCATCCGGTATGGAGATGAAAATATCAGCGCGCCAAACGCCGGGGGCAGCGCCAGCAGCAGCGCGACGAACACTTTAAGGTTGAAGCCGCCCAGCCACAGCGTGCATAACGCAACCACACAGATCACCACAAACGCACCCATGTCTGGCTCCTGCAGCAGCAGGCTGCCAATTACCACCATCACCACCATCATCGGCACGAAGGCTTTCCTGAACAAATGACCCACCTTGCCCTTGCGCACCGTGTAATCGGCGGCATACAACACCACAAACAGCTTCATCAATTCCGAGGGCTGCAAATTGATGATGAACAGCGATAACCAGCGGCGGCTGCCATTCACTTCCCGTCCGATACCCGGAATCAGCACCAGTACCAGCAATGCCGCGCCGGTCAAAAACAAATAGGGCGCATAGGTCTGCCACATCTGCACCGGCACCTGAAAAGCAAGCAGCCCGAAAAACAGCCCCGCAGTGATGAACACACCATGCCGCAACAAATAATATGCCGGCTGATGACCGGTAAATTTACTGGCTTCGGCCGTGGCGATCGAGGCCGAATACACCATCACCAGACCGAGCGCGAGCAGGGCTATAAATACCCAGATCAGCAATTCATCGTATTGTGCCTGCGGCGGCGGGGTGCGCGTCTTCACCGAAAATGGGCGCGGGTGAAACCCCTTTGGCGTCAATTTCTCGTTTGACTTGCCGGACAATGGCTTGCCTGACTTCGTCATACTCATCCGGGATGCTAGTGATGCCATGCGCACTCCTTTCCCAACTCTTGCACCGCCTGCACGAACACTTCAGCGCGATGCTCATAGTTGCGGAACATGTCGAAGCTGGCGCAGGCCGGCGACAGCAGCACCGCATCACCGCTTTGCGCAAGGCGGGCTGCCTGGTGCACGGCATCGCTCATATCTTGCGCACGCGCCACTTTGACACCACATCCGTTCAGGGCTGCCGCAATCATCGGCGCATCGCGTCCGATCAGCACCACCGCGCGCGCATGTTGCGCCACTGCCGGATTGAGCGGCGCAAAATCCTGCCCCTTGCCCTCGCCTCCTGCAATCAACACCGCTTTGCACCCCAATCCCTGCAGCGCGGCTATAGTCGCGCCGACATTGGTGCCTTTCGAATCGTCGTAATAAGTGATGCCGCCTATCTCGCCCACGCGTTGAACGCGGTGCGGCAGACCCTTGAAATTGCGCAACGCATCAATCAAGGTGCGCATCGGAACATCTATTGCGCGGCACAACGCCAGTGCGGCCAGCGCGTTGGCCGCATTGTGCAATCCGGCCACCTGCAGCTCGCCGGCATTGAGCAACCGTTGTTTACCCTGCTTCAGCCAGATTTCCCCGTCGGCATGCTCTATCCCGAAATCATCTGATGTGTGCGGCTCACTCAATCCGAACGTGACGGTTTTGCATTCCGCGCGTGCCCTGCGCGAGGGTGGAACCGAAGGTTCCGGGTACCCTGCGGCGCACTCCTTGCGGGCCATGCTCATGCAGCGCGCATCGTCGCGGTTCAACACCTGCACACCGCAGCCCGAAAAAATGCGTGCCTTTGCGGCGCTGTATTCGGCCATGTCGGCATAGCGATCGAGATGGTCCTCGCTGACATTCAGCACGGTGGCCGCATCGGCATTCAAACTGGAGGTGGTTTCCAGCTGGAAGCTGGACAGTTCCAGCACCCAAACTTCAGGCTGGTTCACGCCGCGCTCCAGCACGACATCCAGCACCGCCGGAGAGATGTTGCCTGCCGCGACGACATCCTTGCCCGCTGCCTTGCACAAATGTTCCACCATGCTGGTGACGGTCGTTTTTCCGTTCGATCCGGTAATCGCCAGGACGTGCGGACGATTGTCCTTCGGCAGTGATTGCGCGAACAGCTCGATGTCGCCCACCACCGGAATGCCGGATGTCACGGCGAGAGCCACCGCCGGATCGCGCAGCGGAACGCCGGGGCTGATCGCGATCAGTTCGATACCGATGAACAATTCATCGCTGAATGCGCCGCAATGGATGAGCGGCTCGATCACATATTTTTTTGCTTCTGACAAGCCGGGCGGATTATTGCGGCTGTCCGCCGCGCGCAGGCGTGCACCCTGTGCGCTCAGCCAGCGCACCATGGACAGGCCGGTCTCACCGAGACCCAGCACAAGCACCGATTTGTCTTTGAGTATCATCATCTCAGCTTCAACGTCGCCAACCCCAACAGCACCAATAACATCGTGATGATCCAGAACCTCACGACGACCTGGGTCTCCTTCCAGCCCTTCAATTCGTAATGGTGATGCAGCGGAGCCATGCGGAACACACGCTTGCCGGTGAGCTTGAACGAGGCCACCTGGATCATCACCGACACCGCCTCGACCACGAACACACCGCCCATGATGAACAGCACTAGTTCCTGGCGCACGATCACGGCCACCGTGCCCAGTGCCGCACCGAGAGCCAGCGCGCCGACATCGCCCATGAATACTTCGGCGGGATAGGCGTTGAACCACAGAAAGGCCAGGCCGGCGCCCGAGATCGCACCGCAGAACACCGCCAATTCCCCCGCACCCGGAATATAGGGAATGCCGAGATATTTTGAGAACACCGCATTACCCGCCACATAAGCGAATATCGCGAGCGCGCCGCTCACCATCACCGTCGGCATGATGGCCAGACCGTCCAGTCCGTCGGTCAAGTTCACCGCATTGCTGCTCCCGACGATGACCAGATAAGTGAGCGCGATGAACACGAATGCCGGGAGCGGAAACACGAAGAATTTCAGGAACGGAACGATGAGCTCGGTGTTCGCGGGAAGGCTGGCGGCTTTCCACAAATAAATGCCGACCACGAGCGCGACAACCGACTGCCAGCCCATCTTTGCTTTTGCCGACAACCCTTTCGGATTGCGATGCACCACTTTGCGATAATCGTCCACCCAGCCGATCACGCCGAAACCAAGCGTCGAAAGCAACACCACCCACACGTAATGGTTGCGCAAATCGCCCCATAACAGGGTGGTGATCGCGATCGACGTCAGGATCAGGGCGCCGCCCATGGTCGGCGTGCCGGCTTTGATCAGATGGGTCTGCGGACCGTCGCTGCGGACCGACTGGCCGATCTTGTAAGCAGTCAGTTTTCGTATCATCATCGGGCCCACTAGAAACGAGATGAATAATGCGGTCATCGCGGCCAGCACGGTGCGAAACGTGATGTAGTTGAACACGCTGAAAAACCTTATGTCTTCAGCCAACCATTGTGTGAGTGCCAGTAACATGGATTCTCCTCAGTGCACCGTAAAGTGCTCAACTACCCGTTCCATTTTCATGAAGCGCGAACCCTTTACCAGCACCGTGGTGTTCGCGTCCAATTCCATTTCCAGCGCATCCTGCAAATCCTCTATGCGCAGGAAGTGTTGCGCTCCGCTGCCGAATTCGCGCGCAGCATTGCCGCTCAGCGTACCCAGCGCGTAAAGCTTTTCAATACCGGCACGGCGTGCTTCTGCGCCGATCTCGCCATGAAAAGCCGCCGCCTCGCCGCCCAGTTCGCCCATGTCGCCCATCACCAGAATGCGCTTCCCGCCAGCCTGCGCAAGCACGCTGATCGCGGCGCGCAGCGAGGCAGGATTTGCGTTGTAAGTGTCGTCTATCAGGATGGCGCCATGCAGCGCAACCTTGCGCTGCAAACGCCCCGCCACACCATTGAATTTTTCCAGACCCGCGGCAATGGTTTCCAGGGGAATGTTCAGTACGGTTGCGGCGGCTGTCGCGGCCAGCGCGTTGCGCGCATTGTGCACACCTGGCACCTGCAGGTCTGCGGCAAACATACCCTGCGGCACGGTCACGTCGAGCCGCAAACCATAACCAAGCGGATGCCACGTGCCGGAGACATCAGCTTCGGGATTCAGGCCGAATTCGAGCAATGGGTGCGCACCGGCCAATGCGCGCCAAAGCTGCGCGTGCTCATCGTCGGAATTGATCACCGCGGTTCCATGATGCTGCAGCCCCGCGAATATCTCGCCCTTGGCACGCGCAACCGCTTCCACGGAGCCCAACCCTGCCAAATGTGCGCCACTGGCGTTGTTTATCAGCGCGACATCGGGTGCTGCAATCCGCGTCAGATAATCGATCTCGCCAGGATGATTCATGCCCATTTCGATCACGGCATAACGGTGCGTTGCTTTCATTTGCAACAGTGTGAGCGGCATGCCGATGTCGTTGTTAAAATTGCCCCTGGTTGCGAGCACCGCATCTGCACTGTCTGCCGCTACACGAAGAATGCCGGCGAGCATTTCTTTCACTGTGGTCTTGCCATTGCTGCCGGTGATCGCCACCAGTGGAATGGCGAACTGCCCGCGCCACCATGCGGCCAAATGCCCCAGCGCCAGACGCGTGTCTTCCACCAGCAGCAGCGGGCAGGGTGCTTGTTCACCTCGGTAGCTGCTCGCATTCACCAGCGCAGCGACCGCGCCCGCTTGCGCAGCCGTTGCGACAAAGTGGTAGCCGTCGAAATGCTCGCCGCGCAACGCAACAAACAAATCGCCTTGCACGATTTTGCGGCTGTCGCTGGATACCCCGTTGATATGCGTATCGCCGCCTTGGGTCCCCGCGAACTGGACCAGCGTTCCACCGGTTGCCTGCGCGGCTTGCGACAGCATCATCATTGTCCGCTCCCGGGTTTGTCCGGCGCCTGCGGAATTGCATGGAAAGACTGCAAAGCCAATTGCGCCACCGACACATCGTCGAACGGGTGTTTTACACCGTCAATCTCCTGGTAATCTTCATGCCCCTTGCCCGCAATCAGCACGGTATCGCTTTGCCGCGCAAATCTGATGGCGCTTTGAATCGCTGCGGCTCGGTCCACGATGATCTCGTGGTTTTCCCCGTACATGCCACCGACAATTTCCGCGATTATTTCGCGCGGATTCTCGCCGCGCGGATTGTCGGAAGTGACGATGCAAAAATCGGAATACCTCTCCGCTACCATGCCCATCATGGCGCGTTTGCCGCGATCCCTATCCCCGCCGCAGCCGAACACGCAAAGCACCTTCCCGCCTGCTGCCTCACTGACTTCGCGCAATGCCTGCAGCACTTTTTCCAGTGCATCCGGGGTGTGCGCGTAATCCACGACCACCGTTGGCTGCTGCGCGTTGCCCAAACGCTGCATGCGTCCGGCGACCGGCTGCACCCTGCCCAATGAACGCACCGCATCGCTCAATTCCACCCCGCTCACCAGCAATACCGCGAGCGCACCCAACAGATTCGCCGCGTTGAATCGTCCGACCAGCGCGCTATCCAGTTGCGCCGCTCCCCAACTGGAGTGAACAGCCATCTTCAATCCCTGCCCCGACATTTCCAGCAAATTGCCATAGACCATGCGCATACCCAGCCGTTCTGCGAGCTGCAACGCGCCGTCGCTCAGACCGTAAGCGATCACTTCCGCATCGCTGTCCTCTAGCGACTCGGCCAGCTCAACCCCGTATTCATCGTCGAGGTTCAGCACCACGAAACCTAGCTGCTGCCAATCGAACAGCTTGCGCTTGGCCGCCGCATAACTCTGCATATCACCGTGATAATCGAGATGATCGCGGCTCAGGTTGGTGAGCATCGCGACATCGAAACGCACCGCATTCACGCGCCCCTGCGACAGCGCGTGCGATGACACTTCCATCGCGACGGCCCGTGCACCGCCGCGCAAATATTCTGCCAACAGGCCATGCACGCGAACCGCATCCGGCGTGGTGTTTTCAGTGGCATGGAGCGCATCGGCATTGCCGTTGCCCGCGACAAACCCATTACCCAGGGTGCCGATCACGGCGCAGCGCTTTCCCGCCTCGCTCAGCGCGTGGGCTAGCCAGTGACTGGTCGAGGTCTTGCCATTGGTTCCTGTGATACCCACCATCCACAATTTTTCCGAAGGTGTGCCATATACCGCATCCGCCAACCACCCCGCCCTGTGGCGCAAATCGGCCACAGCGAGATTGGGCACTTGCCAGGCATCATTCCAGTCAAAATGTTGCGCCTCCCCCGTGTGCCGGGACACAAACGTTTCGTAGATCACCGCATTGGCCCCGTTCAGGATCGCGTTTGCGATGAACTCCCGTCCATCGGACTTTTCGCCGGGATAGGCGACGAATGTATCACCATGCTGGATGGAACGACTGTCTGTCACCAGGCGTGTCACCGTGATTTTTAACGCCGCCAATTGTTCGACTGCCCACTGGTGAAGAGAGGTACTCATACCTCCTCCTTGACGATATTCGCGGGAGGCGCAATGACGTTATCCAGCGGCGCATCGTTGGGCACATTTAGCGCGTGCAAGGATGCGCCCATTACCCTGCTGAACACCGGCGCGGCAACTTCTCCGCCGTAATAATTGGCTCCGCCCGGATCATTTATCATTATTGCCACCACCAGACGCGGATTCGATACCGGCGCGAATCCGACGAAGGACGCAATATAGTGGTTGACGTAACGGCCGTTCTCCAACTTGTGTGCAGTACCGGTTTTGCCCGCCACGCGATAACCCGCAATTTGCGCCAGCGGTGCCGTACCACCCGGCAACACCACCATTTCCAGCATGTCGCGCACCTCGTGCGCAGTGTGGGCGGAGAACACCTTCGTCCCTACCGGCGGCGCATCCAGCTTGAGCAGGGAAACCGGTTTCAATTCGCCGTTGTCGGCAAAAATTGTATAGCCCCGCGCGAGCTGCAGCAGGTTAACCGAGACGCCATGTCCATAGGCCATCGTAGCCTGCTCGATGGGCCGCCATGTTTTCGGGTCGCGCAATTTTCCCGGCGCCTCGCCGGGAAAATTGCTACCGGTCGGTGCGCCGAATCCGCTGTCCGACAGGCCCTGCCACATCGTTTCGGGTTTCATCGACAGGGCAATCTTGGCGGCACCGATATTGCTGGATTTCTGTATCACCTGTGCCACAGTCAACATTGACTCCGGTTCGGCATCATGGATCTTTCTGTTGCCCAACTCGTACACGCCATGCTCGGTATTAATAATAGTGCTCGGGGTCACTTTGCCGGTCTCGATCGCCGTCGCAATCGTAAACGGCTTCAGGGTCGAACCGGGTTCAAACTCATTGGTAACGGCCCGGTTGCGCATCGCCTTGCTGCTGGTGTCGCTGTGATTGTTCGGGTTGAAGCTGGGATAGTTGGCAAGCGCCAGCACTTCGCCGCTGCGTGCATCGAGAACCACTACCGCGCCTGACTTGGCCCGATGCAGCCTGACCGCACTCTCCAGTTCGCGATAGGCGATATGCTGCAAATTGCCGTCCAGGCTGAGCACGATATCGCTGCCGGGCTTGGGCGGGTGGAGACTGCCGGCATCCTCGACGATGTAACCGTGGTTATCCTTGATCACCCGCTGGCTGCCGGGATTTCCGGCGAGCTGTTTCTGCAGGGCAAACTCCATTCCTTCCTGCCCGACGTCGTCCTGTCCGGTAAAACCCAGCGTCTGAGCGTCTTCCTCGCCGGCTGGGTAGTAACGGCGATATTCGCGCTGCAACGAAACCCCGGGGAGATGCAGATTCACTACTCTTTCCGTCTGTTCCGGCGGCAGCAACCGCTTGAGATAGACAAAGTCCCGGGAAGTATCTGACAGCCGGCTCTTTACATCCTCAATTTTCATGCCGAGAATCTGCGCCAGTTTTTTGACTTGCCGGGTGCCGGCTTCCACGTCCTGCGGGCTTGCCCAAACCGATTCGACCGGCGTGCTGACAGCGAGCGGCTCGCCGTTGCGGTCGGAGATATTGCCGCGGTGCGCGCTTACTTCGATCACGCGGCTGTAGCGCGCATTGCCTTTTTCCTGCAGAAAGTCATCGTGTATCCCCTGCAAATACACGCCACGGCCGAACAGCCCTGCCAGCCCTGCCAGCAACAGCGCAAATAGCGCGGTGGCGCGCCATCCCGGCAATTTCGCCGTGATCTCCGATTGTGCGCTGGCCGCATAATTCATTGTGTTGGTTTTATCCCGCTGTCAGGTTTTACCCGTATAAATTGAACCTGCCCGTTTTTCGGCAACTGCATTTGCAACTTGTTCACGGCAACTTCTTCTACGCGCGCCGGCGTAGCCCAAGTGCTTTGCTCAAGTTGCAACTGCCCCCACTCCACATCCATCTGCTGCGCCTGGTCTTTGTCCTTTTGCAACTCGACAAACAGCTTGCGCGCCTGGTACTGCGAGGTAACCACACTCAACGCGCACAACACCACCGCCATAAGCAGCAAACCCTGGTAGGCCGGGCTGAATCCGTCGACTTTGTCCATGACCTGTTTGCGAATGTCACCGATAGCATCCTTCATGACCGCTCAACCCCCGATGCGCCGCTATGCAACATCGCTGCGCTCCGCAACTCGCATCACCGCGCTGCGCGCACGCGGATTGGCCTGCAGTTCCGCCGCGCTGACGCGCACTGCCTTGCCGATCAGATTCAGTTTTCCCGGCGGCACTTCGCTGGCGCGTATCGGCACATTGCGCGGCAATTTGTCGCCTTCCGCCATTTCACGCATGTAGTGCTTCACGATGCGGTCCTCCAACGAGTGAAAACTGATCACCACCAGGCGCCCCCCGCTTTTGAGATGCGTCACACACTCCGGCAAGACCCGCGCAAGCTCTTCGAGCTCATGGTTGATATAAATCCGTATAGCTTGAAAGGTACGTGTCGCCGGGTTCTGCCCGGCTTCGCGGGTACGTACCGTTTTACCAACCAGCTCGACGAGTTGCCGCGTAGTCTGGATGGGTTCAATTGCGCGCGCCGCAACAATCGCTCTTGCAATCTGCTTAGCAAACCGTTCTTCGCCGTAGTCACGTATCACCTCCGCTAACAAGCCTTCATCCACCGTTGCCAGCCACTGCGCCGCGGTCATCCCGCTGCTGGTATCCATGCGCATATCCAGCGGCGCTTCAAAGCGAAAACTGAAACCACGCTCCGCCTCATCCAGTTGCGGTGAAGACACGCCCAGGTCAAGCAGAATGCCGTCCACCTGTCCCGCGTCCTGCTCGCGCAACACCTCCGCCATTTGAGCGTAGCTGCGATGCATCATGCTGAATCTCGCGTCGCGCCACTCCCTGCCAACCGCCACGGCTTCAGGATCCTTGTCCAGTGCGATCAATTTGCCATTGCTGCCCAACCGTTCCAGTATCATCGCGCTATGTCCGCCACGCCCGAATGTGCCATCCACATAGATGCCATCCGGTTTGATCGCAAGCGCTTCAACAGCTTCATTCAGCAAGACGGTGGTATGGGCCACGCCCTCACTCACAAAGAAAAT
Organism: Gallionella sp. UBA6045; assembly: GCA_002429165.1. Taxonomy (GTDB): domain Bacteria; phylum Pseudomonadota; class Gammaproteobacteria; order Burkholderiales; family Gallionellaceae; genus Gallionella. The sequence continues at coordinate 9,849 of DIYV01000150.1, read as the reverse complement.
CCCTCAAGTTCAGGCGGCAAGTCACCATCCATGAACGACAAGCCTGCTTCCTGCTGTGCCTGCCATTTCGCCTCGTCCCACAATTCGAATTTATTGCCCTGGCCGACCAGCATCACGCGCTTGTCCAGCACGGCGTAGTTGCGCAAGGCCGGAGAGATCAACACGCGCCCGGCACCATCCATCACCACGTCTTCGGCATAACCGATCAGGCGGCGTTGCAAGGCACGAATTTTTGGATTAAGCGCGGAGAGCTTGAGCAGCTTCTCGCGTATCGGTTGCCACTCGGGTTGCGGATAGACCAGCAGGCAACCGTCGGCATCTGCGGTCAGCACCAGGCTGCCCGCACAATGTGCAAGCAACATATCGCGATACCGCGCCGGAATCGCGAGTCTGCCCTTGCTATCCAGATTGAGTTGCGCCGCTCCCTGAAACATCCCTTTACCCCCACTTTTTCCCACTTTTCACCACTTGAACCCACTATATTGAAAAAAAACCCAATGGTCAAGCGGAAAACAGGATTTATCTTTACAGGACAAGGAGTTACAGCCGGAAGTTAATGAAAAACAAATATGCTTAATAAATAATAGATTGCATAAATAAGCTAAAGCTATTTGTAATGAACAGCTGGGTATTTCAGGATAAGAGAGAATGCTGGATAGAATGAACTGCGGGGGTTGAAGCGGGTTAAACAAAGTCCAGAATCGCATGCCTGGTCAACAGGCCAGTTTGCAGGATAAAAAAAGGTGAAGCTGGCCGATAAGCCGGGTTCTGTCGTGGACAGTCATTCCTCTAGGCGTTTCGTTACCTGACGCTCAAGCAATCTACCCGCAGGCGACGCGAGCAACGTCATAGCCTGCCTATTTGATCTTGCTCCGAATGGGGTTTACCCTGCCACTGATGTTGCCACCAGCGCGGTGAGCTCTTACCTCGCCATTTCAACCTTGCCTGATCCCTTCTCAATCATCGCAGGAGCTTTCGCACCTGCTCTTCTTGAGAAGACTTTGCCACCCTTGCGGGCGGCGAAGTCGGGCCATCGGCGGTGTATTTTCTGTGGCACTTTCCATCGCCTCGCGGCGTCCGGTCGTTAACCGGCATTCTGCTCTGTGGAGCCCGGACTTTCCTCCCCGCACTTGCGTGCGCGGCGACTGTCTGACCAGCTTCGGGACGCAGTTTAGCACGCGTCAAGGCGGCGCTAGCCCATATTAACGCCAGCTTGGTGCGCCTGCTCATCGGCGAAATAGCTGCTGCGCACCATCGGCCCGCAGGCCGCATGGCTGAAGCCCATCTCTTTTGCAGCCTGCTCGAACATCGTGAATGATTCCAGCGGCGCGTAACGCAGCACCGGCAGATGCCCGTCAGAGGGCTGCAGATATTGGCCGATGGTCAGCATATTCACATCGTGCGCGCGCAGGTCGCGCATCACTTCCAGCACTTCATCGTCAGTCTCACCGAGGCCCAGCATCAGGCCGGATTTGGTCGGGATGTGCGGAAAGCGCGCCTTGAAATCCTTGAGCAGCTTCAGCGAGTGCGCATAGTCCGCACCGGGACGCGCCAGTTTGTACAGGCGCGGCACGGTCTCCAGATTATGGTTCAGCACATCGGGCAGGCTGACGGAAAGCGCGTCCAGCGCCTCATCCAGCCGACCGCGAAAATCCGGCACCAGAATCTCCAGACGCGTCGCGGGCGAGCTCGCGCGTATCGCGCTCAGGCAATCGGCAAAATGCCGCGCGCCACCGTCGCGCAAATCGTCCCGATCCACGCTGGTGATGACCACGTATTTCAGTTTGAGCAGACCGATCGAGCGCGCCAGATTTTCCGGTTCGTTCGCATCCGGCGCCAGCGGCTTACCGTGCGCCACGTCGCAGAACGGGCAGCGCCGCGTGCACACATCGCCGAGGATCATGAAGGTCGCCGTGCCCTTGCCGAAGCACTCGCCGATGTTGGGACAGGACGCCTCCTCGCACACCGTGTGCAGCTTGTGCTCGCGCAACATGCGCTTCACGTCGTGATAACCCTGCCCGCTGCCGGACTTCACGCGTATCCATTCCGGTTTGCGCAGCCGTTCCTGCAGCGGCACGATCTTGACAGGATTGCGCGCGGTCTTTTCTTTTCCGGTTTGCTTAATTGCGGTCAAACTGATTCTCCTTGTTTCAATCTATGCATCTGGCTGTCATGCAGCCACGACAATAATATCATTGCGGTCATTGCGCCGATAAAGGCGAAGAACATATCGGATTGAGTATCCCACGGATCGCCCTGCGTGCCGAGGAATTCATCCGCTCCCTGGCCCATCGCCAGCGCCGACCACCACTCGATCAACTCATACCATGCGCTGATCGCCATCACCACGCAGACGGACAGGAACGCAACCATCTTGCGGCTAGTCAGGTAACCTTTGCGCAGCAGGATTTCGCGCGTCACCAGAAACGGCACGAAGCCCTGCATGAAGTGGCCGATCTTGTCGTAGGGATTGCGGCCGAGCGAAAACGCATGCTCGATCCAGAATCCGAGCGGCACGCGCGCATAGGTATAATGCCCGCCCGCGATCAGCACCGGCGCATGGATGAAGATCAGTACATACAACAGCGTGCTCAGCTGAAAGCGCCATAATCAACAGCAACGCCAACATCGAGAGAAGCAGGAATTTTTCTCAAGCGTGTGTCATTTTCTTGAACCCTGCGACTGCTTAGCCTCCAGATGTCGCTGCAATCCGTGGACCAGGTTCTGCGCCAGTTCGGCTTGCAGTTCGTTGATCGGGACGGTGATGCCCAGTTCGCAGGCTTGGGTGACGCGCAGTCCGGCATAGCCGCACGGGTTGATGTTGGCGAACGGGGTCAGATCCATGTCGACGTTGAACGCCAGGCCGTGATAGCAATAGCCGTTTTTGATCTTCAAGCCGAGCGCCGCGATCTTGGCGCCATCCACATACACACCGGGTGCGTCCTCGCTGCCCTGTGCGGTCACGCCGTATTCGCCGAGCAGGTCGATTACCGCCTGTTCCATCAGGCGCACCAAGTCGCGCACGTTGATCTTCCAGCGGCGCATGTCGAGCAGCAGGTAGGCGACGATCTGGCCGGGGCCGTGATAAGTGATCTGCCCGCCGCGGTCGATCTTTACGACGGGGATGCTGGTGCTATGCAGCAGGTGTTCCGGCTTGCCCGCCAGGCCTTGCGTGTAAACAGGCGGGTGCTGCATCAGCCAGATTTCGTCGCGCGTTTCGGGGGTGCGCTCGGCGGTGAAGCGCTTCATCGCATCCCAGGTGGGTTGATATTCGACCAGGCCCAACGATTTTACGTGTGGTGTCATTGCATTTCTATTTTTTCACAGTTAAACCATGATGTAGGAGCGGGCCATGCGGGTGCCCGGACAAAAGCTTTTCGTACCCGCGATCAAGCGGCTCGCGGGCCGCTTCGACAGGCTCAGGGCAGGCACGCCCCGCTCCTACATTAACACCCACCTCATTTGGAAGTGGGGTCATAACACCATCACTATCATCGGATGGTCGCACAGGTCCTGGTACAGCGCGTCGAGCTGTTCGCGCGAGGTGGCGTGCACCGTGCAGGTCAGGCTGATGTAGCGCGCCGTTTTGCTGGCGCGCATTTCCATGCTCGCAGCAACAAAATCCGGATCGTGCTTGGTGACCACTTCCAGCACCGCTTGCGCGAAACCCGCCTGCTGCTGCCCGAAAATCTTGATCGGGAAGTCGCAGGGATATTCGATCAGGCTGTGGGTCAATTTGATTTCTGATAAGTCTTTCATGGCCATTTTCTCATTTGGTGCGCATCGCGTCGTGTTTGAAATTTGCTGCAGGCTGGAATAGCAGGTTCATGGTTCGACAGACGCGATGTTGGCTTACGGCACAAAAACGCGCCTAACCCAACCTACACATGTTTCCGCATCACGTCGCGCTTGTAGTCCTGATACAGTTTGTACAACCTGGCGAACATCGCGCCGGGCTTGCCGGTGCCGACCGGCTTGCCGTCGAGGTGCGTGATCGCCAGCACTTCTTTGGTGGACGAGGTGAGCAATAGTTCATCCGCCGCGAACACTTCGGCAACAGCTATCCTGCGCACTTCATGCGGGATGCCGTTTGCGGCGGCGATTTCCAGGATCACGTCGTAGGTGATGCCGGGCAGCATCAGGTTGTCCTTGGGTGGCGCAAGCAGCTTGCCGTTCTTCACCACGAAGATGTTGCTGGCCGCGCCCTCGGTCATGAACGAGGGCTCGTTATTTGATCCGGGCCTTATCAGTATCGTCTCTGCACAGCCCGCATCGACCGCCATCTGGCGCAGCAAGACGTTGGGCAAGAGCGCGATGGCCTTGATGTCGCAGCGCAGCCAGCGGTTGTCCTGCGCGGTGACCGCGCCTACGCCGCTTTGCAGCAGCGCGGCGGGCGGCGTGGGCAACGGGTTGCTCATCATGAACACCGTGGGTTTGACCGGCGGATTCGGGAAGGCGTGGTCGCGTTTCGCGACGCCGCGCGTGATGTGCAGGTAGAGATATTGATCCTCGCCGGGATTGCGTGCGATGAGTTCGTTGATCAGCTTCGTCCATTCGCCATCGCTGTGCGGGTTGGCAAGCTTGATGCCGTCCAGGCTGTGTTGCAAACGCCGCAGATGTTCTGCCAGGCGAAATGCTTTGCGCGAATATACCGGTATGACTTCATACACGCCGTCGCCGAAGATGAAGCCGCGATCCAGTACGGGGATCTTTGCCTCTTCAATTGGCATGTACTCCCCATTCAAATATATCGTCATGGTGGTTACCTATTGAAACATCAGGCGGATGTTATCCCATCCGCGCGAAAATACATTTGCCAGCGGCACGCTCTCCAATGCCATCAGGGGAAATTCCGCATAGGGTTGGCCTGCCAGCGTCAGTTTGAGCACCCCCAGTTGTTGCCCGCCCATGATCGGGGCAAGGATGGGTTGGTACGTTTCTATCTTTGCCTTGAGTTGCGGAAAAGCCCCTTTCGGGATGGTCAGGAACAAATCGCGGCGGAAACCGACATCGACCTGGCTCTCGGTGCCTTTCCAGATGTCCAGCCGGGTAACGGGCTGATCCTTTTGATACAAGCGCACGGCATCAAAATGCTGGAAGCCGAAATTCAGCAGCTTCTGGCTTTCGGAGGCGCGCAACCGGTCGGTTTTCGCGCCAAACAACACCGAGATCAGCCTGTGGTTATCGCGCTGGGCTGATCCGACCAGGCAGTATCCGTCCGATTCGGTGTACCCTGTTTTCATGCCGTCCACATGGGGATCCAACCAAAGCAACCGGTTGCGATTGTCCTGGGTGACGTTGTTGAATGTGTAGCTGCGCAGTGAGAACAGCGGGTAATACTCGGGATACTCGCGCATGATGGCTGACGCCAGCACGGCCAGATCGGATGCGCTGCTGTAGTGCTCGGCGTCGGACATACCTGCCGGATTGGTGAAATGCGTGTTTTTCATCCCCATGCGTTTCGCTTCCTGGTTCATCATGTCGACAAAACCCGCTTCGCTGCCCGCGATATTGACTGCCAGCGTGATGGCTGCATCGCTTCCCGAAGACACGATCATTCCGCGCAACAGTTCGTCGACCGTAACAGCTTGTCCGGATTTGAGCAGCATGCGCGATTCATCGCCCAGGTTGTGCACCGCAACAGCAGGAACATTCAGTTCTTGTTTCAGCGCTATCGTGCCGTGCCTGAGCGCGTCGAAAGTCAGATAGGCGGTCATCAATTTGGTCAGCGAAGCCGGCTCCATGCGCGCATCGCCGTTCTGGTTCACCAGTATCTGATTGCTGTTGTAGTCATACAGCAGGTACGACTTGGCAACCAGTTGCGGGGCTGGCGGCAAAATATCCGTTTGCGCGGACGCAAGCACGGGCAAAAGACAGAGAATCGATAAGATGAGTTTCATAATCCAGGGGAATATTCGGAGGGCGCAATTATAGTCGCGCGACCATGGCAGGGATAGCAATCCGCGCATTTCACAAGCCGCGTATAATCCTGCGTTCAAAATTTTATTAACCAAACGGAAAAACAATCATGACCAATTTGCTTCGGTTTAGCGGGTTGCTGGCAGCCTTGTTCATAAGTGCCAGCGTTTACGCCGGCGATATCCAGGTTGAAAATGCATGGGCTCGTGCCACCGCCCCCGGACAGGATGCGGCGAGCGTGGATCTGACCATAACCAGCAAACACGCCGCAACGCTGGTCGGCGTATCCAGCCCGGTTGCCGGATCGGCAGAGCTGCACAGCATGGTGACGGAGGGCGGCATGATGAAAATGCGCGAGGTGAAGTCCATCGAACTGCCTGCCGGCAAGGCCATGAATCTGGGCGAAAGCGGCTATCACCTGATGCTGAATGGATTGAAGGCTCCGCTCAAAGCAGGTGATTCGGTGCCGTTGACGCTGAGCATCAAGTCCGGCAAGCAAGGCGTGGTGAAAGTCGAGACCAGGGCCGAAGTGAGGTCGCTGACCGGAACTGATGATGCATCGCATCAAGATGAACATCAGCATATGAATATGACGTACTAAGTGAGTGTTGGCTTCGTGGCAAAATCAGGCGGCGCTTGCCGCCTGATTTATTTTCAGCACTGCAAATTTCCTGCTGGTGTAGAATTCGCGGCATCATTTTTGAGGGAATATCATGCCGCTTTCTGCCACCACCGTTGTACAAAAAGCCCGCACGTTGTCCGAGGCGCTGCCCTATATCCAGCGTTTTTTCGACAAGACCATCGTCATCAAATATGGCGGCAACGCGATGACCGACCCTGCGTTGCAGGAAGGCTTCGCGCGTGACGTGGTGCTGCTCAAGCTGGTCGGCATGAATCCGGTGGTGGTGCATGGCGGCGGTCCGCAGATCAACGACATGCTGAAGAAGGTGGGCAAACAGGGCGAATTCATACAGGGCATGCGCGTCACCGACGAGGAGACCATGGATATGGTCGAGATGGTGCTGGGCAAGGTCAACAAGGACATCGTCAACCTGATCAACCGCTTCGGCGGCAAGGCGGTCGGGTTGACCGGGCAGGATGGCGGTTTCATCCGCGCCGAAAAATTGCTGCTGGAGAGCATCACCGAACCGGGCAAGATGCTGGACATCGGCCTGGTCGGCGACATCAACAAGATCGACCCGTCCATCATCACTTTTCTGGATTCCGGCGATTTCATTCCGGTCATCGCGCCGATCGGCGTATCGCCGGATGGCGAGACGTTGAACATCAACGCCGATGTGGTGGCGGGCAAGCTGGCCGAGGTGCTGCACGCAGAAAAACTGGTGTTGCTCACCAATACGCCGGGTGTGCTGGACAAGGACGGCAAGCTGCTGACCGGCCTGACTCCCAAAGAAATCGATAAACTGGTGGCGGACGGCACGCTGTCCGGCGGGATGCTGCCCAAGATCGCATCGGCACTGGACGCGGCGCGCGGCGGCGTGCGCTCGGTGCACATCATCGACGGCCGGGTGCAACACGCATTGCTGCTGGAGATCCTGACCGACGAGGGTGTGGGTACACTGATAAAGAGTAAATAGCATTGCCGTAGGAGCCAGCTTGCTGGCGAGTTTAAAGGCATGAAAAACAAGACCATGATCGCGAGCAAGCTCGCTCCCACCGATGCACATGACAAAAATGCTGTGGATTTTTGATTTGGATAACACGTTGCACAACGCGACGCCGCACATTTTTCCACATATCAACCGCAGCATGACGGCGTATGTGCAGGAACATCTGCAACTTGACGAAGCGGCGGCAAACGATTTACGTGTGCATTACTGGCAAAGATACGGCGCGACGTTGAGTGGCCTGATGCGCCATCACGGTACCGATCCGGGTCATTTTCTGTGGCATACGCACCAGTTTCCGGAACTGGACAAAATGGTGCTGAGAGTACCGCGCTTACGCCATGTGCTGAAAGCATTGCCGGGCAGAAAAGTGGTGTTTTCGAATGCGCCGCAGCACTATGCGCATGCGGTTCTGAAGCTGTTGCGTGTGGATGGCCTGTTCGACGATGTGATGGCGGTGGAACACGCGCGCTACCGCCCCAAGCCGGATAATTTCGGATTCATGCGGCTGTTGAAAATGCATCGCGTGAAAGCACCGCAATGCATCATGGTTGAGGATAGCCTGGAGAATCTGCGTGCGGCGAAACGGCTGGGGATGCGCACCGTATGGGTGAATGCCGGAAACAAAAACGCGCCTTGTGTGGACGTGAAGATTCGCGATGTGATGCAGCTGCCGGATGTGCTGCATCGTTTGGGTCGATAGATATCATTTGTAGGAGCGGGGCGTGCCTGTCCTGAGCCAGCTGCCCGCGACAAACCAGTTCGCGGGCAGCACCCGCAAGGGGTACGCCGTGGTTGTAAGGGGCTAAAGCCCCAACAACACACGCAGGGCCCGCTCCTACAAGAAAATTTCAGGGAATTTAAGGGGGAATAAAATGGCAGCTAAACCGGGCGAAAGAAAACTACATATCCTGCAAGCCGTTGCCGGGATGCTGGAGCAACCCAAGGGCGAGAAGATCACCACGGCCGCACTGGCCGCGCGTCTGGAACTTTCCGAGGCGGCGCTGTATCGCCACTTCGCCAGCAAGGCGCAGATGTTCGAAGGCCTGATCGAGTTCATCGAGCAGACCGTGTTCGGCCTGATCAACAAGATCACCCAGGAAGAAAAGAGCGGCGTAAAACAAATCGAAGGGGTCATGTCCATGTTGCTCAACTTCGCACAAAAGAATCGCGGCATGACGCGCGTGCTGATCGGCGATGCGCTGGTTAATGAGGACGAGCGATTGCAGCAGCGCATCAATCAATTGCTGGACCGCATCGAAGCCACGTTTAAACAATCTCTGCGCATGGCCGCCACACAGGGCGAGATGGGCGCAGCGGTGGATGTGGGCGCGCACGCCAATCTGCTGGTGTGCTATGTGATCGGCCGTTGGACTCAATTCGCCAAGAGCGGTTTTGCACGCGAACCGATGGCGCTGTGGCCGGCGCAGTTGGCCATTTTGTTGCACAAATGAACGGGAAGAAAAATGATACTGATACTGAACTCCAACATCGGCGAGCAATCCCCTGAATACAAGCAGTTGCTGTCGCACCTCGCCTCTTTGCCGGGCATCCAGACACGCGTGCATGTCGAGCGCGGCAGCGAAAAGTCGCTGACCGAGATCTACCTGATCGGCAACACCCAGTCGCTGAAAATCGAGGACATGCAAAGCCTGCCGGGCGTGGAACGCGCGGTGCGGGTTTCAGAGGAGTACCGCATCCTCGGGCGGCACAAGGACGATCAGCGTCCCACCCATTTCGAATACAACGGTGTGCGCTTCGGGCAGGATACCTTGAACGTGTTTGCCGGGTTGTGCGCGGTGGACAACCGCGAACACGTCGAGATCATGATGAAAGCGGTGCATGACTGCGGCCAGGTGTGCACACGCATGGGCGCATACAAGCCGCGCACCAGCCCCTATGCGTTCCAGGGCCACGGCAAGCTGTGCCTGCCTTATGTGTTCGAACTGGCCGGCAAATACGACATCAAGGTGATCGCGATGGAGATCACCCACGAATCGCATCTCAACGAGATCAAGGAAGCCTTGCACCAGACCGGCAATCCGACCGGCGTGATGCTGCAGATCGGCACGCGCAACACGCAAAACTTCGAGCTGCTGAAGATCGTCGGGCGCCAGACCGAGATGCCCATCCTGCTCAAGCGCGGCTTCGGCATCACCCTGGACGAATCTCTGAACGCGGCTGAATATCTGGCTTCCGAGGGCAACCGCAACGTGGTGTTCGGGCTGCGCGGCATGAAGACCAACATGGGCGACCCGCACCGCAACTTCGTGGATTTCTCGCACGTGCCGGTGGTCAAGCG
>DIYV01000093.1 GCA_002429165.1 Gallionella sp. UBA6045 | reverse complement strand
GATGGATAGCTCGAGTTAGTACATCATATAAGGAGCTGATTGAACAACCGTAGCTGAAGCCTGCGCCGGTTTGACCATCGTCATCGACGAGATCACGATGATCGAAAAACAGAAAACGATGGATCGTAAAGCAAGTCGAACAAATCTTGTTGCATCAAACGCTGGCGCATCAATAATTTCCTCCTGAGCATCGGGAAATTCGTTTTTAGTTTTTCCCCAAGCCGGGGCGAACTTTCCCATGCATTCGAACTTGCTGTCAATAATCTTAAAATATTCAGGTTATTTCCGGTCGATAAGTTTTGAAGACGACGAATCCAGCTACGGAACACTCTTTCGTCGCCCATGTGCCGTTACAATGATTTCCAAGAAATGAGTTAAACCCGCTAAGATGCTTGCATTCTGAGATTTTGAGTCTTGCCATGTCCTGGTTCATCACCAACTTCATTGCTGCCTTCCTGCTGCCGCCGCTCAGTCTGTTACTCCTGCTCGCGCTGGGAATTTTCCTGCTCTACCGCCGCAACAAGCTTGCCAAAATACTGATACTCGCCGCGTTCGGTTTGCTCTGGATCGCGTCCACGCCCTATTTCGCAGAAGGAGCGCTGCATTTGCTGGAGGCGCAAACCACACCCCTGAATATCAGCCGCCCCGATGGCCAGCCTCAGGCCGCCGACGCGATCGTGATACTCGGTGGCGGGACCTATTTCCGCGCGCCGGAATATGCGAACCAAGACACGATCTCATATCTCACTCTCGTTCGCCTGCGCTACGGCGCGAAACTCCAGCGGGAAACCGGCAAACCGATACTGGTGACCGGCGGCAAACCGCTGGGCAACAGCGTTTCTGAAGCGCAGCAGATGCGCATGTCGCTGGAACAGGATTTCCATGTGCCGGTGCGCTGGACGGAAGACGAGTCCGACAACACCTTCGAGAACGCCTATCATTCGTTCCGCATTCTGCAACAGGCGGGAATATGCAGGATTTACCTGGTCACCCATGCCTGGCATATGCCGCGTGCCGCCGTAGTTTTTCGCCGCGCCGGCTTTGAAGTCATCGAAGCACCGACCGCTTTTACCACACGTTATCGTACCGACTTGCTCACCTTCCTGCCGCGCGCCGAATCTCTTGAGGACAGCAAAATTTTTATTCATGAGGTTATCGGATTGCTCTGGTATCGGGTAAAGTTGGCAATCTCTGATAATTAAGCAAAAGGACCAATATGAAAGCTCGCGTCAAATGGGTGGAACAGGTCGCTTTTCTGGGTGAAACCGAAAGCAATCACGCGGTATTGATGGATGGCTCACCGGCGGCAGGCGGGCGCAATCTCGGCCCGCGGCCGATGGAAATGCTGCTGCTTGGTGCGGGCGGTTGCACCAGCTTTGATGTGATCAGCATCCTGAAGAAAAGCCGCCAGGCTGTCTCCGACTGTTATGTGGAACTGGAAGCGGATCGCGCCGAAACCGACCCCAAAGTGTTCACCAAAATACACATGCACTTTGTCGTGACCGGCAAGGACATCAAGCCGGAAGTCGTCGAAAAAGCCATCAAGCTATCGGCTGAAAAATATTGTTCGGCGTCCATCATGCTTGGCCAGACTGCCGCAATCACGCATGATTTTGAGGTGATACAGGAATAGAAGAAGGGTGCGAGATCAAAGGTATATAGAGTTGTAATTGCAAACTTGCAATTCTTTGGCTTTTTCTATACCCAATAGGAAGTGCCGGTCATCACCTTCCCATTCAGTTTCATCGCCAATTGCACCGGTTGGGGCAGCTCTGCGGCCCCTAACGAAACTGCCATATCGGCATGCCCCACTTCATCAGTATGCATCTGCGCCACGATGGCGCGGCTTTTTTCATCCTGTTTCGGCAAGCGCTCCAGATGGCTTTGCAAATGGTGTCCGACCTGCCGTTCGGTCTCGGCGAGAAAACCCAGATTCCACTTATCGCCCAATAATCCCGCTACTGCGCCGATCGCCAGAGAGCCGGTGTACCAGAACGGGTTCAACAGACTCAGATGGCCGCCCAGCTCATGCACGCGCCTGGCGGTCCAGGCGAGATGTTCGGTCTCTTCCTGCGCGGCACGCTGTAGTGTCTGTTGTACGGCGGGATCGCGTGCCGTCAGTGCCTGCCCCTGGTACAGGGCCTGCGCGCAAATCTCGCCGCTGTGGTTGACGCGCATCAGCGCGGCGGCATTTTTCTTCTCTGCCTCATCCATGGGCGCTTCAGGCAGATTTGCGTCAGGATAGGGACGCGCACTGTGCGCCTGGCTGAACAGCGTGCGCAGCCCCTTATCAAATTCAACGATCAGACGATCCAGATTCAACATGACACACTCCCTCAATTTAGAAATCGAGCATAAACCCAAATAATCCAATAATGCTTTAAAGCCAAGATGCCTTGTAGGAGCGCAATTTATTGCGCGATAGCTTGCGCCCACAGAATCGCCCGATGAATCGGGCTCCTACAACGCAAATGGAATGGTTCGAATAAACATCAGGCGAACAATTTTGACAATTCTACACCCGGATCCACCGCGCGCATGAACGCTTCCCCCACCAGAAATGCATGCACCTGATGGCCGCGCATCAGTTTCACGTCTTCAGCCTTGAGAATGCCGCTTTCGGTAACCACGATACGATCATTCGGAATGCGCGGCAACAAGTCCAGCGTGGTCTGCAGGCTCACTTCAAAGCTGCGCAGGTTGCGGTTGTTCACGCCGATCAGCGGCGTGGTCAGTTGCAGCGCGGCATCCAGTTCTGCGCCATCGTGCACTTCAACCAGCACCGCCATGCCCAGGCCGTGCGCCAGCGTCTCGAGCTTCTGCATCTGCTTCACATCCAGCGCTGATGCGATCAGCAGGATCGCGTCGGCACCCATCGCTCGTGCCTGGTAGATCTGATATTCATCCACGATGAAATCCTTGCGCAACACCGGCAGCGTGCAGGCGGCACGCGCCTGTTGCAGATAGACCGCGCTGCCCTGGAAAAACTGCTCGTCGGTCAACACCGACAGGCATGCTGCTCCATGTCGCGCATAGTCAGCGGCGATCTCGGCGGGGTGAAATTCGGCGCGCAGCACGCCCTTGCTGGGGCTGGCTTTCTTTATTTCCGCAATCACGGCGGCTTGTCCGGCGGCAATCTTGTCGCGTATCGCCCCGGTGAAATCACGCACAGGCACGGCCTGCTCTGCTGCGGCCCGCATCGCCGCAAGCGGTTTGATGGCTTGCGCCTCAACTACTTCCTGCACTTTTACCGCCAGAATTTTTTTGAGGATGTCGGACATGGCCGCGCCCACATTTAAGAAGGACTCGCATTTTAGCACTTAGGGTAAAATGCGCCCTACAACAAAACACATGGAACATCATGCAGAACGTCAAAGAATATATGCAGGAAGTCGGTCAGACCGCGCGCGCGGCTTCGCGCCTGATGGCGCTGGCAGACACCGCCACCAAGAATCGCGCGCTGACCGAGATTGCCGCATCCCTGCAAAACCAGACCGCGCTGTTGCTGGCCGCCAACGCCAGGGATGTCGCTGCGGCGAAATCCGATGGTCTGGATGCGGCCTCGCTGGACCGGCTCACGCTGACCGAGAAGACAGTCCACAGCATGGCCGAAGGCTTGCTGCAGATCGCGCAGTTGCCCGACCTGATCGGCGCAATCAGCGACATGAACTATCGTCCGTCCGGCATCCAGGTCGGCAAGATGCGCGTGCCGCTCGGCGTGATCGGCATCATCTACGAATCGCGTCCCAACGTGACCGCCGATGCCGCAGGACTGTGCCTGAAATCCGGCAACGCTGCGATCCTGCGCGGCGGATCTGAAGCTATTCATTCCAACCAGGCCATCGCCGCCTGCGTGCATGCGGGGTTGCGCATTGCCGGCTTGCCCGAGACTGCGGTCCAGGTCGTTGCCACCACGGATCGCGCTGCGGTGGGCGAACTCATCACGATGAAAGAGTATGTTGATGTGATCGTGCCGCGCGGTGGCAAGGGGCTGATCGAATTCATTTCAGCGGAAGCGCGCATCCCGGTGATCAAGCACCTGCACGGTGTGTGCCATGTGTATATCGACGACGAGGCCGATCTCGAAAAAGCGATCCGCATCGCCGACAACGCCAAGACCCATCGCTATGGCGTATGCAACGCGATGGAAACGCTGCTGGTCGCGCAAAGCATGGCGGCTAAAGTGTTGCCAAGGTTATGCAAGATTTATCTGGACAAGAACGTCGAGCTGCGCGGTGATGACGCGGCACGCGCGCTGGTGACCCATATGAAAGCTGCCACCGAGGAGGATTGGCACACCGAATATCTCGAGCCTATACTCTCGATACGGGTAGTGGCCGGCCTGGATGAAGCGATTGCGCACATCGCCACCTACGGTTCGCAGCATACCGACAGCATCGTCACCGAAAATTACACCCGGGCGATGCGTTTCCTGCGCGAGGTGGATTCAAGCTCGGTGATGGTAAACGCATCGACGCGCTTCGCCGACGGATTCGAATACGGGCTCGGCGCGGAGATCGGCATCTCCACCGACAAGATCCACGCGCGCGGCCCGGTCGGACTGGAAGGACTGACTTCGCAAAAATACATCGTGCTGGGCAGTGGGCAAATAAGGAAATAGTAGGGTGCGTTTACGCACCAAAATTCAACAATGGTGCGCAAGCGCACCCTTGTATGATCGAATTTAATGAAATGCTGTATAGGAGGTTAAGTAAAGTTTTACGTTTCACCGGGAAGGCCGTCGCACCCTGAGGACTGGTTTTTAACCAGAGCCTGAATGTAGATTGGCCTCCCGCCCTATTCGCCCATACCGTGGAGTATCCGAGGCCA
>DIYV01000094.1:19520-21382 GCA_002429165.1 Gallionella sp. UBA6045 | reverse complement strand
GCCCTTTCCATTACCTTGCGAACCTCGCTAGGGGTCTTCGCCGGCATATGAAACGGGCGGAGTGAGATACACCCTTTGAACCTGTACGGGTAATGCCGTCGTAGGGAAGCATCTACCCGATGCTTCCCTGACTATTAGGAGCATCGCATGAACGCCAATCCAAAATTCATTGTACCCAAATTCAGCGCCGAAGCCGCGCACGTCGATGCCGCCGCAGTCAAGCCGTTGCCGAACTCGCGCAAGGTGTACGTGCAGGGCAGCCGCCCCGATCTGCTGGTGCCGATGCGCGAAATCTCCCAGGCTGAAACGCCGGCCAGCATGGGTGCGGAAGTCAATCCTCCTATCTATGTATACGACTGCTCCGGCCCTTATACCGACCCGGCGGTGCAGATCGACATCCGCTCCGGCCTCGCCGCGCTGCGCGAGGGCTGGATCGCCGAGCGCAACGACACCGAAACGCTGGACCATCTCACCTCCGACTACGGGCAACAACGCCTGAACGATCCGGAACTGGCTGAGATGCGCTTCAATTTGCGCCGCGCCCCGCGCAAGGCCAAGCCCGGCAAGAACGTCTCGCAGATGCACTATGCCCGCACCGGCATCATCACGCCGGAGATGGAATACATCGCAATACGTGAGAATCAAAGGTGTGAAGGATTGTCGGAGATGATGCTGAAGCAGCATCCCGGCGAAAATTTCGGCGCCTCCATGCCCAAACAGATCACACCGGAATTCGTGCGCAGTGAAGTGGCCGCAGGGCGCGCCATCATCCCGGCCAACATCAATCATCCCGAAGCCGAGCCGATGATCATCGGCCGCAATTTCCTGGTCAAGATCAACGCCAATATCGGCAACTCCGCGCTCGGTTCCAGCATCCAGGAAGAAGTTGAAAAGATGACCTGGGCGATCCGCTGGGGCGGCGACACGGTGATGGACCTGTCCACCGGCAAGAACATCCACGAGACCCGCGAATGGATCATCCGCAATTCGCCGGTGCCGATCGGCACCGTGCCTATCTACCAGGCGCTGGAAAAGGTCAACGGCAAGGCTGAAGACCTCACCTGGGAAATCTTCCGCGACACACTGATCGAACAGGCGGAGCAGGGCGTGGACTACTTCACGATCCATGCGGGCGTGCTGTTGCGCTATGTGCCGATGACCGCGAAACGCATGACCGGCATCGTGTCGCGCGGCGGTTCCATCATGGCGAAATGGTGCCTGGCGCACCACAAGGAGAGCTTCCTCTACACACATTTCGAGGATATCTGCGAGATCATGAAGGCCTACGACGTGAGTTTCTCGCTCGGAGACGGATTGCGCCCCGGTTCAATCTACGATGCCAACGACGAAGCGCAGTTGGGCGAATTGAAGACGCTGGGCGAGCTGACCCAGGTTGCATGGAAACACGATGTGCAGGTGATGATAGAAGGGCCCGGCCATGTGCCCATGCACCTGATCAAGGAAAACATGGACCTGCAACTGAAGTGGTGCCACGAAGCGCCGTTCTACACGCTCGGTCCTTTAACCATGGACATCGCGCCCGGCTATGACCACATCACTTCGGCGATCGGCGCCGCGATGATAGGCTGGTTCGGCACCGCGATGCTGTGCTATGTCACGCCCAAGGAGCATCTCGGGCTGCCCGACAAGGACGACGTGAAAGAAGGCATCATCACCTACAAGATCGCCGCGCACGCCGCCGATCTGGCCAAGGGACATCCCGGCGCGCAGATCCGCGACAACGCGCTGTCCAAGGCGCGCTTCGAATTCCGCTGGGACGATCAGTTCAATCTCGGTCTGGATCCCGACAAGGCGCGCGAATTCCACGACGAGACGCTGCCCAAGGAATCCGCGAAGGTCGC
>DIYV01000094.1:0-19360 GCA_002429165.1 Gallionella sp. UBA6045 | reverse complement strand
TTCTGCTCGATGTGCGGCCCGCATTTCTGCTCGATGAAGATCTCGCAGGACGTGCGCGAATTCGCGGCGAAGGAAGGTGTTTCCGAACAGCAAGCGCTTGAAAAGGGGATGGAAGTAAAATCTGCCGAGTTCGTCAAGAATGGCGCGGAGATTTACAGCAAGGCGTAATTTGTAACACTGTTTCACCGTAGCAACCAATGATGTTCATCATAAAAAAGGAGAAAATCATGACAGCAGACAGCGTTTACCGTATCACCGAACTGGTCGGAACCAGCAAAAAATCCTGGGAAGATGCCGCCGCGAACGCGGTCAACGCCGCCTCAAAAACCCTGCGGGACCTGAGGGTTGCTGAAGTGATCAAATTGGACTTGGTGATCGAGAATGGCAAAGTGGCGGCTTACCGGGCGAAAGTAGCCTTGTCTTTCAAGTACGATCCCAAAAAATAAGCAAACCGGGAACTAAGCAATCCAGTTTGCCGTCTGTGCGTTACTGGGCAGGCCGGCAATTTTTTTCGCAAGATTTTCTGTACCATGCGATATCAGGAAACTGGGTGGTGCAGGAAACAGGATATGGCTTCCGTCGGTGGCTCGGCCTCTTTGAAACAATTTCTTCGACAAGGGTAGTTTATGGATCTGATTTACTGGAAAGCCCTGATACTGGGCATCGTCGAAGGACTGACCGAATTTCTGCCGATCTCTTCCACCGGGCATCTGATCATGGCCGGCGATCTGCTCAATTTCAACGACGAGCGCGGCAAGGTGTTCGAGATCGTGATCCAGTTCGCCGCGATCCTGGCGGTGTGCTGGGAATACCGCGCCAGGCTGGGCGCGGTGGTCAGCGGACTGGTGAAAAAACAGGAAGCCGCGCAGCGCTTCGTCACCAACCTGTTCGTCGCGTTTTTGCCCGCGGCCGTTCTGGGGCTGTTGTTTGCCACCAAAATCAAGGAATATCTGTTCGCGCCGATCCCGGTGGCGCTGGCCTTCATCATCGGCGGCCTGATCATCCTGTGGGCGGAAAAACGCCAGCACATCGTGCGTATCGAACACGTTGATGACATGCGCTGGCGCGACGCGCTGAAAATCGGCCTGGCGCAATCGCTGGCGCTGATACCGGGCACCTCGCGCTCCGGCGCAACCATAATCGGCGGTCTGTTGTTCGGCCTGTCGCGCACAGCGGCCACCGAGTTCTCGTTCTTTCTCGCGATACCGACGCTGACGGCAGCGACCTTTTATGAAGTGGTGAAGTACCGCTCGCTGTTTCATGCCCAGGACTGGTGGCTGTTTGCGGTGGGATCGGTGGCTTCGTTTGTCAGCGCGTTCCTCTGCGTGCGCTGGTTGCTGCGATACATCAGCCACCACGACTTCAGCGCATTTGCCTGGTATCGCATCGTGTTCGGGCTGGCCGTGCTCGGCACCGCCTACAGCGGTATGGTGAACTGGTCGGCAAATTAACAATACAAAACTTTGCCATCCCGCTGTCATAATAACGACACATAATCACAATCGGAGATTCATAAATATGGCAAGAATGGTTAATTGCGTAAAACTGGGTCGCGAGGCCGAAGGGCTGGATCGCCCGCCCTATCCGGGCGCGCTGGGTCAGCGTATATTTGAAAACGTCTCCAAGGAAGCCTGGCAGGGCTGGCTGAAATATCAGACCATGCAGGTGAACGAAAACCGGCTCAACCTTGCCGATGCGTCGGCGCGCAAATTTCTCGCCACGCTGATGGAAAAATATTTCTTTGGCGAGGGAGTGCAAATGCCGGACGGGTATGTGCCTCCAAAAAATTAAAAGGCTACAGCTTGCCTAAAAAATTCGTTCCGCAGCAATTCCTGAACCGCGAACTCGGTCAGCTCGAATTCAATCGCCGCGTGCTGGCTCAGGCTGAAGATGCGAGCATCCCGCTGCTGGAGCGGTTGAAATATCTGTGCATCGTCAGCAGCAATCTCGACGAGTTTTTCGAGATACGCGTGGCGGGACTGATGGAACAAATCAAACTCGGCGGTATAGCCACCAGCGCCGATGGCTTGACCGCGCGGCAGATCCTCCAGTTTGTGCGCGAACGTGCGCATCAATTGATAGAACGCCAGTATCAGTTGTTCAACACCGATATCATTCCGTCCCTCGCCAAGCAGGGCATCAAGTTTCTGCGCCGCACTCACTGGAACGAAGCGCAACAGGAATGGGTCAGGGATTTTTTCTTCCGCGAAGTGATGCCGGTCCTGACCCCCATCGGTCTTGACCCGTCACACCCGTTCCCGCGCGTGCTCAACAAGAGCCTGAACTTTGCCGTGGAACTTCAGGGCAAGGATGCCTTCGGGCGCAACTCGGCCCGTGCTATCGTGCAGGCTCCGCGCGTGGTGCCACGCACCATCCTGATGCCGCCGGAGATCAGCGGCTGCGAGCATGGTTTTGTTTTTCTTTCATCCATTCTGCATGCGCATGTCGGCGAATTGTTCAGCGGTATGGAGGTGCTCGGCTGTTTCCAATTCCGTGTGACGCGCAACAGCGATCTGTTCGTGGACGAAGAAGAAGTCAAAAATCTGCGCCTCAGTTTGCAGGGCGAGTTGCCGCAACGCAACTTCGGCGACGCGGTGCGGCTGGAGATCGCCGACAATTGCTCGCCGCTGATTGCTGATCTATTGCTCAAGGAATTCAGCCTCGCGCCGGATGATTTGTATCGGGTGCATGGCCCGGTGAATCTGGTGCGCCTGATGCGGATCCCGGATCTGGTCGAGCGTGATGATTTGAAATTTGCTTCCTTCGTACCCAGCGTGCCTGCCGTGTTGCAAAAAAAAGGCTCGGACATGTTCAAGGTGATGCGCAAAAACGATGTGCTTCTGCACCATCCTTACCAGTCTTTCAAGCCGGTGATCGATTTCATCCAGCAGGCCGCCAGCGACCCGAACGTGGTCGCCATCAAACAGACCGTGTATCGCACCGGGGTGGATTCCGCATTGATGGATGCGTTGATCGCTGCGGCAAAGGGCGGCAAGGAAGTGACGGTGGTGGTGGAGCTGCTGGCGCGTTTCGACGAGGAAGCCAACATCAATTGGGCAAACCGACTGGAAGAAGTCGGGGCGCATGTGGTGTATGGCGTTGTCGGGCACAAGACCCACGCCAAGATGCTGATGGTGGTGCGCCGCGAAGACGGCAAGCTGCGCCGCTATGCGCATCTCGGCACCGGCAACTATCATCCGCGTACGGCGCGGCTTTATACCGATTTTGGCCTGTTCACCAGCAACGAAAAGGTCTGCGCCGATGTGAACGAGGTGTTCAGCCAGCTCACCAGTCTCGGCAAAGCGCGCACGCTTAACCATTTGTGGCAATCGCCGTTTTCCCTGCACACCGAAGTGTTGCGTGCCATCCGCAGCGAGGCGCTCATTGCGCAATCGGGCAAACGCGCACACATCATCGCCAAGATGAATGCCTTGCTGGAGCCCGAAACCATCAATGCGCTTTACGAAGCTTCCCAGGCCGGGGTAAAAATCGACTTGATCGTGCGCGGCGTGTGCGCACTTCGTCCTGGTGTGGCGGGATTGTCCGACAACATCAGGGTGCGTTCGGTGATCGGGCGTTTTCTCGAACACACCCGCATTTTTTATTTCCGCAACAATCTGCAACACAACGTATATCTCTCCAGCGCGGACTGGATGGACAGGAATTTCTTCCGCCGCATTGAAGTATGCTTTCCTGTGCTTGACAAGAAACTCAAGAAGCGTGTGATCGACGAGGGACTAAAGATCTATCTGCAGGACAACTGCCAGGCATGGGACATGGACAGCGCGGGACATTACCGGCGCAAGCATCCGCGCAGTACGGCAAAAAAATGCGCTCAACACGAGCTGCTCAATCAGTTCACCCATACCCCCGCCATGGCGAAATCCTGACCTTTTTGCGAACGGCAGATATCAGCAGCCCACTGCAAAAAATTGATGTGCGGCCGACGAATTCCCGGCAATCAAACGGCTGCCGTCATGCGAAATGCTTTCGGCAATTACCGTGCTGTCATTGATAACAAGTGCCTTGATATCCGCGTAAAGTTCAACGCGGTCCCAGGATGGAATCAGTGTTTGTGCGGGCGGCCTGTTTTGATTTTTTCCAGACTTCCCAGGGCGCGCTTCAATTGTCCCGGATCCAGTTCAGACAACAGTATTAATCCGGCACGCAACACTTCACTTTTCTTGATATGCATCTTCGCCTTCAGACAGATATCCTTGATCTCGGCGATCTTGGCATACTCGTTTTGCGGCATGGTAAAGCTGTCGCGCACCACTTTCATTTTGTGTTTTGGTTTTTTTGCGGCTTTTTGCGATGCCGCTTTGATGCCAGGCTTGGCCACATGCTTCAAAATCGGTTTTGCCGTGACTGCGCGCTTCTTCACCGGCGGTGTTTTTGCTGAAACTTTGGCTGTGGTCGCAGTGGCCTTTTTGGTCGTCATATCATCCTCTTCGTATTAAAGTGGGACAAACAGTGTATACGGTAAGTGCTGGCAAATAAAATGTAATCTTGGGAGCTGCAATGGATCTGATTTTGTGGCGGCATGCAGAAGCGGCAGATGGCGTACCCGACCACGCCCGCGAGCTCACCGCCAAAGGGATCAAACAGGCCGCGAAAATCGCCGCTTTTCTTCATCAGCATTTGCCCGGCTCGCGCCGCATCCTGGTCAGCCCCGCGACCCGCACCCAACAAACCGCAGCAGCCCTTACCAGCCATTTTACCCTGGCCCCCACCATCTCACCCGGAGCATCCGCACAGGCCGTGCTACAAGCGGCGCGCTGGCCGGATTCCGGAGGTACGGTGCTGGTGGTCGGGCATCAACCGACCCTGGGGGAAGTTGCTGCTCAATTACTGGGCTGCAAGGACACATCGTTAAGCATCAAAAAAGGTGCGCTATGGTGGTTCAGCGGGCGCGAAGGTTCTGATCAAGTCATCTTGCGCCTGGTTATCACGCCAGACTTCTTGTAAGAAGAGCAACATAGGCAAACCTTTAAAAATTCAAAGTTCGCCCAAATGCAAGGCGCGAGAAAAATTTAGACGCGCCGCATATGGGTTATATGCAAGCAATAAATTTTTTAAGCAACACCGCAGTTGGGATGAAATTTGGATTTTGGGGGAATGTTATGTTTGAATCTGCCGAACTCGGCCACAAGATTGACAAAGCCACTTACGATACGGAGGTCGCGAAATTGCGCGAAGACCTGCTCAATGCGCAATTCGATCTGGCACAGAAAGCCAGGTTTCCGGTCATCATTCTGGTCGGTGGCGTGGATGGCGCGGGCAAGGGCGAGACAGTCAACCTGCTCAACGCATGGATGGACCCGCGCCACATAATCGCACATGCGATGGGCGATCAATCCGATGAGGAACTCGAGCGTCCGCCGATGTGGCGCTTCTGGCGCGCGCTGCCGCCGAGGGGCAAGATCGGCGTGTTCTTCGGCTCATGGTACACCGCGCCCATCGTGGATCGCGTCATGGGTAACACCAAGGCGTCAGAATTGAACCAGAGCATAGACGAGATCAACCACTTCGAAAAAATGCTCACCAACGAAGGCGCGCTGATCATCAAGTTCTGGTTCCATCTTTCCAAAGAGGTGCAACGCAAACGCCTCAAGAGCATAGAGAAATATCCCAAGACGCGCTGGCGCGTCACCGCACTTGACTGGGAGCGCTTCAAACTTTACGACAAATTCCGCAAAGTCTCCGAGCATGCGCTGCGTGCCACCAGCACGGCGGAAGGCCCGTGGATCGTGATCGAAGGCGCAGATCCGCGCTATCGCAGCCTGACTGCCGGCAAGATTTTGCTGGAAGCGCTGCGCAAGCGTCTTCAACATTCTGCCCAGGCAACGGCTCCCAGCACCGCGCCGTTGCAAGTCACTATCGATCGCTTGAACGTGTTCGATAAACTGGACATGTCGCAGAAGATCGCCAAGAACAAGTTCGATGATGAACTGGAAAAATATCAGGGCAAACTCAACCTGCTCACGCGCGACGAACGCTTCCGCAACCTTTCAGTCATTGCGCTGTTCGAAGGCTCGGATGCGGGCGGCAAGGGCGGGGCGATCCGCCGCATCACCGGCGCGCTGGATGCCCGCCATTACCGCATCATCCCGGTTGCCGCGCCCACCGAGGAAGAGCGCGCCCAGCCTTATTTGTGGCGGTTCTGGCGCCACATTCCGCGCACCGGACGCGTGACGATCTTCGACCGCTCCTGGTACGGGCGTGTGCTGGTCGAGCGCGTCGAGAAATTCTGTTCCGAAGCTGACTGGATGCGCGCCTACAGCGAGATCAACGACTTCGAGGAACAGCTGGTCAGGCACAACACCGTGCTGGTTAAATTCTGGCTGGCCATCACCAAGGACGAACAGCTGCGCCGCTTCAGGGAACGCAAAAAGACCGGCTTCAAGCGCTTCAAGATCACCGAGGAAGACTGGCGCAATCGAAAAAAATGGAACGCCTATGAAACCGCCGTGTGTGACATGGTGGACCGCACCAGCACCGAGATCGCGCAGTGGACGCTGGTGGAAGCCAATGACAAAAACTTCGCGCGCATCAAGATTCTGAAGACGCTGTGCCGGCAGATCGAAGCGGCGATGAAGCGCAAGTGATTCCAGCTCGCATTTTCAATACGCATGTGCAGGAGCGGGCCCTGCACCACTAATCGCAGTGTTCCTCCGGCTTCAACTCGAAGAACCGCGGATACTCGGTGGGATGGCCCACCAGCACCTTCACGCAATCGCCCACTTTGTATTTCCCATAGCTTATCACCTCGATGCGTTCGTTGCTGTTCAGCGGCTGCACGGTGTAGCGGTTCGCTCCGTTGGCGACCTGCGGCGGTTCATCACGACTGTCGCGTCGCTCGCCGATTCCGCTGCCCATGCCCAGCATGACCCCGCCGAAGCTGCCGCCCGAGCCGACTCCAATGCCCAGGCCGACACCCACGCGGGTGTCGCTGGGCCTGTTCGCTTCTGCCTGCTTGCGCTCCAGCTCGGTGAATTCATGCACATCCACCACCCTTGCCAGCCTCACGTAGCGCGCATCGTCTTCCAGACTGGGTGTGCTCTGGCAAGCGGCCAGGATCGCCAGAAAGATTGCTGCAAAAACCGTTTTCATCATTGAACTCCTCGCCCGACCCTGGGAATATTATTCTGAGGCAAGCAGACTGATTATGCCCGCCCAGGGTTTCCGGTACCCAATCGTCGCTATCTTCTGAAGCTAAGCACGACCACGCCTGCTGTAACCAGCAAGATGCCTGCCCAATCCCGCATGCTGGGGCGCTCGCTCAGGAAGATGACCGCGAACAGCGCGACCAGCACCACACTGAACTTGTCCACCGGGGCGACTTTCGATGCTTCGCCAATTTGTAGCGCGCGGAAATAACACACCCAGGAAGCACCGGTGGCCAGGCCGGACAGCGTCAGGAACAGCCACGTTTTTGGGTTGAGCGCAAAAGGGTTGCTCCACTTTCCCGCATAAAACACAAATCCCGACAAGACCAGCAAAATCACAAAGGTGCGTATCAGCGTGGCTAAATCGGAATTGACGCCTTCCAATCCGATTTTGGCGAAGATCGCCGTCATCGCGGCGAACACTGCGGAAAGTATTGCCCAGTAGAACCAACCATGCCCTGATATCATTGAAACTCCTTATTTACGAACCGGCTGCACCAGCACCCACGGACTGATCACCACCGCCCACAGCAACTCATCGCGCTCGAACCAGGCACCTGCCTGCTCATCGCTTACCTTGCCGAATTTCCCCGCCGCCATCCATTCGCGGATCTGGGTCGCGTTATCTACAGACACCTGAAACGCCACTTCGATCAGATCGAGATCTTCGGCAACTGCCAGCGCCATCCCGGCGGCAAAAAAGCGTTGCAGATCTTTCCATGCAATTTTCGAGGTTTCCTGATTCACCTTGGCGTGAACATTTTCCTGATGTTTGGTTCCCGTCATATGCAGACTCAATTCCAGTTACGCTTTCGCGGCCTTCAGATATATATCCTTCAACTCGATGTAAAACTCGGCTGAATATTTGAGGTATGCGATCTCTGCATCCGTCAGCTTGCGCACCGCCTTGGCGGGGCGGCCCATGTACAGCATTCCGCTTTCCAGCGTTTTGCCCGGCGCGATCATACTGCCTGCGGCTATCATCACGCGGTCGGGAATGACCACATCGTCCATGATGATGGAACCCATGCCGATCAGGCACTCGTTGCCTATGGTGCAACCGTGCAGTATCACCGAGTGACCGACCGTCACGTAGTCGCCGACGATTATCGGCGAGCCATCCGGGTGCTCCGGCGTCTTGTGCGACACATGGCCCATGGTCAGGTCCTGAACATTGCTGCCCCGTCCGATCTCAATGCTGTTCACATCGCCGCGCAGCACGGTGTTGCACCACACCGAACTGTCATCGGCCAGTCTAACGTCGCCGATGATCTGGCAGGTTGGGTGGAGGAATACCCCTGCACCGCGAACCGGCACCGTGTCTAGACAAGTGAAGAATGGCATGGGTCTATCCTTTCAATTAACATCAACGTCCGGGTTCTGCAAGCATCCTGCCCACCGGCGCATCCATATCAAATATCCAATTTCCAGTTCACTTTTTCTCCGGCACGCAACGGCACCAGGCGAAGTTCACCAAAAGGCATGCTGTTCGGCACTTGCCAGCTTTCCTTGCGCAAGGTGACCTTGCCAGTGTTGCGCGGCAAGCCGTAGTAATCCGCACCGTAAAAACTGGCGAAGCCTTCCAGCTTGTCCAGCGCACCGGCCTGCTCGAATACTTCGGCATACATCTCGATGGCAGCGTGGGCGGTGTAGCAGCCGGCGCAACCGTAGTCATTTTCCTTGGTGAGCTGCGCGTGCGGGGCGCTGTCGGTACCGAGGAAGAATTTCTTGCTGCCGCTGATGGCGGCCTTCACCAGCGCTTCGCGGTGCGCCTCGCGCTTGAGCACCGGCAGGCAGAAGTAATGCGGGCGGAGGCCGCCTTTGAACATCGCGTTGCGGTTGTACAGCAGGTGGTGTGCGGTGATGGTCGCGGCGATGTTTTCCGTGGCGCTTGCCACGAACTGGGCGGCCTCCACGGTGGTGATGTGCTCGAACACCACGCGCAATTCCGGCAGATTCTTCAGCAGCGGTTGCAACACACGTTCGATGAACACCGCCTCGCGGTCGAACACGTCCACTGCGGGGTCGGTGACTTCGCCGTGCACCAGCAACGGCATGCCGCAACGCTGCATCTCTTCCAGCGCGGCGTAAGTCTTGCGCAGGTCGGTGACGCCCGCATCGGAGTTGGTGGTCGCGCCCGCCGGGTACAGCTTCACCGCGTGCACGATGACGCTGGCTTTGGCTTTGCGTATCTCTTCAGCGCCGGTGTTGTCCGTCAGGTACAGCGTCATCAACGGCTCGAACTTCGCACCCGCAGGTAATGCTGCGAGTATCCGCGCGCGATAGGCTTGCGCCTGCTCAGTGGTGGTGACCGGCGGACGCAGGTTGGGCATCACGATGGCGCGCGCAAATTGCCGCGCGGTATCCGGCAACACCGATTGCATCAGCACGCCGTCGCGCAAATGCAGATGCCAGTCGTCGGGACGGGTAAGGGTGAGTTGTTGCACGTTGTATTCCGGCTGGATAATGGAAGAGATTGTAATTCAAAGACCGGCATCCGGCTTCAATAGTGACAAATTAAAGCGAATGGTCCGTCCTACAGTAAGCCTCTGAAAAATTCAGAGTTCGCCCAAGTGCAAGGCGTGGAAAAAAATTTGCCTCGCCGCATATGGTGAATATGTAAGAAAGAAATTTTTTCCGCAACGCGGCAATTGGGATGAAATGTGGATTTTTAGAGGTTTACTAATGTGCCTCGTCCCAGTTCTTCCCTTCCCCCAGCTCCACCAGCAGCGGCACTTGCAGTTCGGCGACACCGCACATCAGTTTGGGCAACATTTCCTTGACCAGATGCAGTTCGTTCTCCGGGACTTCCAGCACCAGTTCGTCATGAACCTGCATGATCAGGCGGCTGTGCAATTCTTCGGTTTCCAGCCAGTGCTGAACCTTGATCATCGCAAGCTTGATCAGGTCTGCCGCCGTGCCCTGCATCGGGGCGTTGATCGCGGCGCGTTCCGCGCCCTGGCGGCGCATGCCGTTGCTGCTGTTGATTTCCGGCAGCCACAGGCGGCGGCCGAACACGGTCTCGACATAGCCTTGCTGCCTGGCCTGTGCCCTTGTGCAGTCCATGTAGTTTCTTACGCCCGGATAGCGCGCGAAGTAACGGTCGATATAGGCTTGCGCCGCGCCGCGTTCGATGCCGAGCTGCTTGGCCAGACCGAACGGGGACATGCCGTAGATCAGGCCGAAGTTGATGACCTTGGCATAGCGGCGCTGCTCGCTTGATACATCCGCGGGCGCGATCATGAAGATCTCCGCCGCGGTGGCGCGATGGATGTCCTCGTTGTTGGCGAATGCCGCAAGCAGGCCCGCATCGCCGGACAGGTGCGCCATGATGCGCAACTCGATCTGCGAATAGTCAGCCGACACGATGTGTGACCCATGCGGCGCGATGAACGCTTCGCGGATGCGCCGGCCTTCCGCGCTGCGTATCGGGATGTTCTGCAGATTGGGGTCGCTGGAGGCCAGCCGCCCGGTCACCGCGACGGCCTGCGAATAGCTGGTGTGCACGCGCCCGGTTTCTCTGTCCACCATCTGTGGCAGTTTGTCGGTGTAGGTGGATTTGAGTTTAGCCATGCCGCGATATTCCAGCAGGATTTTCGGCAGCGGGTAATCGAGTGCGAGTTCCTGCAATACCTCCTCGTCGGTGGAGGGCGTGCCGCTCGGGGTCTTTTTCTTCACCGGCAGCTGCAGTTTGTCGAACAGGATCTCCTGTATCTGCTTCGGCGAATTCAGGTTGAACGGTTGTCCCGCCGCCTCGTGCGCCCTGGCTTCCAGCGCGATCAGTTTTTCGCCCAGCTCGCGGCTCTGGATCTGCAGCAGCGCGCTGTCGATCAGCACACCGTTGCGCTCCATGGTGTAGAGCACATGCATGCTCGGCATTTCGATGTCGCGATACACATGAAGCAATCTGCTCTGCAACGCTATCTGGGGGAACAGGTTCTGGTGCAGTTGCAGCGTGATGTCGGCATCTTCGGCGGCGTAGTGCGAGGCGGTGGCAATATCCACCTGGTCGAAACAGATCTGTTTCGCCCCCTTGCCCGCCACCTCGGCAAAGCTGATGGTCTTCACGTTCAGATGCCGCAGCGCGAGGTTGTCCATGTCGTGCGGTTTGTGGCTTTCCAGCACATAGGATTGCAGCAGCGTGTCGTCGTGTATGCCCGCAAGCCGGATGCCGTGATTGGCGAAGATGTGCATATCGTATTTGAGGTTCTGCCCGAGTTTTTTGTGGCTGGCACTTTCCAGCCATGGTTTGAGCTTGGCGAGTACATGCGCGCGACCGAGCTGATCCGGCGCGCCGGGATAGATATGCGCCAGCGGCAGGTAGACGGCCTGGTGCGGCGTGGTCGCAAACGACATGCCGACCAGTTGAGCGTTCATCATGTCCAGTCCGGTGGTTTCGGTATCCACGCACACCAGGTCGGCGGCAAGCATCTTTTCCAGCCATGCATCGAGCTGCGCCTCGGTCAGTATCGTTTCGTAATGCGCGCTGTCGGTGCCTGTGGGTGATTCGCCGTGCAAATCCGGTGTGTGCGGATCAGCTTTCTTTCCCTGTGCAGGTGAGGGCGCCGCCGCGCGGTTTCCAACGGCTTCACCATTGACCTCGCGCAGCCAGGTCTTGAATTCAAAGTGCTCGTACAACTTGCGCAACTGCTCCTTGTCTGACGCTGGCGGTATCAGCTGGTTATACGTCTGCGGCAGTTCGACATCGCATTTCACCGTAATCAGGCGGCGCGCCTGCGGCAGCCAGTCTTTCGCCCTGCGCAGATTCTCCCCGACCACCCCGCCGATCTCGCCGGCGTGCAGCATCAGGTTGTCCAGCGTGCCGTATTGGGTGAGCCACTTCACGGCAGTTTTTGGACCGACCTTCTCGACGCCCGGCACATTGTCCACCGCGTCGCCTACCAGCGTCAGGTATTCCACGATGCGTTCCGGCGGCACGCCGAATTTGCTGTTCACCCCCGCAATGTCCAGCGTCTCGTTGCTCATCGTGTTGATCAGTGTCACGCGTTCGTTCACCAGTTGCGCGAGGTCCTTGTCGCCGGTGGCGATCACGCAGCGCACGCCGTCCCGGGATTGCTGCGCCAGCGTGCCAATCACGTCGTCCGCCTCCACGCCGTCCAGCATCAGGATGTTCCAGCCGGACGCGGCGATGGCCTGATGCAGCGGCTCGATCTGCTGCACCAGGTCGGACGGCATGGCGGGGCGATGCGCCTTGTATTCGGGATACCAGTCGTCGCGGAATGTTTTGCCTTTTGCGTCGAATACGCACGCGCTATAATCGGCCGGGTAATCATTGCGCAGTTTGCGCAGCATGTTGAGCACGCCGTAGATGGCGCCGGTCGGTTCGCCGTGGCGGTTGCGCAGATCCGGCATGGCATGGAAGGCGCGGTACAGAAAAGATGAACCGTCAACCAGCAGTAAAGTTTTATCGAATCTCGCTTCGTTCATTTTTATTTGTTGTCTAAAATTTATTCCGGGGGAACAACCGCATGAGCATACCGTCCAAATTGCCGCAATCCGCAATACCGGAAGCATGGAACTCCAAAGAGGCCTGGCGCGTGTTCGGCATTATGTCAGAGTTTGTTTCTGCGACCGAACGGCTTAGCCAGATCCATCCCGCCGTGAGTATCTTCGGCAGCGCGCGCACCAGGCCGGATCAGCCCAATTACCTGCTTACCGAGAGAATCGCGCGCCTGCTTTCGGATGCGGGATTCTCGGTCATTTCCGGCGGAGGTCCCGGCATCATGGAAGCCGCCAACAAGGGTGCGTTCTACGGCAAATCGCCCAGCGTCGGACTGAATATCCAGCTGCCGCACGAACAGGTCGGCAACCTCTACCAGAACGTCAGCCAGACCTTCCAGCATTTCTTCGCGCGCAAGGTCATGTTCGTGAAATTCGCCAGCGCCTATGTCGTCATGCCGGGCGGTTTCGGCACGCTGGACGAGTTGATGGAAGCGCTGACACTGGTGCAGACCGGCAAGACGCGGCGCATCCCTATCATTCTGGTGGGCACACAATTCTGGGGCGGCATGCTGGACTGGTTCCGCACCGCGCTGCTGGATGAAAAAGTCATCAGTCCGGAAGATATGGATCTGATTCAGCTCATCGACGAACCACAAGCCGTAGTCGACGCGATTTTCAAACACTACGAAACGCGCGGGTTCGAACCTTCCGATGCGGATCGTGAGAAACAGCTTTATTTGTAATGCAACTTTAAGCCGGCGCGGCCGGAGCACCGGTTGAACAAGGAGGGCATGACATCATGCAGCAACTCGCGCAGACTCTCCGCGCATCGGCTAAAATGGACGCCTTATATTCCATGATGACCATTCCGATGCGCCTCCTATTCTTGTTGCTACTGAGCGGGTTTTCTCTTGCCGCATTTGCCCAACCGGCTCCCGGCAAGCTTGAACCGTTGCCTCCACCGCCGGCAATGGGTGGTGCGGTTGATAATGAACCTGAAGTGACCATCACCAAGGAGAAAGTGAAAACCGTCGAGGAATATCGTGTGGGCGGAAAGCTGTACATGATCAAGGTCATCCCCAAAGTGGGCAAACCCTATTATCTGGTGGATGACCGGGGCGACGGCAAATTCTCGCGCCAGGAAAGTCTGGATTCCGGCGTGCGTCCGCCGCAGTGGGTCATACACCGTTTTTAGAGATGGCGGTTTTCACCAATGTATCCGAAGCGGATCTGACGGCCTGGCTGGGCGATTATTCGCTGGGTCAATTGCTGGAGCTGCAGGGCATCGCTTCCGGTATCGAGAACACCAACTATTTCGTCACCACCAGCAATGGCCGTTTTGTGCTCACGTTGTTCGAAATACTCGGCGCCGACGAATTGCCGTTCTACCTTAATCTGATGGCACATCTGGCGCGGCACGGCATTCCGTGCCCCAATCCGGTAGCAAACCGTTTCAATCAATTTCTGGGCACGCTCAATGGCAAGCCCGCCTGCATCGTCAGTCGCTTGAGCGGCAAATCCACCACCACACCCAACGACCTGCAGTGTGCCGCCATCGGCGCGATGCTGGGACAGATGCACATCGCCGGACAAAGCTTTTCGCAGGTCATGCCCAATCCGCGCGGCGCAGCATGGCGCGCGGAAACTGCTCGGCGGGTGCGGCCATTTCTGGATGCACAGCAGATGGTGTTACTGGAAAGCGAAGTCGCGCTGCACGCGCAGCAGAATTGGACATCGCTGCCGCAGGGTGTGATCCACGCCGACCTGTTCCGCGACAATGTGCTGCTGGAAAATGATCGCATCGGCGGCTTGATCGATTTTTATTTCGCCTGCAGCGATGCGCTGCTCTATGACGTGGCGATCACCGTGAATGATTGGTGCACGCATACCGACGGCACGCTGGACAGGACCAAGACACGAATATTTCTGCGTGCCTACCATGCGGTGCGGCCGCTGCTGGATAGCGAACATCGTGCCTGGCCGCTGATGTTGCGTGTCGCTGCGCTGCGATTCTGGCTGTCACGCCTGTTCGACAAGCACCTGCCTCGCGACGGCGAATTGATCAATGCGCACGACCCAAGCCACTTCGAACGGATTCTGATAAATCACATCGGAACAGCACAGACCGTTTGGCTGTAACAGAGGCCACTAAAGGAGACATGATGGAACCGCTACGCTTACCCACCCGACAAGGCTGGGAATGGATCAAACAAGGCTATGCGCTGTTTATGAAAGCGCCACTGCTGTGGATCGTATTGCTGTTTATCTGCATGATCGCGGCAGTGGGGATATCCAGCGTTCCGGTTGTGGGCCAACCATTGATGAGCCTGCTGATGCCTGCGATATTGGTTGGCCTGATGGCAGGCTGCCGCGCGCTTAGCCAGGGCGAAGAGCTTGAACTGGCGCATCTGTTCAGGGGTTTCAAGCAGCACACTTCCCAGCTGGTCACGCTGGGCGGCATTTCGCTGGTCGGTCAGTTCCTGATACTTGGCTTGATGATGGTGGTTGGTGGCACTGCGCTGGTTGGCGTTCTGATGAGCAGCCAACCTGAAACCGATCCGGGCGTGATGTTACAGGCTATTGCAGGAGCCGGTTTTGCGGTGCTGCTTGGTATCGTACTGTTCAGCTTGCTGATCATGGCGATGCAGTTCGCGCCTATGCTGGTGTTCTTCCGCAATGTCCCGCCGCTGCAGGCAATGAAGCTCAGCTTGCGCGCCTTTCTCTACAATGCCCTGCCGATGCTGCTGTATGGGATAACGTTCATGATGTTGGCGATACTCGCCAGCCTCCCGATGATGCTGGGCTGGTTGGTGTTGCTGCCTCTGGTATTCACCACGCTGTATGCCAGCTATAGCGACATATTCCCGCCGCTGAAGGAGGCCGCTGGCACACCGTTGGAAGGCGATATCATCGACCATGACGAGCAGGAGCATTTTTAGAAGGAGTTAAATGAAATTCCCGGCTACTGCAGCGGAAGAAAAACAGGCCCAGGTACCGCATAACCTGTTCGTGTCAGGGCTCTTCCTGCTCGACCTGCTGATGACCCCGGTAGTCATCGTTTTGAACTACGGTATGGTTGGCATGCTGATTCCGTTGGTTCTTTCCGGAGCGCTTATCGCTTATATTTTCCTGCGCAGCCGAAAAAAGACTGTCTGGTTTGTCGATGCACATTGGCGACTGTCATTCAAACATGGTCAATGGCTGTTGCTGGGCTATGCCATTTCCGCGCTGCTGGTATTCCTTGCCTGGCTGATCAGCATGACGGCACATGAGGCCAGTATGGGACACATCCTGTGGACAGCGCTCACACGCGTCGCCTTGATGCCGACGCTGATCGCGGTGATGGTCACCGCAGTAATGGAGGGTGGTGCGATCGGGCTGGCATCCAAACATGAAGTCCCGGATAAAATCGCCAGCGCATTTCCGCCGACATACTAACCAATTCGCGGCTTGCGATTTCATTTTTTCAACCCAGCCTGCTGCTAACGATGAACTCCCGCTTATTGGCGAATCCCGTGGTTCAAGTTTTAAATCGCCGTCAGCTTCGCATATTCCAGCGCCAGCCACTTCACCCCGGCATTGCGGAAATTCACCTGCACGCGCGCATCAGCTCCGCTGCCTTCTAGGTTCACGATCATGCCCTCACCGAACTTGGTGTGGAACACCGCTTGGCCGCTGTGCCAGGCGGAAGTTGTGGCAGAACGTTGCAGCGGAACGTTAGCGGGCAGTTCGCGCTGCGGCGCAATATACTGGGAAAAAGTATTCCGCTGGGCAATCCTGGGCGTGATCCAATGCAACAGATTTTCCGGCAGCTCGCGCAAAAAACTCGACACCATGCTGTAACTTGCCTGTCCATGCAACATTCGCCTCTGGGCGAAGGTAAGGTAAAGGCGGCGGCGTGCCCGGGTGATGGCCACGTACATCAGGCGGCGCTCTTCATCCAGGCCGCCATCTTCGCGCTGGCTGTTCTGGTGCGGAAACAATCCTTCTTCCAGCCCGGTGATGAACACGGTATGAAACTCGAGTCCCTTGGCGGCATGCACGGTCATCAAATGCAGCGCATCGTCCTGGTCGCCCGCCTGGTGTTCGCCGGCTTCCAGCGATGCGTGTGTCAGGAACGAAGTCAGGCTGTCGTCTTCATTCTCATGCACGAACAGTGTGGCCGCATTGACGAGTTCGTTCAGGTTCTCCAGCCGTTCTTCCGCTTCGCGCTTCTTGGCGCCGGTCTCGTTCCGGTAATGCGCCATCAAGCCGCTGTGTTCCAGCACATGATCGATGATCTCGGGGAGCGGGAACTCGCGAGTCGCGCTGCGCATTGATTCGATCATCGCGACGAATGCCGAGACCTTGCCTCCGGCACGCGCCGCCGCGTCCCACAGTGTGGTGTTGTTCTGCTTTGCCGCTTCCTGCAGCTGTTCGATGCTGCGCGCACCGATACCGCGCGTCGGGAAATTGATGATGCGCAGCAGCGCATTGTCGTCATCGGTGTTTTCCATCAGGCGCAGGTAGGCCAGCGCGTGTTTGATCTCCTGCCGCTCGAAGAAGCGCAGCCCGCCATAAACACGATACGACAATCCGGCGGAAACCAGCGCGTGTTCCAGCACCCGGGATTGCGCGTTGGAGCGGTACAGCAAAGCGATCTCCCTGAGGTTGATTCCCTCGGATTTCAACTGCTGGATCTCGCTGACTATGAAACCGGCTTCCTCCACATCCGTCGGCGCTTCATACACGCGCAACAGCTCGCCGCCGCTTTCCGAAGTCCACAGATTCTTGCCGAGACGGTTTTGATTGCGGCTGATCAGCGCGTTGGCCGCATCAAGGATATTGCCGTGCGAGCGATAATTCTGCTCCAGCTTGATGACGGATTCGACATGAAAATCGCGCAGCAACTCCTGCATGTTGCCGACGGTGGCACCGCGAAATGCGTATATCGACTGATCGTCGTCGCCTACCGCGAACAGCGCATTGTTGTGGCCCGCCAGCAACTTCAGCCAGCGGTATTGCAATGGGTTGGTGTCCTGAAACTCGTCCACCAGAATATGCCTGAAGCGCTCCTGGTAATGCTCGCGCAGTTGCTGGTTGCGCGACAGCAGCTCATAGCAGCGCAGCAGCAATTCGGAAAAATCCACCACGCCTTCGCGCTGGCATTGCGCGTCGTACTCGGCAAACACTTCCACCTTGCGCCGCGTGTAGGGATCGTAGGCTTCCACTTCATGCGCGCGCAGCCCCTGCTCTTTGCTGCCGCTGATGAAGTTCTGCATCTCGCGCGGCGGATATTTCTCGTCGTCCACGTTCATCGCCTTCATCAGGCGCTTGATCGCGGAGAGCTGGTCACCGCTGTCGAGTATCTGGAAAGTCTGCGGCAAATTCGCCTCGCGGTGATGCGCGCGCAACATGCGGTTGCACAGGCCGTGAAACGTGCCTATCCACAAACCGCGCGTGTTGATCGGCAGCATCGCCGACAAACGCGTAAGCATTTCCTTGGCCGCCTTGTTGGTGAAGGTCACCGCCAGAATATTCTGCGGGCTGACCGCACCGGTGCTGACCAACCAGGCGATGCGCGTGGTCAGCACGCGGGTCTTCCCGCTGCCCGCCCCGGCCAGGATCAGCGCGGACTGGTGCGGTAGCGTGACGGCTTGACGCTGTTCAGGATTTAGACCGTTGAGTAGATCCATTGCAAATAAAACGGGGAAGCAGACTTGCCGTCTGCTTCCCCCGTCGTCCCTTTCGAAAAACTTACTTCTTTTTGTTCTCAATCATGTCATGCATGATCGGCGTGAGGATGATCTCCATTGCGTGGCTCATTTTCCCGCCCGGCACGACCAGGGTATTGGCGCGTGACATAAAGGAATTTGGGATCATGGTGAGCATGTATGGAAAATCCACGCCCCTGGGTTCGCGGAAGCGAACCACGACAAAGCTCTCATCCGGCGTGGGGATGTCGCGCGCGATGAACGGATTGGAGGTGTCCACGGTCGCCACACGCTGAAAATTGATGCAGGTGCGCGAGAATTGCGGGGTGATGTACTTGATGTAGTCCGGCATGCGACGCATGATGGTATCCACTGTCGCTTCGGCCGAATACCCGCGCTCCGCACCATCGCGGTGGATCTTCTGGATCCACTCCAGATTGACCACCGGCACCACGCCGATACCCAGATCAACATGCTTGGCCACATCAATCTTGTCATTATCGGTAGCCAGACCGTGCAGCCCCTCGTAAAACAGCAGGTCTGAACTGCTCTCGATGTCTTCCCATGGGGTGAATACGCCAGGCTTCAAACTTTTCATCTTGAAATGCTTGTTGTGCAGTTCGGCTTCGGCTTCGCTATGCACGTAGTAGCGGCGCTTGCACATGCCGGTTTTGCCATAGACCTTGAAGGTTTCTTCGATCTTGCCGAAGTGGTTGGCTTCCGGGCCAAAGTGGCTGAAGCTGTTGTTGCCGGCCTTGGCCGCATCGGCGGCGGCAGCGCGAAACTCCATGCGATTCAAGCTGTGCAGGCTGTCGCCTTCGATGATCGCAGG
Source organism: Gallionella sp. UBA6045 (assembly GCA_002429165.1). Lineage (GTDB taxonomy): Bacteria > Pseudomonadota > Gammaproteobacteria > Burkholderiales > Gallionellaceae > Gallionella. The sequence continues at coordinate 203 of DIYV01000094.1, read as the reverse complement.
GGTAATCTTTTGGCGGCGGAAGATATTTTCAAAGGCACGTTTTACAGTAGTGGTGCCTGCACCGGATGAACCGGTCACGGCAATCACGGGATGTTTGCGGGACATAAGTGAACTCTCCTGAGGGATTTATAAAAATTTTAGGCGTTAATTCTAGCAGAATGCCTCTCTATTGATATAGCGGCAGCCTCTTCCAATATGAAATG
>DIYV01000051.1 GCA_002429165.1 Gallionella sp. UBA6045 | reverse complement strand
CAGATCCGCGCGCAGATCCATAACCGCGCATCGGAAGCCGATATCCGTGCCACCGCCCAGCATGACGGCATGCGCACCATGCGCGAAGATGGCGAGCGCTGGCTGGCAGACGGCACGACGACGCAGGCGGAATTGCTGCGCGTCACCAAGGACTAACAGGATGTTTAAAAACTACTGCGCTTGCCAATACTGCGTTAAAAATGAGCTCAAAATCCTCATGTACATTTATGTACACTCCGGTTTTTCGCCCATTTTTGCCTTGTCTTGGCTGCGCTCGCTACGTTTTTCAACACCCTGTTCCTGTTAAGGACACAGCATGCCGGCATTCAGTTATGAAGCAGTCGATGCGGCAGGCGCCAGCAGAAAAGGCGTGGTCAATGCCGACAGCGCGCGTGCAGCGCGCTCCGACCTGCGCGCGCAGGGTCTGGTGCCAATCACGGTCAATACAATAACGGGTCAGCTCGACGAGGCTGGTCTGACCAAGCGCAGTGCATTCGGCGATCATCTTTCCACGATCGAGTTGGCGCTGTTCACCCGCCAACTGGCCAGCCTGCTCGAAGCGAGCCTGCCGCTCGAGCAGGCGTTGTCCGCGTTGCTGGAACAGGCCGAACGCACCTATATGCGCGACCTCGTCGCCTCGATACGCTCGGAAGTGATCGGCGGCGCATCGCTATCCGATGCGCTGGCAAAACATCCGCGCGACTTCGCTGACATCTACCGCGCACTGGTCTCATCCGGCGAGCAAATCGGCCAGTTAACGCGTGTGCTATCTCGGCTTTCCGACTACATCGAACGGCGCAATGCACTGGTGTCAAAGGTCAAGCTCGCATTCACCTATCCGGCGATCGTCACTGTGGTGGCGTTTGCGATCGTCATCTTTTTGCTGACCTATGTGGTGCCGCAGATCGTGTCGGTGTTCGCCAACACCAAACAAAAATTGCCGTTCCTGACCACGGTGATGCTGGGTGTTTCGGATTTCGTGCGCAGTTACGGCTGGATCGTTTTGCTGGTTGTGATCGCGCTGGCATTTGCCTGGCGCCGCGCGTTGAAGAATCCCGCGATCAAGATGCGCTGGCATACCTGGCTGCTGAATGCGCCGCTGTATGGGCGGTTCGAGCGCAGTCTCAACACTTCGCGCTTTGCCAGCACGCTGGCGATCACCACCGGTTCCGGCGTGCCGATATTGCGCGCGTTGCAGACCAGTCGCGACACGCTGACCAATGTCGCGATGCGCGCGCAGGTTGAGGAAGCCGCCAACAGCGTGCGCGAAGGTGTCGGCCTGGCGCGTGCGTTGTCGGCGCACAAGCATTTCCCGGCCATGTTAATACACATGATCCGCGCCGGTGAAGTCACCGGAGAATTGCCGGCAATGCTTGAGCGTGCCTCCAACGCGCAGGAGCAGGATCTGGAGCGCCGCGCAATGACCATGGCCGGTTTGCTGGAACCGGCATTGATACTGGCAATGGGCGTGGTGGTGTTGCTGATCGTGCTGGCGGTGCTGATGCCGATCATCGAGATCAATCAGTTGGTTCGTTGACGGTATATCTGGAGAATGACATAAGGAACGCAATGAAACGCTGGCCACTGATCACAAGTTTTGTACTGTTCATCGCCCTGTGCGTATCGGCTGCATATTGGGCGATGCAAATGTTCAATCCGCCACTGCGCGCGGTCGCGGCACCACCGCAGAGCACCCAGGCTGCGCCAAGTCTGGATGCGGCGGCCGGCCTGCTGGGCGGCCATTCAAATGCGGTCGTGGCGAGTAATTTTCAGCTGAAAGGCGTGGTCGTCGCAAGCAATCCGGCCGAGAGTGTCGCGATCCTGGCGGCTAACGGCAAACCGGCGCAGGCAGTCCGGGTCAATTCGCAAGTGCTGCCCGGTGTCACGGTCAAAGAGGTGAATAAGCACTATGTGTTAATTTCCGAAAATGGTGTGATGAAACGGGTTGATTTACCCGCAGATGCGAAGAGGCAGATGAAAGTTGACATTTCAACCAATGCGGCAGTTGCAGGCTCGCCACGGGCAAATCGCCGGTGACATCGACTTGGCTATCGTCAAGAGGAATCTTTAATGCCACACAGGATTTCTCCCGAAGCCTGTCCTGATGAAACTAATAACCATTCCAATTCTATTTTAAAGTCATGCAGGGTGCGTGGAACGCACCCTGCCGGATCGCACTTTTAAATTAGAATAAAGATGAAAGATATTGTTTCGTTTCTGCACTAACTCGGCTAATGGATTATCCAGGTTAAACACCTGCAACGGTCAGATCAGGTATTCTGCACCACGATCTTCGGGAACGCCGCACTGTGATCCTGTGCCATGTCCGCCACCTTGACCGCGATACGGCGTGCGATCTGCTTGTACGTTTTGGCGATTTTTCCATCGGGGTCGGCCACCACCGTCGGGTTGCCCGAGTCCGTCTGTTCGCGGATACGTATGTCCAGCGGCAGACCGCCCAAAAATTCCACCTTGTAATCGGCGCACATCTTTTCGCCGCCGCCCGAGCCGAAGATATGTTCCTCGTGGCCGCATTTCGAGCAGATGTGCGTGCTCATGTTCTCGACAATGCCGACGATCTTGATGCCGACCTTCTCGA
>DIYV01000035.1:8986-15427 GCA_002429165.1 Gallionella sp. UBA6045 | reverse complement strand
GCGGAAGCGCTGCTGGGGCAGGGCGACATGCTGTACCTGCCTCCGGGCACCGGCTACCCGCAACGCGTGCACGGGGCGTTCGTGTCCGACCAGGAAGTGCACCGTATCGCCGAATATCTCAAGGCGCAGGGCGAACCGCAATACATCATAGACCTGGATTCCCTTGAGGAATCATCGGATGAAGGCGGCTCCGGTGGTCCGAGCCTCGATGCGGAAGCCGATCCGCTGTACGACCAGGCGGTGGAAATCGTGCTGAAGAATCGCCGCGCCTCGATATCGCTGGTGCAGCGCCATCTGCGCATCGGCTACAACCGCGCCGCGCGGCTGGTCGAGCAGATGGAAGCGGCCGGACTCGTTTCGCCGATGCAGAGCAATGGCAACCGCGAAGTGCTTGCGCCTGCGAGGCGGGAATGAAGATCGATTCCCCTCTCCCGCGCGCGGGAGAGGGCCAGGGAGAGGGTTTTTGCTCGATCCTCAATCCTCGCTTCACCATCCCTATTTGAGAAAATAAATGAAACCAATTGCCGCCATAATCTTGTTGTGCCTCGCACCTCTTGTTGCACACGCCGGCGCAATCGACAAGCTCAAGACCTTCATCGCCACGACACATTCCGCGCGGGCGAATTTCACCCAGGAGGTGCTGGACCAGAACGGCAACCGCATCCAGAACGCGTCCGGCATCATGGAGTTCCAGCGCCCCGGCAAATTCCGCTGGACTTACCAGAAGCCGTACGAGCAGCTGATCGTCGGGGACGGCAGCAAGTTCTGGCTGTACGATGCCGACCTGAACCAGGTGACGGTCAGGAAACTGGATGCGGCTCTGGGCAGCAGTCCCGCCGCGTTGCTTTCCGGCAGCAACGAGATCGAGCGCGGATTTACGCTGACGGAAAACGGCAAAAGGGACGGTCTGGAATGGCTGCAAGCCACGCCCAAAGGGAAAGGCCCGGGAAACAAAGAACAAGACAGCAGCTTCAACTCGATACTGATGGGCTTCAACGCGCAAGCCGAACTGGTCGTAATGGAGTTGAACGACATGTTCGGGCATAAAACGGTGCTGCGTTTTTCCGCGATGCAGCGCAACCCGAAGATACCGGAACAACTGTTCAAGTTCACCCCGCCCAAGGGCGCGGACGTGCTGAGCGACTAGGACATTGGCTTTACTGGCCGACCAGGAAAATGTTGTATGAGCCGTATTGCATTCGTGTGGGAGCTGGGCACTTCGTACGGCCACATTTCTTTGCTGTTGCCATTTGCGAGAAAGCTCAGGCAACGCGGGCATGATGTGGTGCTGGTGTTGCGCGAATTGCATAATGCCAATGCCATACTCGGGGATGAAATCCCGATTTTGCAGGCGCCGATATGGCTGCCGCGGCTGACCGGTTTGCCCGAACCCCCGCTCAACTATTCAGAGATTTTGATGCGCTACGGATATTTCGATGCTGATGGACTGGCCGGTCTCGTGAGCGCGTGGCGGTCCTTGTTTGCGCTGCATGGCAGCGACGTGATCGTCGCGGACCACTCCCCCACGGCGTTGCTCGCTTCGCGCAGCATGGGGCTGGCGGCAACAACGCTGGGTTCCGGTTTTTATGTGCCGCCGCGCCAAACACCGATGCCCAATATGCGCGCTTGGCTGAACGTGCCGCGCAACCGGTTGGAAAACTCTGACGTACTGGTGCTGGACAATATGAACATGGTGCTCGCCACGCACAAGATCAAGCCGCTGGCGAGTGTGGGCGAGCTGTTCGATATCGCAGAAAATTTTCTATGCACTTTTGCCGAGATGGACCATTACCCGCAACGCGAACCGGCCAGATATTGGGGGGCTTGCTGGAATATGGAAATGGGGCAAGAGGTGGCGTGGCCGGATGGCGAAGGCAAGCGTGTGTTTGTTTATCTGAATCCGCAAAGCCGCGATTTCGCCAAAGTCCTGGAAGCTATCGCGGCGCTAGGCCTGCGCGCCATCGTCTGTGCTCCGGGCATCTCGGATAATCAGCGCTGGCTGTATGAAAGCCCGTGCATCATCGTTTCGGCCAAGCCGTTCAGACTCGACAGGCTGCTGGCGGATTGCGACCTTGCCATCGGTTATGCTGGACACGCGATGACGGCGGGTATGCTGATGGCGTGCGTGCCGCTGCTGTTGCTGCCCGGCCACCTCGAGCAATTTCTGCTGGCTGCCCGTGTCGAGGCGATGGGCGCAGGGATCGCGGTGAATCCCGAATCGCCGCCGCCCGATTTTGTGGAAGTCATACGCAGGATGCTGGATGCACCGGGTTATCGCGAAATGGCGTGCCTTTTCGCGAAAAAATATGCCGGTTTCAGCCAGGACGAACAACAGGAAAATATCGTGGCCAGAATAGAAGAAATAGCTGCACATAAACAGGTGATGACATGAGCGCAGAAACACGCGAACTGTTTGCCGAAAACGTTGCCGCTGCGCCGCTGGCGGAACGGTTGCGTCCCAGGAACATAGACGAAGTAATCGGGCAATCCCATTTATTGGGTCCGGGCAGGCCGCTGCGTTTGGCGTTTCAATCCGGAAAATTGCATTCGATGATCCTGTGGGGCCCGCCCGGGGTGGGCAAGACCACGCTGGCACGGCTGATGGCTTCGGCCTTCGATGCCGAGTTCGTGCCGCTGTCGGCGGTGCTGTCCGGGGTGAAGGACATTCGCGAGGCCATCGCGCAGGCACAGCAGGTGCTGCAACAGCGCGGCCGCCACACCATACTGTTCGTCGACGAAGTGCACCGCTTCAACAAGTCGCAGCAGGATGCCTTCCTTCCGTTCGTCGAACAGGGACTGGTGACCTTCATCGGCGCGACCACCGAGAACCCGTCGTTCGAAGTGAACAACGCGCTGTTGTCGCGTGCCCAGGTGTATGTGCTGCATGCATTGTCGGCGGAGGAACTCGGCGAATTGTTCGAACATGCGCACCAGGCCGTTTTGCAGGATATGAAATTCGATGATGATGCACGCGAGCGCATCATCGGCTACGCCGACGGCGATGCACGCCGGTTGTTGAATGCTTTGGAGCAGATCGATACGGCGGCACGCACATCGAAGGTCACGCAGATCACCTCGGGGTTTCTCGATGCCACGCTCGCGCAGAACCTGCGCCGATTCGACAAGGGAGGGGAGGCGTTTTACGACCAGATCTCGGCGCTGCACAAATCGGTGCGCGGCTCCAATCCCGATGCCGCGCTGTACTGGCTGGTGCGCATGCTGGACGGCGGCGCAGACCCGCGCTATCTGGCGCGGCGCATCGTGCGCATGGCGTGGGAAGACATCGGCCTGGCCGATCCGCGCGCGATACAACTGACACAGGACGCCGCGATGACCTACGAGCGGCTCGGCTCGCCGGAAGGGGAACTGGCGCTGGCGCAGGCGATCCTGTACCTGGCCTGCGCGCCGAAGTCGAACGCCGGGTATGTCGCGTATAATGCCGCGCGCGCTTTTGTCAGTCAGGACGGTTCGCGCGAGGTTCCGTTGCATCTGCGCAACGCACCGACCAAACTGATGAAGCAGCTCGATTACGGCAAGGGCTACCGCTACGCGCACAACGAGGAAGAAGGTTATGCGGCGGGCGAAAAATATTTCCCCGATGACATGCCGGAAGTGAGTTTTTACCAGCCCACCGATCACGGGCTGGAAGCGAAGATCGCCGAGAAGCTGGCTCATTTGCGCGAGCTGGATGAAGCGGCAAAAAACAAAAAAGGATAGAGCAGCATGCTGGATATTCAAGCGTTAAGAACTGATTTGGATGGAGTGGCGGCGCGACTTGCTACAAGGGGTTTTGCGTTGGATAAGGAAAAATTCGCGCAACTCGAAGCTGAACGCAAGACCATCCAGACCCGCACTCAGGAATTGCAGGCCAGGCGCAATGCGACCTCCAAACAAATAGGCCAAGCCAAGGCTAAAGGCGAAGATACTTCAGTGATCATGGCGGAAGTTGCCACACTGGGAGACGAACTCAAGCAGGCGGAAGTGCGGCTGGGCGAAGTGCAAAACGCGTTGCAGCAATTGCTGGAAGTGATCCCGAACATCCCGCACAGCAGCGTTCCGGTTGGCAAGTCCGAAGCCGATAATCTCGAAGTGCGCAAGGTCGGCCACATTCCCAAGTTCGATTTCGCGGTAAAGGATCACGTGGAGCTGGGCGAAAAACTCGGGCTGGATTTCGACACCGCCACCAAGATCAGCGGCGCGCGTTTTTCGCTGCTGAAGGGTGGCTTGGCGCGACTGCATCGCGCGCTCGCGCAATTCATGCTGGACACGCATACCGAGCAGCACGGTTATACAGAAACCTATGTACCGTACATCGTGAATCAAAACTCGATGCGTGGTACTGGACAGTTACCGAAGTTCGAGAAGGATTTATTTCAAGTTAGTTTCGGTGGTGATCAAGGCAAAGCTACTTTGGCAAATATTTATGCCAATGAAGATGAGTCGGAAGTTAAAATTGAGCTAGAGAATTGGTATCTCATTCCCACCGCCGAAGTCCCCGTCACCAACATCGTGCGCGGCGAGATCGTGCCGCTGGAAAATCTGCCGCTGAAGTTCGTCGCGCACACACCGTGCTTCCGCAGCGAGGCCGGTTCCTACGGGCGCGACACGCGCGGCATGATACGCCAGCACCAGTTTGACAAGGTGGAGCTGGTGCAGATGGTGCATCCCGATGAATCCTATGGCGCGCTGGAACAATTGCTCGGCCATGCCGAAACGATATTGCAGAAGCTGGGCCTGCCCTATCGCGTGGTGAAACTGTGCACCGGCGATATGGGTTTCTCCGCCGCGCTGACCTACGACATCGAGGTGTGGCTGCCGGCGCAGAATACCTACCGCGAGATTTCCTCGTGCAGCAACTACGAGGCGTTCCAGGCGCGGCGCATGCAGGCGCGCTTCCGCAACGCGCAGGGCAAGCCGGAGCTGCTGCATACGCTGAATGGTTCGGGACTTGCAGTCGGCCGCACGCTAGTTGCGGTGCTGGAAAACTACCAGCAGGCCGACGGCAGCGTGGTGATTCCCGAAGTGCTGCGTCCCTACATGGGCGGCAAGGAAAAACTCTCGCCGTAAGTGAACCTCTAAAAATTCAGAGTTCGCCCAAATGCCAGGCGCGGAAGTGGGGCAAGCAGGCAAGCCGCAATGCGGCTGCACGCAAAAAAATTTTCGCCGCGGCATAACCAGCGACTTTGCTGGCGTTAACCAGCGGCTTATGTCACCGTCTTTTGGTGACTTAGCCGATTGGCTATGCAACGCATTTTGACAGCTTGGTCGAATGGCTAGTAGTTCCCTCAGTTGGGATGAAATGTGGATTTTGAGAGGTTTACTTAAATGAAGATCATCCATCTGCTCGGAATCGCCGGCGTCGAGTCGCACGAACTACCCGCCGCGCGGAAGTGGGGGAAGCGGTTGGAGTGGCCGATGATGTTCGTGGCGTTGTGGATCCCGCTGCAATGGTATCTGGAAGAATCCCATTCAATTGCCCCGCTGCTGGGGCGCATCGCCGACTGGCTGGTGTGGCTGGCATTCTTTGTTGAAACCGTTCTGTTGAGCATACTGGTTAAAAACAAGCGCGCGTACCTGTTCGGCAACTGGATGAACCTGGTCATCATCATCGGCGGGATGCCATTTTTCTGGCAGTTCGCGCCGCTGGTGGGCTTGTTGCGAAGTTTCCGGCTGGTGCTGGTGGTGGTGATACTGGTGCGGTTGTCCAAGTCCGTGCGCATGCTGCTTTCCCGCCATCAACTCGGCAATACCCTGGCCGTCGCTTTTATCACCATGGTGTTGTCCGGTGTCATCGTGTCGCGCATCGATCCTTCCATAGGAACCGTATGGGACGGCATGTGGTGGGCCTGGGTCACGATGTCCACGGTGGGCTACGGCGACGTGGTCCCGCACAACCTGGCGGGGAGATTGTTCGGCGCGTTGCTGATTCTGTTTGGTGTGCTGCTGCTTTCCCTGTTGACCGCGAATCTGGCCGCATTCTTCATCGGCAGCGAGGTTGAAAAAGTGGGACGTGATGAAAAGGACGCTGATCGCCTGCTCATGGACATATCGGCAAGACTGGAGCGTATCGAACGCAAGCTGGAAGAGTTGCAGTCGGCAAAAGACAATTAGGGCAACAAGCGCTGCATCGGCATCGCCATCGGTGAGCCGAGTTGATATGAAACCGGTGGCGCAGTATCGGTTTGGCCGGGTTCCAGCCGCTTGAGCATGTCGTAGTAGCTGCGGATGCTTTCCACCAGAATCACCGCCTCGCCGCCGCGCGCATAACCGCGCTTCAGTTTCTTGTAATATTTAGGTCGGTTCAGCAGCGGCATCCATCTTTTCACATCCGCCCAGCTGTCCGGGTTCAAACCGGCGCGCTTGGTCAGTATGCGCGCATCTTCCAGATGACTGGAGCCCTGATTGTAGGCGGCCAGCGCCAGCCAGGTGCGATCGGGTTCC
>DIYV01000035.1:0-8883 GCA_002429165.1 Gallionella sp. UBA6045 | reverse complement strand
TGGTCGGCCGTATCACCGGTCAGCATCATCATGCCGCGCACATTGGTGTACGAAGTGGCGAGCGGATTCCACTGCGACTCCTGATAAGAAAGCGCTGCCAGCAATCTCCAGTCGATTCCGGTAAGCGTGTCAGCTTCGTCGAAAATGCGGCGAAAACGCGGCAGGACGGTATTGATCCTGGTGATGAAGGCAGCCGCATCCATCGTGTCCAAGCGGCCGCTGTGACCGTAGTAGCGTTCCAGCAAGCGATGCAGCGTGCCGTCCTGCTGGATGGTGTTGAAAAAGATCTGCACTTGTTTGAGCAAGTCGGAATCGACATTTCCGGGGAATGCCCAGGCCAGTCTGGATGGCGGGACAATATCGAGTTCGGCGATCAGATTGGGATGAAAGTTGCGCGCATCGGCGAACTGGAGTTCATTGGCGGCCGCGCAATCCAGGCTGCCTTCGCCGACCTCCGCCAGCAGGTCCTGGGTGGTGAGATCGTGATCCGTGAGCCATTGCAGCGAGGGCAAATTCCGCTGTGCCTCGCGCAGCGCCGCCTCATGGGCCGATCCGGCCGCCACCATCAATTTTCTGCCTTTCAGATCGGCAAGGTTCCTTATGCGCGGCCCGTCGTTATTGCATACCAGCACCTCGCGCACACTCTGGTAGGCGGGGCCAAATTGCAGTCCGGCAGGGTTGTTCTCCCTGCGCATCGGAACAGCGGCAAGATGTGCCAGGTGTTTGCGTAACGCGTCATGGATTTCATCCTGTGGCAGCGGAATCGTTTCGAGAGTGGCATGCAGTTGCTCGACGAACAATCGTGCCAATTCACGCTGAAAATCTGACTCCGGCCATAGTGCCGTTTCCGGAACGATCACCACCAGCTTGCCGGCTTTCCATGGCGAAATCTGTTGGTGACAGCCAGCGAGCAGTAGACACAAGCTGACTATTAATGTTTGCGCACATCGAGTCGGGTTCCGCATATGATCATTCTGCACTAAATCGGAGGTTGCTGGTAGAATGCGCGCCTCCCGGAGAGGTGGCAGAGTGGTCGAATGTACCTGACTCGAAATCAGGCGTAGCGTTTACGCTACCGTGGGTTCGAATCCCACCCTCTCCGCCAAGTCAGGAAACCGCCCGCAACAGGCGGTTTTTGATTTAATGAATTATTGCGTGAGCAACGGGATGGGCTTAAAGAGATTTCATGGATGTGTTATGAACGCCTGGTTTCTGGCGGTGTGGTAACGAGGCATGAAGTTCTGCAGTGCGAAGGATAACTCACAGTCTTCCTTGATATTGACCAGGCGTGACGCACATGGTGCGCTTGAAGTGGCGGATAAAATGACTCTGGTCATAGAAACCTATCGATTCTGCGACCTGGGGCAGGGTCATGCCCCGGCGCAGCAGGGGTAGCGAGCGCTCGATGCGCAGGCGTATCTGGTACGCATGCGGCGGCAGGCCGAACTGGGCTGCAAATGCCTTCAGAAAATGGAACCGGCTCAACCCGGCAATGGCAGAAATCTCGTCCAGCGACACGGCATGGGAGAATTGATCATGCAGGAAGTCGCGCGCACGCAATAGTGGTTGTTTCCCGGAATCCGGCAGGGTCGACACCCGTTTTTCCGCATGACAGGACAACAGCATTCCGACGCACTCGGTAAGGCGGCTCTGTTGCTCGATAGCTGCCGCATCGTCATTAATAGCGGCATGCAAGCGCTTGCAGGATGAGAAGAATTGTTCGTTGATGGCCGGGACGGGCTTGAAGTGCGGCTGACCGGGTATATCCATCTCCTCGTTGAATTTTTGCATGGTATCCGGTGTCAGGAACAGCACATTGAAATCCTGTGGTTTGGCCACGCGGTTGGTTTCGTGCATTTCACCCGGTTCGAACAATAAGGTGCTACGGTCGCCAATCGTATGTGAATTTTTGCGGTAGCGGATCTCCGCTGCTGCAGCATCGCTGGTGCAGATGGCGTAGCGCTCGTGGAAAACCCGCCAATGATGCGAACTGCCGCACGCCATTAACAGCTCAACGCCCGGCAAGGCCGGGGTTCGTGCGAAACTCACCATTTCATTTTTATTCAAATCGCCCAAGTTTTGATTTCCCCCTGACACTAGAACAAAACCTCATGCTAACGGCATGTGAGCCATACCGTTACTTTACATTGCAAATGCAAATCGAGTTCAGCAATAACGTCCAACAATAAGGTCCTATACGGTGCTCATTCCGGATGCTTAAATCGCATAAATTAGCACGGTATTGGTGGATGTTTGTTCCTTCAGGACTATCTGAATTTCTTCAAGCTACATTGATGCAACTGATGGTATTAAAAGTCGCCAATTAATAAACATACAGGAAAAAACAATGAAACTTCAATCAGTAATTTTAGGCGCCGCATCAGTATTTGTTATTAGTCTTTCGGGTTGTGGTGGCGGTGGCAGCAGCGGACACACTGGCCCTGTCACATCAACTGATTCGTTTCCTGTAGCTGCAGCCTACGCATCACTTGAAGCAGCGGGGTACAGCAAAAACTTTACAGTTTCAACTACAGGTACTGCTACTTGTAGCGGATCTGGAAACATAACAGTTGGGGCAGTATCAACGTCAACAACGTTTAATATAACACCAGCAAATACTGTTGCTGCTCTGTCGGGTGTTGAAACATATACTATAAACTTAACGAATTGTTCGCCTGCAACTAGCTCATTTACCCAGACAACATACGCTAACCCGAGCAACTACTTTCCTCTTGGCGCTAGCGCGACTGGTATTTACGCTGCATATCTGACAGCAGCTGTTATTCCAACGGCAGTTACCGTTGGCTCGACGGGAATAGTAGGAACAGTCAGCCTTTTTACAGATAGCACAGAAACATCAAGCACGGGTCATGAGGATGTTACATACACAGTAACAGCTGACACAGCATCCACTGCTATGTTCAACATAATATATAAAACCTATGACGCGACAAGTACATTGACTTCAACTGAAGCTGATGAATGGAGAATGACAGCGGTAGGTGCTTTAACGCCTGTTAAGCTAATTATTGCTTACACAAGCGGCCTTAACGAAACATGGACATATAACTAGCAATAGTTCCCTTAGAGAAAAACAATCATGTATAAATTAATAATAATTATTTCGTTACTCGCAATGACCGGCTGTGCCTCCATTACAGGGGAAAAAATGCAGCCGGTATCTGTGCAGACTATCTATAACAACAATGAAGTGGCAGGCATCGGATGTACGTTGACTAATGATGAAGGCACCTGGTTTCTAACTTCGCCAGCAAGCGTTACTGTGCATAAAAGCACAGGAGATATGTCGGTTGATTGTAAAAAGGATGATATGGCGGGCCACCAAACTTTAGTCTCAAAATCAAATGGGGCTGTTTGGGGGAATATCCTTGTCGGAGGTGGTATAGGATATATCGTAGACAGGAATACAGGCGCTGGATTTAATTATCCTGCGACGATTACAGTCATGCTCCGCAAGATAGGAGAAGCGGTCGGTTTGGCGCCTTCAACTGCTCCTGTTATGGCACAAACTACTTTCTCTGCTGTGGCTCCCAAACAAAACCCATAGAGCAATAATCCAAGAATGAACATTGGCGGGGGTGATTTTTTGCCCCCATCATTTACATTTTTTCAAACGATTTTATTAGCTGTATTTAAATCAGGAATATTAATGAAATTCGCTAAAGTATTATTTCATTCTTTGTGGCAGTTATCATTACTGGGTGTGCACACACGATTGTAATTAGTCCAGATCTTTCGAAGATTGAGCGTGATAGAAGTGCACAACCCATTCAAAATAATGTTGGGTACTATATCTTGGGTGACCGTGAAAAGGAAGTTGTCACGCCAGGCGGGGGTGGGGATAAAGTCAGTTACAAACCTTACAAGGATTTAGAAGCAGGGTTTCATACAATGCTAAACAATGTGTTTAAAAAAGTTTACGCTCTCAAGTCTGATAAGGACGCGGAAATAAGTAAAAGTGATCTTAGTTACATCATTGCCTTAGAAGTCACAACCAACTCATCATCTCCCAGTTCATTCACTTGGCCGCCAACAATATTTGATGTAACTTTAAACTGTAATATTAAGGATCAAGCAGGTAGGGATATCACCAACCTAACGGTCACTGGTGATGGACGTGCAGAGTACGATGAATTTAAATCCGACTTTGCTCTTGCTGGTAAACGAGCTGCGCAAGATGCCTTAATAAAAATGCAGCGAGCATTGCTCGATTCATCGGTGTTAAGAGAGGGTTTTTCTAAAGTCGAAGATCCAAAAAATAATACAATCCAGCATGGCGAATATCAGAAATCTCAATCTGCAGCGAAAGCCATCACACAACCTTCTGTTGCTGAAAGCAGCGAAAAAAAGCTTAAGGAGTTAAAGCGTCTTTATGATGCTGGCTTGATTAGCAAAGAAATATATTTGGAGCAGCAGAAGGCAGTTTTCGCGAATCCATAATGTCAATCAACAGCCATAACGTAAATTCCAGAATGGTTAGTCTTAAGCTTTATGTTGTGCTGCGTTCACCTTGTACTTGTGCTCGTAGATTTTTTTGTTGTGTATTTAATTAAGGGGAAATTTGTGAAGAGAATTACAATCGTTGCGCTGCTTTCAGTATGTATTACTACACCAGCATTAGCAGATAATACAGGTACCTATTATGTGGCAGCGGATTTGGGGCATGCAAGTTATAGCAATACAACCGTTCCAGCCGTTGGTGGCTTTGCTGCCACAACCTTTGCGAATCCAAACATGATCCGCATCGCTGGTGGCTACCACTTCAGCCCAATGTTGGCAGCGTAAATCGGCTATGCGAAGTTCGGTGATTCCACACTGAGCTACGCAGGTGTTGGAGATGCAACCTTGGCTATGCACTCATTCCAAGTTGCTGCCGTTGGTACATTTCCTATGAATCCACAGTTTGATTTGATTGGTAAATTAGGTTTTTCTAATAACTCCGAGAAGTTGACTGGAACAGGTGGCTTTGCCGCTTTAAATACAAGCGAATCCAAGACCGATTTATTGATTGGCGTAGGCGCCCAATATAACGTGACCTCGCAGGTCGGCATCCGTGCTCAATATGAAAGTTTTGGTAAGTTTGATAGTTACTCAAACCCTGTTAAAGCATCTGTATTTTCTGTGGGTGTTGCATATACCTTCTAGGCAGACAAACAAATTGAGTTGAATCAAAAGCCAAGTTCGCTTGGCTTTTTGATTGATGGGGGACTGTTTGAATGACACCCTCACACTACCGGGTCTGCTGCTCAGAGAACCATGCTCCCGGCATCATCATCCAGCGAGCTGGCTGCCCCGATCAATCCGGGCCAGGGCGCATGTATCACCCATGTCGGGATCTTTGCAACGTAGGAACTGAATCTCCCTTTTTCCTCGAAGCGGGCGCGAAAAGGCGAGGTGGCGAAGTAATCTCCCAATCTTGGAATGATGCCCCCACCGATATAGACGCCCCCTCGTGCGCCCAGCACCAATGCAACATCGGCGGCGACGGTTCCCAGCATCGCGCAAAATGTATCCAAAGCTTCCCTGCAGACGGGACAGCTGCCCGCAATGCCGCGCTTGCTGATCTCGTCTGCCTGCAGCTTTTTATCCGGCAATCCACCGGATACGGCAATGACCTGATAAAGCATCATCAAGCCGGGGCCGGAAAGCAGTCTTTCGGCAGACACATGTGCAAATTTCTTCCTCGCCAAGGCAATCAGTTCCGCCTCGCGGGCATTGAACGCTGGCATGGTCGAATGTCCGCCTTCACCCTCGATAGCGGTATAGCCCTGTGCGGATGGTATCAGTCCCGAAACGCCAAGCCCCGTTCCGGGGCCGATCAAGCCGATGGGTTTTTCAGCTTCGGGCTTGCCCGTTCCGACCTGCATCAAATCATCGGGACCGAGTTTTGGAAGGGCGAGCGCCAGAGCTGTGAAATCGTTGAGCATGCGCAGATGTGTCAGTGCGAGTTTCTCGCGTGTCTCACTGACGGAAAACTTCCAGCCATTGTTCGTCATCGCCAGCATGTCGCCCGAGATCGGTGTCGCTATCGCCAATCCGGCCCAGCGGGGATGGGGCAGTCCGGCCAGCTCGAGATAGTGCCGAATTGCTTCAGCGGGCCCGGCAAAATCGCTGCTGGGCAATGCCAGCGGTTCGGTAATCGGCATCCCCTGCGATACCTGCATAGCAAATCTGGCATGGGTCCCGCCTATGTCACCCACGAGACGGGGGTAGGTATCTGCTAAAGAGATCGGCATGGTTTTTCCTCATGAAATTTGCAATGGCCCAGAATGAACGGGGCGGAATATTTAACCACTAGTCTTGCCGGGCAACTGGATCAGATTGTACGGTATCGAAAAAATACGGTGACTAACGCAGATTATTGCGCTTCCTGTAGGCTTGTTCCAGGGCGAGTTTTGCCTGGTCCACGGCGCCCTGCAGTTTCGCCACACGCAAGAAGTAGGATTCCCTTAACCGCGTTCCGCCGCCAACCTTGCCGATCCGGTCAGCGCCGGTGGGAACAGAACCGCTTTGCAGTTTCGATTCTGCATGCTGCAGATTTTTGATCGCCACATTGATCTGCCGGTCGGCATCACTGAGTTTTGAATGCGGTTGCTGTATCCCGGCATCGGCTTTTTTCTCCATGGCATCCAGCATTCTGATCGCCGCACGCTGCTGTTCAATAGGCAAGGTCTGGATAGTGATTGTCGTGACTGCGCCGGGACTGTAATTTTCAGGCAGGGTTTGCGTATACACCGTGACGCCGTCCGGCCCGGTATATTTGTACACGGATGTATCGGCATGCGCTGCATGCATCGCAAGCAGCAAAATAACAACGGCAGACGCGCTGACAGGCGAGGGCCGCGTTGATTTGGATTGATAAGCCATGTTGACCTCCGATGACTGTTTCAAGTTGAGTGCCGAACAATCTTGCCGGGCAAAATGCGAACCGTTATCTTAACGCCGGTTGAAAGCTGCTGCCGACATTAATAACGCATATCTCCGTTGTTGTTCTCTGCTACGGATACAGCACCGGCAGCCCCTGCCTGCTTTCTACCGGACTTGCCGGCTTGGGCGGTGGAAATAATTCTGCTCTGGCCTTCATCTTGCTTGTTATCATTGCACCAATTTCATAAGGATGTTGATGATGCGTATTTCCAAATTGCGCGGCCATGTTACCGCTGTTGGGCTGTTGTCCGTTCTGACGAGTTCGCCGGTGTTTGCCGGAGAGGTAAACGCTGCGGTGGCGTCCAATTTTTCCGTGCCGATGAAGCAGATCGCAGCGCTATTCGAGCAGCAGAGCGGCGACAAGGTGAAACTCAGTTTCGGTTCGACCGGCAAGTTCTATGCGCAGATCAAGGGCGGTGCACCGTTCGATGTGCTGGTCGCGGCGGATACCGCGACCCCGCAACGTCTCGAGGATGAGGGGCTGACCGTCGGCGTTTCGCGTTTCGTCTATGCTTTGGGCAAGCTGGTACTGTGGAGCGCACAGCCGAACTTTGTCGATGACCAGGGCAGGGTATTGCGCAAAGGCAGTTACGAAAAACTTGCCATTGCCGATCCCAAGCTCGCGCCCTACGGCATGGCGGCGAAACAGACACTGGAAAAACTGGCGATGTGGAATTCGATACGTAACAAGCTGGTGATGGGCGAAAACATCACCCAGACTTACCAGTTCGCCGCGACCGGGAATGCCGAGCTGGGTTTCGTCGCGCTGTCGCAGGTGATGCGCGATGGCAAGGTCGGCGCGGGTTCGTCGTGGCTGGTTCCATCGGATATGTACCAACCGATCCGGCAAAGTGCAGTGCTGCTGTCCGGCGCGAAAGACAAGGCGGCAGCGCAGGCCTTCCTCGATTTCCTGAAAACCAAAAAAGCGGCAGCGGTGATCCGCAGTTATGGATATGAGTTGCCCTGACCCGATTTGACACGACCCAACCACATCATGCACGCACCCCTATGCACACATTAGGCCCCGACGACCTGCAGGCAGTGTGGCTGACGCTCAAGCTGGCGAGCGTCGCCACGCTGGCGCTGTTGCTGATCGCGACGCCGCTGGCCTGGTGGCTGGCGCACAACCGCAAGTGGTACCGCAGCGTCGTCGCCGCGCTGGTCGCGTTGCCGCTGGTGTTGCCGCCCACGGTGCTGGGCTTTTATCTGCTGTTGCTGATGGGGCCGCAGGGGCCGGTGGGTGAACTGACCAAAGCCCTGCATCTCGGCACCTTGCCGTTCACCTTCGCCGGGCTGGTGGTCGGCTCGGTGCTGTTCTCGCTGCCGTTCGCGGTGCAGCCGATCCAGAACGCATTCGAGGCGATGGGCAGGCGCCCGCTGGAAGTTGCAGCCACGCTGCGCGCCGGTGCATGGGATCGTTTCATCAGCGTTGCGTTGCCGCTGGCGCGCCCCGGTTTTCTCACTGCGATCATTCTCGCCTTTGCGCATACCGTCGGCGAATTCGGCGTGGTGCTGATGCTGGGCGGCAACATCCCTGGCGAGACGCGGGTGCTGTCGGTCGCGATCTACAACCATGTCGAAGCGATGGAATACGGCGCGGCGCACTGGCTCGCGGGCAGCATGGTGCTGTTCTCGTTCGTCGTGCTGCTCGGTTTGTATCTCGCGGGTGGCAAGTTATCGAGGATGATGCGATGACCCACATAAGGGCTAGTTTCAAATTGCAACTGGAAAGCTTCGCGCTGGATGTCTCCTTCAGTGCACCGAACCGGGGTGTCACTGCATTGTTCGGCCCGTCCGGTTCAGGCAAGACCACGCT
Organism: Gallionella sp. UBA6045; assembly: GCA_002429165.1. Taxonomy (GTDB): domain Bacteria; phylum Pseudomonadota; class Gammaproteobacteria; order Burkholderiales; family Gallionellaceae; genus Gallionella. The sequence goes on along the minus strand of DIYV01000035.1, from coordinate 119 downwards.
GCTGCGCTGCATCGCGGGACTGGAACGCGCTGCAGGTTCGCTGCATATCAATGGGGATGTGTGGCAGGACGATACGAGATTTCTGGCTACGCATCTCCGCCCGCTGGGTTATGTGTTCC
>DIYV01000008.1 GCA_002429165.1 Gallionella sp. UBA6045 | reverse complement strand
AATAAGCCGCGAAGTAGATGCGCGAAAAATAGCCAACTCAAAAGCAAATGTCAATCGAATCGATTTAATGAAATAGCGCCGCTTTCATCGCTCTCGATGTCGCACGTCCCACAGCACAACTACAGAGCGCCTACAGGCCATGTGCGAAATTCACCCGCTTTCTCCAAACTCGAGAATTCTCGAAATGCTGTTCAAATTTGAACGGCAATTTGAAGATTATTTCTGATTGCCGAGGCAGAGTAGCGCAGATGAAAACATTCAACTCCCTCACACTAATCGAAGCGTGGATCTGGTGCATGTCGCGCCTCGATGCCATGCACGCACACCTCGTTCGTTATGGTTTTGCTTACATCGCCCTGCTCTTTGGTTATTGGGCATTCGCCATGAAATACGAACTCGATATCAATGTCAGCAACAGCTTGAGTGGCGTTTTGTATCTGGTCGAAAAGCACGCGTTGCCGGAGCGCAATGACTATGCGGCCTTCCTGTATCCGAGTGACTTCATCTATCAAAAGAATTCCCGTTTCTTGAAACGAGTCGCCGGTGTGGCTGGCGATACTGTCGAATCAAGGAACCATCAGTTCTTTGTGAATGGCAAGCTCGTTGGCGAAGCGATGCCAGTCACCTCGAAAGGGCTTCCGATCGAAGAGAGCGGCTTCAAAGGAGTCATTCCGGCTGGTCACTACTACATGCAGGGCGACCATCCAAAGAGTCTTGATTCTCGCTATAAAGTGGTCGGGTTGGTATCCGGCCAGATGATTATCGGACGCGGCTTCCGCTTGTTTTGATATGTCTACTCTTGTTGATCGTCTGTTGGTGAAGTGCGGCGTGTTGCCAAAGACGCTTGTGGCGGCTTCGCCAACAACCCTGTTTGCTGCTGCCAGAGAAGCAACCTCAATCGAACACTTGCGCGACATCCCGCGCTACCCCCCATTTATGGAGGGGCTACCCGTTTACCCGCCCTCTGCATTACTGGCCACTCAAAAAGAGTTGGTGGACGGGGTTCGCCAAATCATCGCAAATGAATCGTTACTGAATGAACACTACATTCCCTCAATGATGAGGTTGGCCACGCTGGTGCAATTGTTGCCGGCATCGCAGGCACACCATCATCGTGGCGCAGGCGGGATGTTGCGGCACTCCCTTGAAGTTGGTTTGTGGGCATTACAACAAACCGAGGGAAAGCTGATACGCGGTGTGGTCGCCCCGCAACAAAGACGGGTTATTGAACCGCGTTGGCGACTCACTGTATTCCTGGCCGGCTTGTGTCACGATCTTGGCAAGGTGGTGACCGACCTGACTGTTACCGACAGAGAAAACTCGCAAAAGTGGCGCCCCTACAAACAAGGTCTGCATGACTGGGCAAAGTCTCACAATATCGATAATTACTTCCTGCACTGGCAAGAGGGGCGCGGCAAGAAACACACCAATGTTTCAAGCACGCTCATGGATTCTGTCATCAGCAAAGGGACAATGGATTGGATCAGCGATGGCAGCACCGATGCGTGGGTATGGCTGACCGAATCGCTCAATAACAATCCCGGCTCGACAAATCAAATCCACAATTTCATGGTGAAGGCCGACCAGTTAAGTGTCGAGCGAGACTTGAAGAGCATGGGTGTTGCGATGGCCGGTTACGAGATCGGCGTGCCGGTCGAGCGCTATCTGACCGACATCATGCGCCGTTTGGTGCAGGAGGGTATCTGGCGCATCAATGAGCCTTCAGCCCGGGTTTGGAATCTTGAAGGCACAACCTATCTGGTCTGGCCGATGGCGGGTGAAGAGATTGTGCGCCGAACCAGGGACGAAGATATACCCGGTCTGCCGAAGACAGTGGACGGCATCCTGGACATGATGGTTGAGCGTGAAATCGCTTTCATGCGCGATGAGGAAGGTGACCCGTTCTATTACATTTCGCCGGACGTGATTACCGGGAAAATCCCTGATATGCGGATGAAGGCGATCCGCTTGCGCGACCAGGCGTTGATTAGCTCGATGCCGATTGCCCCGGTTCCGGGAAAAATCCACTCAAGCAAGACAGGAATCAAGGACTCTGCCAGCGCAGCTACAGGGCGCGAGGACGCTCAAGCCGAATTACCGTTGATTTCTCAAGATGACTACAGCGCATCTGCGGAGCATGTAGAAACCGCAACCGCAGAGACCATTCCACCACAAAGCAACTCTGGAGCGTCTGTGGAGCGCCTGCCAATTGGTGAGCCAGTAGAGGCTCAAACGCAATCCGGCGCCCGTCCTGGGGAATTGCCGCCGCCTCCGGTTGTGATTCACGCACAAGAGCCGCTTACTTTGGCAGAGTTGGACGGCGCAATGGGTGAGTTGCTTCGTGTCTTGCTGGGCGAGTTCAATAGCGGCAAGAAGCTTTTTGATGTCCTGGGCATGAAACAACCCGATGGGAGCGTTTATCTCAAGTGGCCTGATGCGTTCGCCGGTTACGGATTCACCATGAAGCAGATTCTGACCGACCTTACGGAGTTGGGCTGGATGGTCCCCGCCAGCGATGTCGCCAAGGTTGGGGACGCCGTGTTTGCCGGAGGGGT
>DIYV01000155.1:4189-8069 GCA_002429165.1 Gallionella sp. UBA6045 | reverse complement strand
TGGCCGGGTTCGTAGGCGTTCGGAAAGTTCGGGTTATAGGCATGGGCCATGTCGGCGCTGATGAAAAAGCTGCGCGCCATCGCACGTTGCCTGTCTTCTTCGTCCAGTTTCGCATGGGCACTGATGCGGGCCAGCACGTCGGTGATGAAGCTGCTGCCGGCACCCGCGGCGCTCTCGCTGCCGACTTCCTCGTGATCGAACAGGGCCGTCACACATGTGGCAGCCGGTTGCTCGGTCGCGATCAGCGCGGTGAGGGCCGCATAGCAGGAGGCCAGATTGTCCAACTGGCGACTGGCGATGAACTCTTCGTTCGCGCCCCACAGGCAACCCTTCTGCACGTCGTAGACGGCCAGCTCCCAGCTCAGCAGGTCTGCCGCACCGGAGTGGTTGGAATCGGCCTGCACGGCATCGGCCAGCAGTTTGCGCAACAGTGCTTCGGCGTCGTCATTTTCGCCAAGCTGGCCCAGGATCAGCGGCAGTTCGGTCTGCTTGTTGAGTTTGAGGCCCTGTTCGTTGACGTCGCGGTTCATGTGGATCGCCAGGTTGGGCAGCCGCAGCAGCGGCCGTTCGAAGCGCAGCAGGCGCGTTGTCTGTGTCGACCCCGTGCGCAACACGACTCGCCCGGCCAGGCTCAGGTCGCGGTCGGTGAAGGTGGCCAGTATCGGCCCGCCATAGACTTCCACGGCCAGGCGCGCGAGACCGTCGCCGGCCAGCGCCGCCTTGGGTTTGATCCTGAACCCGGGAGAATCGGTATGGGCGCCGACGATGCGAAAGCCGGCTTCCGAGATCGGCTTGCTGCCCTGCACGAAGGCGATCATCGACGCGCCGCCGCGCACGACGTAATAGCGCCCGCCCGCCGCGAGTTGCCAGCGCGATTCCTCTTCAAGCCGGGTATAGCCGTTCTTCTGTAGGCGCGCTTCGGCGCTCGCCACGGCGTGCCAGGGGCTGGGACTGGCGTCGATGAAGTCGATTAGTTCAAGGGCGGCGGTGCGGTCTGGTGCGGTCATGGCGAGTAACAAAGAGTGTGAATGTTGGATGAAGTATACAAGAGGTGAGCTGCGAGGTAGGAGCACTAAAAGTAGGCAATCTGCTATCCGCTTAAGCTGATGCAGAGTTGTCACCGGGCCATGCCCGCGATTGTTATTTGTTCGCGGGCAGCACCCGCAAAGGGATACACCGCAGGGGTAGGCAAATCCGTTTCCAGCCAAAGGCTGGACGGAGTTTGCACCGCCGCGGTTGCACCAAAGGCAGGCAATCCACTACGCAGCAAGCCGCGTGTGGAATTGTCACTAAGGGGCTAATAACAAAGTCAGGCAATTTGCTACTCAACAAGTTGAGTGCAAAGTTGACACAGCCCCAACAACACACGCAGGGCCCGCTCCTACGAGAATCTGAATCTTGGCGGCGTAGCACGGTTGATTGACAAAAGAACGTTCGTTCTCTACGATGCGGATGTCGTTCTGTACGTGGGTGATTGTGCAGAATGCCGCAAAGGGAATCGGCAATGGCGGAAAAAAAGATTATCGCGTCTGTTGAACAGATCGAATCGCGGATATTCGTTATCCGTGGGCAGAAGGTCATGTTGGATGCCGACTTGGCAGAACTTTATGGAGTTGAAACCAAGCGCTTTAATGAACAGGTGCGCCGTAACATCGAGCGGTTTCCAGAGGATTTTATGTTTCAGCTCACCCCTGGGGAATATGCTAACTTGAAATCACAATTTGTGACTTCAAGTTTGAGGTCGCAATTTGCGACCTCAAACAATTCTGTTGGCGAGCCAGCAGGACGTGGCGGCCGAAGATATCTCCCTTACGCCTTTACCGAACATGGCGCCATCATGGCAGCCAGCGTACTTAATTCTCCCCGTGCTGTGGAAACCAGCGTTCAGGTTGTGCGTGCCTTTGTACGATTGAGGCAGATTTTGGCATCCAACGCTGAACTATCCCGCAAACTGGCCACCCTCGAAAAGAAATACGACATCCAGTTCAAGGCCGTTTTCGATGCTATCCGCCAACTCATGACTCCGCTGGATCCAAAAAAGAAACGCTCCATCGGCTTCGCGCCGTGGAAAGAGAAATGAAACTATAGCGTTATTGGTTTTAGTCTGATCGCAGGGGTAAAAAAGGAGGAGTATTTTGCCGCGTTGCAAGCTTGGCAGAGCTTTATGGAGTTGAAACCAAGCGCTTTAATGAACAGGTGCGCCGCAACAGTGATCGATTCCCTGAAGATTTCATGTTTCAGCTTACTGCTGAAGAAAAAGCCGAGGTGGTCGCAAATTGCGACCACCTCGCAAAGCTAAAGTATTCGCCATCTCTGCCCTATGCCTTCACCGAACATGGCGCGCTGATGCTGGAATAATGAGTGGCGCGACATTCATTCCAGGACGCCCTTCGAAAACCCCCAACCCCGCGTGTTATCATTTCGGCCATGAAACCCCATCCCGATTCCCTGCAACGTTTCCTGTTCGAACAGTCCCATGTGCGCGGCGAGCTGGTGCATCTCGATGATGCCTGGCGCGCTGTGCTGGAGCGGCACGACTATCCCCCGTCCTTGCGCGCGGTGATGGGCGAGTTGATGGCGGGGGCGGTGCTGCTGGCGGCGACGCTGAAGCTGAAAGGTTCGCTGATCCTGCAGATACAGGGCCGGGGGCCGGTGACGCTGCTGGTGGTGGAGTGCGACGGCGAGCTGAATGTGCGCGCCACGGCGAAGTGGCAGGGCGAGCTGGAGGGGATCGGTTTTGCGCAGATGGTGGGCGACGGGCGTTTCGTCATCACGCTTGATCCGCGCGATGGCGGGCAGACTTATCAGGGCATCGTCGCGCTGGACGGCGACAGCGTGGCCGAGGTGTTGCAGAACTACATGCAGCGCTCGGAACAACTGGCGACGCGCCTGTGGCTGGCAGCGGATGGGCAGGGCGCGGCGGGAATGTTGTTGCAGAAGATGCCCGGCGATGGCGGCCATGCCATTGCCGGGGATGAAGATAGACAGGATGACGGCCAAGATGAGGACAGGGATGCCGACATGTGGCAGCGCGTGACGATGCTGACCGATACGCTGCAGCGCGGAGAGTTGCTCGGCCTGCCTGCGGAGGTATTGATACACAAACTGTTTAGCGAGGATGATGTGCGCCTGTTCGATGCCCAGCAGGTGGCGTTCAGGTGTTCGTGCTCCCGCGACAGGGTGGCGCGCATGCTGAGAATGCTCGGGTGGGACGAGGTGCAGTCGGTGCTGGCCGAACAGGGCGTGGCGGAGGTGACCTGCGAATTCTGCAACCATCAATACCTGTTCGACAAGGTGGATGCGGAGCAGGTGTTCGCAGCAGAGGTGTTGCTGGACGGCAGTGCCTTGGTGCATTGAGCTGCAGTAACTCATTAGTGTGCTCGCGTTTCCTGCGAGCGCTTCACAAATCGCAAAGCAGGCTGTCAGGATGGGGCGGTACTCGTCGTTATTTCAGGTGCCTTTATTCCAAATCAGCCGGCTTGGCGCGCATTTTGGCGGCAATGTAGTCCCCATGGGCAATGTGGAGCAGGCCGGAGATCTTGCGCAAAATCAATCGGCTAAGTGCTTTAACGCAAACCGAATTAAAGGATGGGGGCAGCCTCCCGACCTGCATAGAAATGCACGATCTATGAACATGTCCACCATGACGTGATAAGAAAATAAGAAAATTTATACACGTCGCCGGTGACGTGTTAAGCTAACCGCGTTTTTCTTATCACGTTCCTGCAGGGGGAAACATGACCGAACTGGATATTCCCAGCCCCGCCAGTCTTGAGGTGACGGTGGTCTGGCAGAGCTTGGCCGTGGCGCACCGCCATCTGGCGGAGCTGAAAGGCCTGTGCGAATCATTGCCTAACCGCGCCATTTTGCTGGATACGCT
>DIYV01000155.1:0-3865 GCA_002429165.1 Gallionella sp. UBA6045 | reverse complement strand
GCTCGGCCTCGCCTGCGGCCAAGGAGGTGCAAAACTATATTTCGGCCCTGAAGGTGGGATTTACCGATGTGGTGAGTTCCGGCCTGATCCGCATGAGCACGATTTTGCGGGTGCAGGAGGAGGTCGAGCAGAACAATGCCGGATTCAGGAAGATGCCGGGCACGGTGCTGAGAAATCAGACGACGGGGTCGGTCGTCTATGAACCGCCACAGGATGCCGTGCTGATCGAGAAGCTGATGACGCAACTGGTGGACTTCATCCATGCCGATGACGAGCTTGATCCTCTGCTGCGCATGGCGATTGCACACCATCAGTTCGAGAGCATCCATCCGTTCTACGATGGCAATGGCCGCACCGGGCGCATCCTGAATTTGCTGATGTTGCAGCGCGACGGGTTGATGGATCTGCCGGTGTTGTATCTGAGCCGGTACATCACCGCGACCAAGGACCAGTATTACCGGCTGCTGCAATCGACGCGCGAAACGCATGACTGGACGAATTGGTGCGTTTACATCGTGAAGGGTGTGGCGCTTACTGCCAGGAGCGAAATCCGGCTGATCAGGAATTTGCGCGAGCTGATGCAGGCAACCAAGCAACGGCTTCGCAAGGAATTGCCCAGAATTTACAGCCAGGAGTTGCTGAATAATTTGTTCCGTTATCCCTATACCAAAATTGAGTTCATCGAAAAGGACTTGGGAGTGTCGCGGATCACGGCGGCGAAGCATCTGGATATGCTGTCGAAAAACGGTTTTGTGGAAAAGAAAAAAATCGGGCGCACGAATTTTTATATCAATCGGCCCTTGTTCAACCTCTTGACGCAGATCAGCCTGAACGATGAATGAAGCCGAAGACCGCGTCCGACGTTATTTCATCTCAGCAGGCTTGGCGCGCATTTTGGCGGCAATGTAGTCCCCGTGGGCAATGTAAAGCAGGCCGGCGATCTTGCGCATCAGATGGTCTTCATGGGCGCTGATTTGCCTGTCGGCATAGGCAACTTGCCACATGTATTCGATGATGCGAACCTTTTCAGGCATTCCCAGTTCCCGGTTGATGAGGGACGTAAACTGGTGAAAATCATTGGTGGCCGTTGCCGTCCGGTGTCCCAGTTCGGATAGTTGCGCCAATTCCGCATCCGGTAGCTGAAACCGCTCCTTGAGGATGTTCAGTATCGTATCCTGCTCTTCGTCTGTGCTCTCGGCATCCGAGCGCATGACTTCGATCAATAGCACAGCAGTGGCAAGTTGCAGCGTGTGTTCCGGGCGGCTAGCGACGCCGGTGGGGACAATGATAGAGGATAGAAAGTCATTCAGTTTGTTCAGCATGGTTCAGATTTCGTCTGTGTCAGGAGTGCACTCGCCAGCATTGATTGTACGTAGGAGCGGCGGTAAATAGTGGGGCATAGCCGCGATATGCGTGGTTCGACAGGCTCACCACGAACGGAGGACTTAAGCAGTTCCTAGTAATGCGGCGGCTTTTCGTTTGCAGTCCTGCTCACATTCCCGGCTTCGTCCAGGGATTCCATGTGTCTTACCAGCGATTCGCAAATCGCTTCAAGGCGCGCCAGCTTTTGTTGCTGCTGATAGACCGTCTTGTTCAGTTCTTCGATCAGGTCTTCCTGGAAAGTGATTTTTGCTTCGATGTTTTCTATACGTTCTTCGTTCATGGGGAGGCCCTGATAATTCGATAATTGGAAAATCGGTAACGGGAAAATTTGGCGCTGGCCGATGGATGACGGTCATTTTAGCGCGTGATCGGGTTCAAAAGGCGGCCTGACGTATAACTTGACTGATACTTGACAATGCAATCCGGCGCTTGATTAATCGTACTGTTAAACGTACTATATAACGCACTATCAATAACTCCATGAAGAGATAAACCATGTCCAACCTGACTGCCAATGATCTGAAAACAAAAGGTGTCGCCGCCATTGAAGCTGTGCTGGCTGAGCGGCCTGAAGCGATCGTCTCGGTGCGCGGCAAAGATCGTTTTGTGGTGATGGAGATTGCTCAATATCATTACCTCCGCGAATGTGAACTGGAAGCCGCGCTGGCCGAAACGCATGCCGACATCAAGGCTGGTCGTTTTGTGAAGGAATCGGCAGCGGCGCACGTCAAACGGGTCAAAAAATCCCCGGCTTGAGCAGTAACCCGCCATGCCCTTCCAATTGATTTTCACCGAGCAATACAACAAACGCGCCGCAGGCTTCCTCAAGCGCCATCCCGAGCTGGAAAAACAATACCTGAAGACACTGCAACTGCTGGAGATGAACCCGCAGCATCCCTCGCTGCGTTTGCATTCTTTGAGCGGCAGGCTGCAAGGGCTGCATTCGGTTTCCATCAATCTTTCTTACCGCATCACATTGGAACTATTGATTCACGATCAGGAGATCATCCCGATCAATGTGGGCGATCATGATGTGGTGTATTGAGGATTGTGTGATCTGATGCCCGGCAATTTATTGAACTGCGCTTCGCGCTGAATGAAAATCCCCGCAAGCTTTGCTACCACAAAGTTACTTTTGTTAAGAGAGAGACCCCAACATGCAAATCGACCCATCACTACACTCCGCCCCCGATAACTACAAGCTGCTGACCAATCTGGTGGTGCCTCGCCCGATCGCGTGGGTCACCAGCCAGAATGCCGACGGCGTGATCAATCTCGCACCGTTCAGTTTTTTCAACGCGGTAAGCGGAAACCCGATCTATCTGATCGTCAGCGTCGGCGTGAATGATGCGGGTGAGATGAAGGGCACCGCGAAGAATATTCTGGCGAGCGGCGAATTCGTGGTGAACATGGTGACCGAGGAATTGTTTGAAGCGATGAATGTGTCGGCAGCGGATTTTCCGGAAGGGGAGAGCGAGCTGGCCGCTGTCAATCTGCACGCCGCGCCATCCGTCAAGGTGAAGCCTCCCCGGCTGGCAGAGTCGCAGGTCAGCATGGAGTGCAAACTGCACAGCTCGCAATTGCTGGGTAAAAATACGCTGATCATCGGCGAAGTGGTGATGTTTCATGTTGCCGATCATCTGATGGGCCCGCGTATGTACGTCAACAATTTCGCGCCCATAAGCCGGCTCGGCTCGCCTTCGGTCTATTGCCGCACGACCGATCGGTTCGATGTTGCGCGGATCAGTTATGCGGAGTGGCTCGAGGGCAAGGAGTAACTCTATCGCGGGCAGCACCCGCAAGAGGTACACCGCATGGGTAGGCAAATCCGTTTCCAGCCAAAGGCTGGACGGAGTTTGCACCGCCGTGGTTGTAAGGGGCTGAAGCCCCCAACAATACACGCAGGGCCCGGTGACAACTCTGCCTCTGCTTCAGCAGATAGCAGATTGCCTACTTTTAGTGCTCCTACAGATCAAGAAAATTCTGTGACGAATATGTAATTAGGGAAAGCTCACAGCCCTTCTTCCTTCATCGCGGCTTTCACGGCCGGTCTCGCGGCCATGCGTTCCATGTAATCCTTCAGCACCGGCCAATTCGACAGGTCGATATCGAGGCGCGGCGTCCATCGCAGCACGGTGAACAAATAGGCGTCGGCAACGGTGAAGGTGCCCATCAGGTATTCCTTGTTCTTCAGCGCATTGGCCGCGAAAGCGATGCGTTGCGTGAGGCGCGACTTGAAGGCAGCCTTGGCTTCATCGTTAAGGACAGGGTTGAACAGCGGACTGCATCCTTTGTGCAATTCGCTCGAGATGAAGTTGAGCCATTCCTGCAGGCGATAGCGCTCCAGCGTGCCGGCAGGTGGCGCGAGCTTTTTGCCGGGAGCCTGGTCGGCGAGGTATTGCACGATAACGGCGACCTCGGTCAGGACCTGGCCGTCGTTCATGATCAGCGCGGGGACACAGTATTTTCCAATCTGGAAATG
>DIYV01000072.1 GCA_002429165.1 Gallionella sp. UBA6045 | reverse complement strand
TTTTGCAAAAACTCCACGCGCAAATGCTTGCCATAAATCTGCTGCCCAAACTCGAACAGGTGCACTTCCAGGACCGGTTTGGCATCGTGCTTCAGCGTTGGACGCACACCAAGGCTGGCTACGCCTTGCAAAACGCCCAGACCTTCGGCATGCACCTGCACCACAAAGATACCCGACAACGGCGGTAGATTGTGCTTCAACTGGATATTCGCAGTGGGGAACCCGATTTTTTTCCCCATCCCGTCACCGTGCACCACCCGTCCGCTGATGCTGTAATGCCGTCCCAGATAGGACTTCGCCTCGCTTAACTGGCCAGCCGACAAAGCGGCGCGTACCGCCGTGCTGGAAACCCGCACCCCGTCACACGACACCGTAGGCAGCGCCTGGACTTTGAAACCTTGCTGCGAACCAATCTGTTCCATCAGCGCAAAATCACCGGTGCGGCCGCTGCCGAAGCGAAAGTCATCTCCGATCAACACGTATCTGGCGTGCAGCTTTTCATGCAGGTCATTGATAAAATCTGCCGCGCTCATACGCGCAAAATGTGTGTTGAAGCGGCAAACATGCACGCGGTCTATATCCCACCCGGAAAACAATTCCAGTTTCTCGCGCAGGCTGGTCAATCGCGGCGGGGCCTGCTGCGGCGAAAAAAATTCGCGCGGATGCGGCTCAAAAATCATCACTGCTGTTTGCAGATCGCGTGCTTTTGCCGCTGAACAAACCTCGCTCAGCAATGCCTGGTGGCCCAGATGCACTCCATCAAAATTTCCGATAGTGAGGGCAACAGGCTGTTGGTCTGGGGAATAAAGTCCGCGAAGAATCTGCATAGCGGGCGAATTATACAGTAGGGTACAATGATCGTAGTGCATTGCCCGTTGGTTATTGCGAGATACGCGGGCTCAGCAGTTGTAGCAAGGTCAATGGTACTCTCGGCCATGGTATGTGAGCCTCTAAAAATTCAGAGTTCGCCCAAATGCCCCACATGGGGACGCCGATCCGCTACGGGCAAAAACAGACCGTGCGGAATCGTCAGCAAGGCGCGAAAAAAATTCGCCACGCCGCATATAGATAATATGTAAGCAAGAAATTTTTTTCGCAACACAGCAGTTGGGATGAAATCTGGATTTTGAAAGGTTCACATCAGGCTGTCCCGCCCACCGTCAGCCCGTCTATCCTTACCGTAGGCTGACCCACGCCGACCGGCACGCTCTGTCCTTCCTTGCCGCAGGTGCCTACACCCGGGTCGAGTGCCATGTCATTGCCTATCATCGAGATGCGCGTGAGCACATCGGGGCCGTTGCCGATCAGCGTCGCACCTTTCACAGGATGGGTGATCTTGCCATCCTCGATCATGTAAGCCTCGGCGGTGGAAAACACGAATTTGCCGCTGGTGATGTCCACTTGCCCGCCGCCGAAATTCACCGCGTACAGGCCGTGCTTCACCGATGCGATGATTTCTTTCGGGTCTTTGTTGCCGTTGAGCATGTAGGTGTTGGTCATGCGCGGCATCGGCAGATGCGCGAAGGATTCACGTCGTGCGTTGCCTGTTACCGGCACACCCATCAACCGCGCGTTGAGCGTGTCCTGCAAGTAACCCCTGAGGATGCCGTTCTCGATCAGCGTGGTGCATTGCGAGGGGTTGCCTTCGTCGTCCATCTGCAACGAGCCGCGCTGTCTTGCCAATGTGCCGTCATCCACCACGGTCACGCCTTCCGCCGCGACGCGTTCGCCGACCCGGCCGGAAAACGCCGAGCTGCCCTTGCGGTTGAAGTCGCCTTCCAGGCCGTGTCCGATCGCTTCGTGCAACAGAATGCCCGGCCAGCCGTTGCCCAGCACCACGGTCATGTTGCCTGCCGGCGCGGGTGCGGCATCCAGATTGGTCACCGCCTGATGCACGGCTTGTTCTGCATACTTATGCAACATCGCATCGTCGAAATAGCCGTAGTCGAAGCGCCCGCCCCCGCCCGCCGATCCCTGTTCGCGCTTGCCGTTGCTCTCGATGATGACCGTCACCGACAGACGCACCAGCGGGCGTATGTCGGCATTCATCAGGCCGTCGCTGCGCGCCACCATCACCACTTCATATTCGCCGGCCAGGCCAGCCATCACCTGAACCACGCGCGGATCGAGTGCGCGCGCATATCCCTCGACACGTTCCAGTAACGCGACTTTTTCCGCGTCCTTGATGCTGGCGATGGGATCATCAGGCAAATAGATTTCGCGGCGCGAGCCGCGATGCAGCATCGGCACGGATTGTGTGCCGCCCTGCCGTGCAATCGCACGCGTTGCTTGCGCCGCGCTGTCCAGGGCATTCAGGCTGATGTCGTCGGAATATGCGAATGCGGTCTTCTCGCCGCTCACCGCGCGCACACCGACACCCTGATCGATGTTGAAACTGCCGGACTTGACGATGCCCTCTTCCAGCGACCAGCTTTCAGCGCGGCTGTATTGAAAATACAAATCGGCATAATCGAGCTTGTGCGCCATCATGCTGGCGAAAACCTGTTCGATGTGGCTTGCTTCGATGGAGTACGGCACCAGCAGCGATTGCTGTGCGGTGGCGAACAGTTTATCGAATGTGGAATTCTGTTGTGGCGTATTCATTGCAATATTTTCCTTGTCAAGCACAACTGAATAAAATTCGATGCGCCAGCGCGGGCAGGCTGGCACGCAGACTGGCCTGATAGGATGGATTCACATCGGCGACCACCACACCCGAGCCGCGCGGCAAACGATCCAGTACTCTCCCCCACGGATCGACAATCATGCTGTTGCCGTGCGTCTCGCGCCCGTTGACGTGATAGCCGCCCTGTGCGGCGGCGATCACGTAGGACAGGTTTTCAATGGCGCGCGCGCGCACCAACACGTCCCAGTGCATCTTGCCCGTGGTCTCGGTGAACGCGGAAGGCAGCACAATGATGTCCACATTCCGCATTGAGCGAAACAGCTCGGGGAAGCGCAGGTCGTAGCAAATCGCCAGGCCGATCCGCCCAAACGGGCTGTCTATCACCACCACTTGATTGCCCGGCTCTATCGTTTTCGCCTCATGGTAATTTTCGTTGCCCAGTTCCAGGTTGAACAAATGTATCTTGTCATAGCGCGCCACCTGCTCACCGCGTTCATCGAACACCAGGCAAGTATTCCTGACCTTGTCAGGCGTGCTCGCCGCCAGCGGGATCGAGCCGCCCACCAGCCAGATTTTGTATTGGCGGGCAGCTTCGCTGAGGAAAGACTGGATATCCCCTTGTCCAGGCTGCTCGCGCACTTTGACCTTGTCCTGTTCCGTCATCCCCATGATGGCGAAAAATTCCGGCAACACCACCAGTCGCGCGCCTTGCTCGGCGGCATTGGCGATCAGTCGCCGCGCTTCGCTCAGATTACCCGCGACATTCGGACCTGAAGCCATCTGAATGGCAGCCACCTTGAATGCACTGGCTTGCGCGGCTATGCGTTGCTGTGTGGAATCACCTGCTGACATAATTTTCTTCCTATTTATCCTGGTTGCCTTGTTTTATTTCTGCTGCGAATCCGCCTACCTTGACCACGCTTGGGTCGCGCCATGATCCGGTGACATTGTATTCAAATGACGCCAACTTATCGAGCGGATTACCCAATACCTTGTTGACGATGAGCGATCCGATACCCACCACCGGACTGATGGCAAAGGCGCCAATCAGCGATACACTGTCACCCAGTGTCGGCAATATCCGTACCGTCAGATTTTGCGTTTCATTCTTCAGATCAACACTGCCTTTCA
>DIYV01000129.1 GCA_002429165.1 Gallionella sp. UBA6045 | reverse complement strand
GATGAATGGTAGGCGACGCGCCTGCCCTGTCCGATGCGGGAAAATGTTTCCAGCTTCGCGCTGTCCGGGAACTCGCCCGATATGATTTCACCCGAAATAATCTCACTCAGATCGCGCGTCAGCGCGCTGATGTGCGCGGCCTTTTCCGCATAGCCGGCATCGTCTTTCAATGCATGGCCGTAGTCCTTCACCATCAATCCGCAGCCGCTGGCGGTCATGACGATGGCTTCCGCACCGTTCTCGACATGCGGCCACCAGGCATCGATGTTGCGGCGCATCATCGTGCGCGCGCCATCGCTGTCGGACAGATGCTGGTTCAATGCACCGCAGCAACCGGTATCCTGCGCGCTGACCAGCGAGATGCCGAGCCGGTCGAACACGCGTGCCGCTGCCGCATTGGTGTTGGGCGTGCCCAGCGGCTGGACGCAGCCATCCAGCACCAGCATGCGCCGCGCGTGGGATGTCACCGGTGTCGTTGTGGCGGTCTGTTTGGCCGGGATCTTTTTCTTCAGTTCTGCCGGCAGCAGCGGACGAAACACGCGCGCCAATCCCAGCACAACCGCCATGCGGGCAGTGTAGGGAATGACAGCGAGCATGGCTTTGCGCAACATCTTTTGCAACAGGGAACGCGGCGCCAGTTTTTCGACCATCTCGCGGCCGATGTCGACCAGGCGCCCATAGCGCACCCCGGAAGGGCAGGTGGTCTCGCAGGAACGGCAGGTCAGGCAGCGATCCAGATGCAAGCGGGTCTTGTCTGTGGCCTGTCCGGTCTCCAACATTTCCTTGATGAGATAGATCCTGCCGCGCGGGCTGTCCAGTTCCGACCCCAGCAACTGATAGGTCGGACAGGTCGCGGTGCAGAATCCGCAATGCACGCAGCTGCGCAGGATGTCATCTGCTTCCGCGATATCGGGATTGCGCAGCAAGTGGGGAGGAATGGAAGTCTGCATTTATAAATTGGCGTAAAGCCGGCCGCGATTGAAAATATTGTTCGGGTCGAAGCTGGTCTTGAGCCGCTGGTGTATGGTCAGCAGCGGCCCGGATAGTGGTTGGAATATTTCTTCAGCTTGTGCCCCGCCGCGAAACACGGTGACATGGCCGCCAACGCTTGCGACGCGATGGCGTAACGATGCCGGATCTTCATTGCTGTACAACCAGCGCTGCGCGCCGCCCCAGTCCAGCAGCCAGGTGCCTTCGATGTTCAATGGCGGAATCGCGGGTTTGACCACGGCGCGGTACAGCGCGCCGTGTCGCATAAAGAAAGGCAACTGATGCTCGCGCAGCGCATGCCAGAAGGCATCCGCATCCGGCAGCACGTCGCCGGCTATCTTGCTGCGCGCTTCCTGGACGGCCTGTGCGCTTCCGGAGATGCGTATATACAATTGTTCGCCGTGAAAGCAGGCGCCGTCCACCGGAAGCGGCTTGCCCAGCAAAGCACTCATGCTAGAAATAGCACCTGCCGCGCTGCATACCCTGGTAACGGTGATGCTGGCTGCCGGGCGCGGCAGCACCTTCAGGCTGATCTCGAGCAACATGCCCAGCGTGCCATGGGCGCCGACCATCAGGCGCGAGACATCGTAGCCCGCGACGTTCTTCATCACCTGTCCGCCAAAGCGCAGTATCTCGCCGCGGCCATTCAGCATCTTGCAGCCCAGCACGGAATCGCGCGCCGATCCGCTGTAAGGACGGCGCGGCCCGGACAATCCACAGGCAATCGTACCGCCCAGCGTCGCGCTGTCGCCGAAATGCGGCGGCTCGAATGCGAGCATCTGCCCGGCTTCAGCCAGAGCCGCTTCGATTTCCTGCAGCGGGGTGCCGCTGCGCGCAGTCAACACCAGTTCGCGAGGGTCGTATTCGACGATGCCGCGATGTCCGGTGACATCGACAGCTTGTCCTTGGCTGGCGCGTCCGAGAAAAGCCTTGCTGCTGCCACCGCTGATATTGAGCGGTGTCCCGTTGTGAAATGCATCCAGAACCTGTTGCTGCAACGCCGTGCTGAGGTCACTCATCAGAAGCGCTCCAGTTCGGGGTGCGAAAGTTTTCCGTGATGCACATGCATCGCACCGAATTCGGCGCAGCGATGCAGCGTCGGCACGGCCTTGCCGGGATTGAGCAGGCCGGATGGATCGAATGCGGCTTTGACGGCATGGAACTGGGTTAATTCCGCATTGCTGAACTGCACGCACATCTGGGTTATCTTCTCGATGCCGACGCCGTGTTCGCCGGTGATGGTGCCGCCGACTTCCACACACAATTGCAGGATACGCTGGCCGAATTCCTCGGTGCGATGCAGTTCCCCCTCCGTGTTGGCATCGAACAGGATCAGCGGGTGCAGGTTGCCGTCCCCGGCGTGGAACACATTGGCGACCGCCAGGCCGTATTCATCCGACATCTCGCCGATGCGGCGCAGCACATGCGGCAACTGGCGGCGCGGTATCGTGCCGTCCATGCAGTAATAGTCCGGCGAGATGCGTCCCACGGCGGGAAAGGCCGATTTGCGCCCCTTCCAGAACAGTTGCCGCTCGGCTTCGTCCGCCGCGGTACGCACCTCGGTCGCGCCGCTGTCGGTCAATATCTTGCGCACCAGCGCGATGTACTCGGATACCTCGGCATGCGTGCCGTCCAGTTCGCACAGCAGGATAGCTTCGGCATCGCGCGGATAACCGGCGTGCACGAAATCTTCCGCCGCCTGGATCGCGAGCTTGTCCATCATTTCCAGTCCGGCCGGAATGATGCCGGCGGCGATGATCGCGCCGACCGCTTCGCCCGCCTTGACGATATCGTCAAAGGCCGCGAGCACGACCTGTGCGCGTTCCGGTTTGGCCAGCAATTTAACGGTGACCTCGACGATGATGCCGAGCATGCCCTCGGAACCGGTCATCAGCGCGAGCAGGTCATAGCCGGGAGAGTCGAGCGTCTCGGCGCCTATGGTGAGCAGGTCGCCTTCCGCCGTGACCACTTTCAGCATCAGGATATTGTGCACCGTCAGGCCGTATTTCAGGCAATGCACGCCGCCGGAATTTTCCGCGACGTTGCCGCCTATGGTGCAGGCGATCTGCGACGAGGGATCGGGCGCGTAATACATTCCATAGGCCGCCGCCGCTTCGGATATCGCCAGGTTGCGCACCCCCGGCTGCACGGTCGCCATCGCATTATCAGCATCTATGTTCAGAATATTCCTGAACTTTGCCAGGCTCAGCAGCACGCCGTCCGCCAGCGGCAGTGCACCGCCGGACAGGCCGGTGCCGGCGCCGCGCGCCACCACCGGGACCTGCTGCGCATGGCACAAGCGCATGATGCTTTGCACCTGCTCTGTGGTTTCCGGCAGCACCACGACCATGGGCAGCTGCCGATACACCGCCAGCCCGTCGCATTCGAACGGGCGCAGATCCTCCGCATCGACAAGCACGGATTCCGGCGGCAGCAAGTTGCGCAATGCCCTGATCAGTCCGCTGTTCAGGGCGACATTCTTTTTGTGTTGATGTGGCAAGGTGACTCCGGGGACTTGCGTTTGAATTATTTAATCATGCAAGTATAGCAAATTAGTCGTGTATAAAACTCCAGCGGCATGAACGGCAAAGAGAAATGGGACGCGGTTTTGTTCTCTATGCACCCTGTTTCGAACAGGGTCTTCCATCCTGCAGAAATTATTCCTCGGTGCGCTGCGCCGAGCGCGCCAGTGCCCATGATAGCCCGATACCCGCACCCCAGCCGACATTACGCCGGACCAGCGGGTGGGCTGTCACGGTTGGCTGACCCTGCCAATGACTCGATCCGGAAGATGTAAAACATGCGCACATCGGGTGTGAGCGTATGCGCCGCGAGCAGACCCGCGCGCAGCGCGATCAACCCGCTGCTGGCCGTATAGCTGTTTCGCGTGGCGGTGGCCTCGCCTGGTGCCACGCCATAAAAGGTGTTGCCCAATTTTGTATCGCAGAACATCGCACCCAGACTGGTGGAGACGAACCAGCGCCTGGGCAGGCGCGTGTCGGTCACCCATTCCGGCTCGAAAGCGATCCCGCGCGAAACAAAGGCATGGTTGATATCGATCACTTCACGCAGTGGAAATTGCAATCGGGAATGGCTGCGACCGTTGGAAATATCTCCCAGATTTATCTTCAGCCGCGGACCGAACTCGATCATCGTACCCAGGTCAGCCATGCCTTGCCTGACCGCGATGTCGGATGAATGCGAGCCCAGTGATGCGGCAAACCCCACATCCACTTCGATGCGCGGCGTCTTCAACGCGCGCAATCCGACACTGCCGCGCTCGGCGCGCAAATACTTGCCACGATAGATGATATACGGCAGGCCCAATAAACGGCTCACGCGCTCTTCGGAACCCGGATATGCCGGCTGCGTGATCGCTATCCCGAACAATCCGGCCTCCCATAGCGGCAGCCTGAACGGGGGGCTGGCCGGTGTAGCTTGCGCCTTGACCGCTTGAGCAGGGGCATTCAGTGCCGCATCATCCTGGGCAAGCGCAGAAGTGCTCAGTAAACAGAACGTGGCGAAAACTGTTAGTGCCTGACGTGTCATGCGTTCTCCTCAGGGTTGCAACAAAAAACTCACGATTGTTACCGGGATGTGTTGCTTGCCGCTTTCATGTCGGTGGTGAGATTTTGTAACTCATCGATGTAACGGGATATCTCTTTGTGCAGGTGGGCTTTTTGCCGGATTGTCAGCATCCCCTGGATGTTCGCGATCATTTCATCGGAGGCTGCCTCGAAAGCCTGAATATCGTGCTGTTGTTGCGCTGTTCTGGTGGCATCGGGGGTAAGGATGCACAACGACATGAATGGGGCGATCTTGTCTGTGCCGGCATTGTCTCTCAACAGTTTTATCAGCCGGCCCTGATTGGTTTCCCGTTGCTCGATATAGATGTCCCTGACCAAAGGCAGGCGGCGGCTCATTTCCTTGACCTCTTGCCGCTGTTCGCGACTCAAGTTACCGACCAATCCTTCCAGAAAATCCAGGGTTTTATAGGCGCGCTTGTCCAGGTATGCATCGCGACCCATATCCAGTTCTTCACGCTGTTGTTTTTTGTTTTCCTCGGCAAGATTACGCTCCAGTTCCTGTATTTGCCGGCTATCCAGGCTGCTTAATATTTCCGCGGCAGGCCTGATCGCCGGCGTCAGGGATTTCCGGTACAAATCCGTCATCTGGGCCCTCAGCAGCGCGATTTTTTCCGCTTTCAGTCGGCCGTCATACTGGGCTGTCCCATTCAGGTTCTGCAGAAAAATGATGTATTCTGGCAGCGCGTACTTTCGATGCCAGTCCAGATAATTTGATATTTCACGGCGGATCGTTTCTTCCTGCCGGGCATTGAATGAAGTGTAGCCGTCGATTTTATGTTGCAGATACCAGTCGGCATTACGGTAGAACAGGCTGACACTGCTGCAACCGCAGTTGAATAAAGCAAACGCGATAATAATGAGCAGCGATTTTTTCATGATCCAGCGGTTGTACCCATGTTTGCTTGCGCGAAAAGGTTAACATGAAACTGTGCTTTGCAACGCTATGCGGTGGATTCGAGAGGCTGTGATTCCGGATTCGATGATGCAGAATGCGTATCCGTGACATGAGTTGGAATTTCTGGAGGCATTAGAAGCAATGAGTATCAAAATCAAACATAAGCGCATTATCTTCAATATCGTCTTGTCCGGATCGGTACTGGTGATAGCAGCCGTTTGGCTGACAGGCAACAGCAAGGCCGAACAAACCGGGACCGCGCTGAGCCGGCCCGCGCTGACGGTGCGCACCACGACATTGCGCGAGGATGAGTGGGCGCGCACGTTGACGGCGAACGGCAGCATCCTGCCGTGGCAGGAAGCCGTCATCAGCGCGCAGGTGCAGGGGCTGCGGATTGCTGAAGTGAAGGTCGGGATCGGCGATCATGTGCAGCGCGGCGAGGTGCTCGTCACGCTGGATAATTTCGCCCACATCAACACCGCGCCGGTTGGTTCGAGCCAGGCCCAGGGACGCATCGTGTCGCCCGATTCAGGCATTATCTCGGCGGCGAACGCCATCGTGGGTTCCATGCCGCAGCCCGGGGCGGAATTATTCCGGCTGATCCGCAAGGGTCGCCTGGAATGGCGCGCGGACTTGACGGCAGATGAGCTGATGCTGATGCGCAAGGGCATGAGCGCGGAAATCACCATTGGCGAGGGGCGGGTGATCAAGGGCACGGTGCGCGCGATTTCGCCGTCGGTGAATTTGCAGACACGTCTGGGCTATGTGCTGGTCACCCTGCCGGATAGCGCAGGGATCATCGCCGGCGCCTTTGCGAGCGGGACATTCGATGTCAGCGGCGGCAAGAAATCCCTGCTGTCACTGCCCCAGTCAGCCGTCATGCAGCGCGGCGGCATGACCTACGTGCTGGTTGTGGGACAGGACAACCATGTGCATGAGCGGGCAGTGTCGGTAGGCCAGCAAAATGGCGATCGCGTCCAGATCAAACAGGGGCTGAAAACGAATGAACCGGTCGTCGAAAGCGGCGGGCCGTTCCTGACCGAAGGCGATGTCGTCAAAGTTGTGAAAGGGTAGCGATGGCCATCAACGTTTCGTCCTGGTCGATCCGCAACCCCATCCCCGCAGTGCTCGCCTTCGTAATGCTCACCTTCTTCGGCGTGATGGCTTTCAAAGCCATGAAGATCCAGATGTTCCCCGACATCGATCTGCCGATGGTCACGGTGACGGCCACGATGCCGGGCGCTTCGCCGGACCAGATGGAGGCCGAGGTGGCGCGCAAGATCGAGAATGCGCTCGCCAGCCTGCAGGGGCTGAAGCATCTGTACACCCAGGTCAAGGAAGGCTCGGTCATCATCTCCGCCGAATTCCGGCTGGAACGCGATTCGAATGCGGCGCTGGAAGATGTGCGTTCCACTGTCTCGCGCATCCGCGGCGAGTTGCCGCGCGAGATGCTCGACCCGACCATCAATAAAGTGGAATTGAGCAGCAAGCCTATCCTGACCTACACGATCTCGGTTCCGAACATGAGCGAGGAAGCGTTGTCGTGGTACGTCGACAACAACATAACCAGGCTGCTGCTTGGCGTGAACGGCGTCGGCGCGGTCAACCGTGTCGGCGGAGTGACGCGCCAGATACGCGTGGAACTCGATCCGGCCAGGATGCTGGCACTGAATCTCACCGCATCGGAGATCTCCAGCCGGCTGCACAAAATCCAGCAGGAAGCCCCGGGCGGGCGCACCGATATCGGCGGCATGGAACAATACGTGCGCACCGTGGCGACGGTGCAAACCGCCGAACAGCTGGCGCACATGGAGATCAGCCTGGGCGATGGTCGAAGCGTGCGTCTCGACCAGGTTGCGAACGTCAGCGACGGCATCGCCGAGCGGCGTTCCGCTGCATTGCATGACGGCAAACCGGTGGTGGGTTTCGAGATTGTCCGTTCTCTGGGAGCCAGCGATGTAGGGGTGGCCGCCGGGGTGAGCGAAGCGCTCGCAAGACTCAGGGAAAATCATCCGGAGATCACCGTGGAGCGGGTGTTCAATACGGTAGATGTGGTTGACGAGACTTACAAAGGCTCGATGGAGATGATCTTCGAGGGCGCCCTGCTGGCAGTGATGGTGGTGGTATTTTTCCTGCGCAATTCGCGCGCCACCATCGTTGCGGCGACGGCCTTGCCGCTGGCCGTTATTCCGACGTTTGCGCTGATGTATTTGTTCGGCTTCACCATTAATATAGTGACGCTGCTGGCACTGTCTCTGGTGGTGGGGGTGCTGGTGGACGATGCCATCGTCGAGATCGAAAACATCATGCGCCATCTGGAGATGGGCAAGAAGCCATACCAGGCGGCGATGGAGGCTGCCGACGAGATCGGCATGGCGGTGATCGCGACCACGTTCACGCTGGTGGCGGTGTTCCTGCCGACCGCCTTCATGAGCGGGATAGCGGGCAAATTCTTCGTTCAATTTGGCTGGACGGCGGCCGTGGCCGTGCTGTTCTCGCTCGCGGTGGCGCGCATGCTGACCCCGATGATGTCCGCCTATTTTCTGAAGCCGCGCGTCCCGCATGCGACGCCAGGGTGGATAGTGATCTACCTCAAATGGGCGCGCTGGTGCCTGGCACACCGCAAGAGCACATTGGCGGTGACGGCCGTATTTTTCGTCGGTTCATTCCTGCTGGCCAAGACCTTGCAGGTAGCGTTCCAGCCCAAGGACAACCAGTCGCAAACCCAGGTAACGCTGACGCTGCCGCCGGGCAGCACGTTCGGGCAGACCTATGCGCTGGCCGAGCGGGCGCGCGGGATTATCATGCAAAATCCGGCCGTGACGCTGGTCTATACCGCAATCGGCGCAGGTGCGACGGGCAGCAGCGCGT
The DNA here is from genome assembly GCA_002429165.1 of Gallionella sp. UBA6045. Classification (GTDB taxonomy): domain Bacteria; phylum Pseudomonadota; class Gammaproteobacteria; order Burkholderiales; family Gallionellaceae; genus Gallionella. Next base: position 1,744 of record DIYV01000129.1, on the reverse strand, counting down.
TTGAACCGACGGGAGCGCCGGAGGCGCGCATGGCGACGCTTTCCATACAGCTCAAGCCGCGCGGGGAACGCGCCGTGAAGCAGCGGATCGAGGGCCAGTTGCGCGATGAGTTGATGGCATTGCCCGGTGCGCGTGTCAAGGTGGGGCTGGGTTCGTCTTCGGACAGATACCAGATCGTGCTGACCAGCGAAGACAGCGAGTTGTTGTACCGGCATGCGTTGCAGGTGGGGCAGGAACTGCGCACGATCAAGAGCATAGGCAACGTGGTGTCCAACTCCAGCGTATTGCGTCCCGAGCTGGTGGTGCGTCCCGGTTTTGCCAAGGCGGCCGATCTCGGGGTGACATCCAGCGCGATCGCCGACACCTTGCGCGTCGCGACGGCGGGGGATTATGAGCAGGACCTGGCCAAACTCAATCTGCCGGACCGGCAGGTGCCCATCGTCGTGAAACTGCGCGATGAGGCGCGGCAGGATATAGGATTGCTTTCCCGTCTGGTGGTGCCCGGTTCGCGCGGACCGGTGATGCTGGGCAATGTGGCCACATTGAGCCTGGAGAGCGGCCCGGCGCAGATCGACCGCTACGACCGCGAGCGCAATATCAGCTTCGATATCGAGCTGGCCGGCGAGCCGCTGGGCAAAGTGCAGGCGGAGGTGGCTGCATTGCCGTCGATCAAACATATGCCAACCGGCATCGCAATGGCGCCGATCGGGGATGCAGAGGCCATGCAGGAACTGTTCGCCAGTTTCGGCCTGGCGATGTTCACCGGTGTGATGTGCATCTACATCGTACTGGTGCTGCTGTTCAAGGATTTCATGCAACCGGCCACGATCCTGGTCGCGCTGGTGCTGTCCGTCCCCGGCGCATTCCTGGCATTATTCCTGACCCGCACCGCGATTTCCATGCCTTCGATGATCGGCCTGATCATGCTGATGGGCATCGCGACGAAGAACTCCATCCTGCTGGTAGAATACGCGATCGTGTCGCGCCGTGAGCGCGGCATGGGCAGAGCCGAAGCACTGCTCGATGCGTGCAGCAAACGGGTGCGCCCGATCGTGATGACGACCATGGCGATGGGTGCGGGCATGCTGCCGGTGGCGTTCGACCTGGGTTCGGGTGACGGCAGCTTCCGCTCTCCGATGGCGATCGTCGTGATCGGTGGTTTGATCACCTCGACTTTCCTGAGCCTGCTGGTCATCCCGGTGGTGTTCACTTATGTGGACGATATGATCCAGTGGTTCAGCGCCAATATCAGGAAATACAGGAGGGCCCAGCATGCCTACAACCAATGACCCGGCAGCCTGCCGTCCCGGCGCAATGGCCGGTAGACTCTGTTCCACCACGATGCGGGGCAAACGAAACGGCATGAAAGTACGTACACAACGGTGAGAAATCCTTTATTGCAGATGCAAAATTGGCTGGGCATGCAGGGACTGTTCGTGCGCGACAGTGTGCTGCTGTTCGGGCAGGTTCTACATGCACTGCCGGCGGTGATCAAGTGGCCGGTACGCAGGACACTGCTCAAGCAGCTCTATTTTACCGGTATCCAATCGGCGGGGCCGATAGCGGTCATGGGTTTTCTGACGGGGCTGATCATGGTGATGCAGGTCAGCAATCTGGTCGGGCGCAACGAATTGCTGACTTTGCAGGTGCTGATCTGGACAGTGGTGCGCGAGCTGGGACCTTTGCTGACGGCGATCGTGATCGTCGGGCGCAGCAGTTCGGCGATCGCCAGCGAACTTGCCGC
>DIYV01000036.1 GCA_002429165.1 Gallionella sp. UBA6045 | reverse complement strand
TCGCCGAGCCGGATGCGGTCCGCTGCCATCGCCACCGCCTGCAGGCCGGACGAGCAGAAGCGGTTCACCGTCACGCCCGGCACGCCGACCGGCAGCCCGGCCAGCAGCAGCCCGATGCGCGCCACGTTCATGCCCTGCTCCGCTTCCGGCATCGCGCAGCCGACGATCACATCGGCGATCTGCGCCGGATCGAGCGACGGCGCCTGCGCCAGCACGCTCCTCAGCACATGCGCGAGCAGATCGTCGGGGCGGGTGTTGCGGAACATTCCGCGCGGCGCCTTGCCGACCGGCGTGCGTGTCGCGGCAACAATGTAGGCTTCCTGGACTTGTTTGCTCATATATACCTCCGGTGATTGGGTTTGCTCATGATGTTACCTCTCGAATGTAAATGCCCGTTGTTTATATTCCACCCCTATTTACCTGTATGGCTGGTATCAATTCAGCAAAGCCGCCAGTTTGCGCCGGTAGGTCGCCACCAGTTCGCCCTGCCCGCCCAGCAGGTTGAACACATCGAGCAGCGTCTTGCGCCCGATGTCATCCTTGAACTTGCGGTCACGCCGCACGATCTCCAGCAGCTGGTCCATCCCCTCGGCAGCACGGTTAGCTGCGATCAGCACATTCGCGAGCTTGAACCGTGCTTCGAGATCGTTTTCGTTCGCCGCAATCGCGGCGGCGAGTGACGCTTCGCTCTCGCCTACCTCCTTCATCTCCGCCAGCCTCACCTGCGCCTTGAGTTGCAGCACGCGCGCATCCTTCAGGATGTCGGGATCGCGCAAACTGTCGAGCAAACGCTGCGCCTCGTCCGCGTTGCCCTGCTCCAGCAATATCTCCGCGCTATCCACGCGCACCACCTCGTTGTCCGGTTCAAGCCTTGAGGCCTCGGCCAGTTTCTGCAGCGCGCCGTCGAGGTCGCCCGCGTCCACGATGTGCTGTGCCTCGCGGCGCAACTCTTCCGCCGGGCTCGGGATGATCTTGTCCAGCCATTCGCGCACCGCGCTTTCCGGCAGCGCCCCGGTAAATTCATTGACGATCTTGCCATCCACCATCGCCTTCACCGAGGGGATACCGCGCAACGCATAGCGCGCCGCGATCTCCTGATTCTCGTCCGAATTCACCTTGGCGAGCTTGAACTTCCCGCCATACTCCGCAGCCAGCTTTTCCAGGATGGGCTTGAGCACCTTGCACGGCGCGCACCACGGCGCGCAGAAATCGATCACCACCGGATGCTTGAACGAAGCAGCCACTACCTGTTGTTCGAAATCGGCCTGACTCACATCCTGCGAAGACATCTGCTGCCCTTCCTTCATGTAATCAATATTTCCGTTTCCCGGAATTGCGTAGGGCGGATAAGCGCAGCGCATCCACCAAAATTTAATTCCTGTCTCATGGTGGATGCGCTGCGCTTATCCACCCTACCAGAGACTGCGCCTCCTCAAAGCAAATGCTTGCCGTCAAATAGTTCAATATCCATCGCAAAAGTATCCACCCCCTCCACGCAGCCGAGATTCACGCGGCAGTGCCCCAGCATTCTTGGCGATTCGGTGAAAGTGTGGATGCCGCAGATCCGGCAGAAATAATGTTTCGCCTTCTTTTTGCCAAATTGATACAGACTGAGCGCCCCTTCCTTTGCATTTATGTGGAACTGCGCCTCCGGCACGGGATAAGGCGACACCACTATTCCCCTTTTGGAACAGAACGAACAGTTACAGCGCATCCCTTTGGTAATAGGCTCGCCTTCAAACGAGAACTGGATCGCGCCGCAGTGGCAGCTACCTTTGTATGTCTGCATTCCTTTTTGTCTCCCGCCGCCTTATAACGAATAAATCGAGCCTAGCAACTCTAGTCACAAAGATTATTATCAACCATGCAATATCTCGCTTCGCTTTTCCCAATATTCTTCGAGCTTCTCACTTGTAGCCCATATTCTCCTAATAAGTTCCTCCAGCGACTCGGCTGAAAACTGAACGTATTCCTGCTCCATTTCTCCTTGGGAAATTTTTAGCTTCACATATGTATAACCTTGTTCATCAGTGTTATTCCAGTCCGCATGTATTACTTGATTTCTAAGAATACCTACTTGCTTTAACTCTGCAATTAGAGAGTCATATCCAGCGACAACCATACAAGCTGCAGTATGAAAATGATCAGTAAGGCGCTTAAACAAGTCAATCTTTGCGGCATACGTCATTCCATGAAGGACAATTAAACCGATGGCATCGGTTCTATCCGAAAAAGCCTCACATAACAAAGAATCTAGTTGCTTCTCCAGGCCGTTGAAGTACATAACGACCTCTCCCACCAATGGGAGAGAATCATCTAGGTACTTTCTGGCAGCATCCTCATCTTCAATATCATGGTAAAGATACTGATCGAATTGCTTTATACTTTTCTTCATATCAAACATTACGTAACCAAAAATGGATAAGCTTCAACCAAGTGAGTATCGACTTCTTTCCTAGTTCCGCAACGGCTTCCCGTTCTTCAACATGTACTCGACACGAGCTCTGGTCTTGTCCATCGCGAGCAGTTCCATGAAATTCTTGCGTTCCAAATCGAGCAGCCATTGTTCGTCCACCATGCCGCCCGCTTCCACGTCGCCGCCGCACATCGTCTCGGCGATGCGGCAGCCGATGTCGTAGTCATGATCTGATATGAAGCCGCCTTCCAGCATATTGACCATCGCGGCCTTCAGCGTCGCGATGCCGGGACGTCCGGCCACGGGTATCTGGCGCGGATGCAACGGCGGACGGTAGGCGGTGGCGGTCAGCGCTCTCGCTTCCTCTTTCGCGACGTGCAGCAACTCGTACTGGTTCAGCACGATGCGGTCCGACTGTTTCAAATAGCCCATGTCGCGCGCGAGTTCGGCGCTCTTGGCGACTTCGCCCATCGCGATCTGCTGGAAGTAGCGCTTGATATGCGGAAAGATGTCTCCTCCCCGTGCCTCATTTGCCGCGCGCAGCGCCATTTCCTTGCAGCCGCCGCCTGCGGGCAACACGCCGACGCCGACTTCGACCAGGCCGATGTAGCTTTCCAGCGCGGCAACTATCTTTGTGCAGTGGATCGAGAATTCGCAACCGCCACCCAGCGCCAGCCCGTACACCGCCGCGATGGTGGGCACCTGCGCATATCTCAGCCGCTGCGAGACCTGCTGGAATTTGGCGACCACGTCCTCGACGCGCGGCACGTTGCCCACCGCCGCGTTGACGATATTGCCCAGCCCGCCGCCGCCCGCAACGGTGTATTTCACACGGTTCACCGAGCTTTTCAGCTTGTCGAGCATTCCGGCCGGCTGGTCGGCGGATTCCTGCACGCCCTGCATCAGCTGCAGCAGGTGCGCACCGGCCGAGAACGGTGCTTCGGTCTGCCAGATGATCAGCGCGGAGAAATGCGCCTCGGCTTCATCGATCGCGCGCAATATGCCGTCCAGCACTTCGTTGCTGATTGCGTGCATCTTGGAGTTGAAGCTGAGTATCGCGATGTCGTCGCCGGTGAACCACATCCTGACATCGTCGGTCTCGAAGATGGTCTCGCCGTATTGCACCGATTCGCCGACCAGCTTGTCCGGGAACGGCTGGCGGCGGTAGACCGGCAATGTGGAGCGAGGTTGGTAACTGACCGTGACGGGCGAATAGGAGCCCTGCGGGGTATGCACGCCGGTGCGGATCGGGTCTGTTACCCACTCCGGCAGCGGGACATCGGACATCGCCTTGTCCGCCGCGATGTCGGCGGCGATCCAGCCTGCCACCTGCTGCCAGCCTGCCTCCTGCCATATCTCGAACGGGCCGCTGTCCCAGCCGAATCCCCAGCGCACCGCGAGGTCGAGGTCGCGCGCATTGCCGGCGATGTGCTCGAGCTGCAGCGCGCAATAATGGAACACGTCGCGGAACGTCGCCCACAGGAACTTCGCCTGCGGATGCTGGCTGCTGCGCAGCCCGGCGAGTTTCTTCGCCCAGTCGCGTTCGCGCAATATCTCTTTCACCGCGTAATCGACGTCGCTTTCGGTGAGGCGATATTCCTCGGTGTGCAGATCGAGCACGCGTATCTCCTTGCCGATCTTCTGGTAGATACCTTTTTTGGTCTTCTGTCCGAGCGCGCCCTTGTCGACCAGCCTTTCGAACCAGCCCGGCAACTCGAAATGCTTGTGCCACGGATCGTCGGTGAGGTTCTCGCGCATGGTGTTGACCACGTGCGCGAACACGTCCAGACCGACCACGTCCAGCGTGCGGAACGTCGCGCTCTTGGGACGGCCGAGATAGCGGCCGGTCAGCGCATCCACGGTGTCGAAACCGAGGTTGAACGCCTGCGCGTGGTGCTTGGTGGCCAGCATCGAAAACACGCCGATGCGGTTCGCAATGAAGTTGGGCGTGTCCTTGGCGCGCACCACGCCCTTGCCCAGCGTGGAGACCAGGAACGCTTCGAGCTGGTCGAGCAGCAATGCCTCGGTGCCGGTGCACGGGATCAACTCGACTAGATGCATGTAGCGCGGCGGGTTGAAGAAATGGATGCCGCAGAAGCGGTGGCGCAGATTTTCCGGAAAGGCTTCGGCGAGCTTGTTGATGGACAGGCCGGAAGTATTGGTCGCGAAGATGGCATGCGCGCCCACGAACGGCGCAACCTTTTTATACAGGTCTGATTTCCAGTCGATGCGTTCGGCGATCGCCTCGATCACCAGGTCGCACTCGCGCAAGCGCTCGAGATTCTGTCCGTAATTCGCCGCCGAAATGAACGCAAGCTTGGACGGACTGGCAAGCGGGCTGGGCTCGAGCTTCTTCAATCCGTTCAGCGCCTTGTTCACGACGCCGTTGGGATCGCCCTCGGGGGCGGGCAGATCGAACAGCAGCGTCTCGACATTGGCGTTGACCAGGTGCGCGGCGATCTGCGCACCCATCACACCCGCACCCAGCACGGCGACTTTGCGGATCACGAAATTTTCACTCATTGCTTTTCTCCGGAAACAAAAATGGGAAAGGCAAGCTGCCTTCCCCTTGTACAGACTGATTATTAAAAACTATAGGTATATTGCACGCTGAGGATATCCACGCTGTTCTTGTAAGTACCAACTAAATTACCCTTTCCAGCTGCTGCTTGCATATCAGCAATAGTCGAATCCTTAACAAACAAATGTGCATAACCGAAATCGACGGCACTTTCCCCGGACGGTTTGTATTGCCCTCCCACGGTAAGCCAGGTACGGTCATTGTCCGGTATGCGTGCAGTGCGATAGGCGTCAGAAACAGGCGCCTGATCTAAAGCTATACCGGCACGCGCTTTCCATTGCACGTTGTAGCGGTAACTCGTCCCAGCCGAAACACGCCAGGTGTTTTTCCAGTTTTCCTGCACGGTCTGCACATTCAAGCCGGAAGTACGATCGATCTTGAGTTGCTGCAACACACTCCAACCGGTCCAGGTTGCATCCGCCATCACGTCCCACTGGTCATCCAATTGATGAAAGCCGCTCAGCGAGAAGGAATCCGGCATGGTGATTGGCAATGTCACAGGGCCGTTTGCAAGCAACGGACTCGGAGCCAGCGGGGCAGGCACACTGCTGAACGAAATCGTACCCGCCAAGTTGTATTTGATCTTGGAACGGTATGCGATACCAATCCGGGTCTGCGGATCAACATTAAACAATGCGCCCAAGTTATAGCCCCAGGCTGAATCACTGCCACTGATGGTACTCACGCCCTCGACATTCGTACCCAGTGCCCCGGCAGCGGCGGCGGCGTAGTTGACTGCGCTGGTTAAATCACCGGTGATGTGCTGGTAGTTCAGTCCCGCACCGAGCGAGACCGTTTCATTCACATCATATGAAACTGACGGGTTCAGGTTGACGGTCTGAATCTTGGATTTCATCGCCTGAAATCGTCCGATCCAGTTCGTATCATATTCGGTCTGCAAACCGAACGGTGCATTGATGGCCAGTCCGACATGGGTTTGCGGATTCACTTCCATCGTAAAGTATGCATTGGGCACCAAAGCCCAGCTACCGGCATCGCCGCCATTGCCGTTGTTTGTGCTCTGCAAAGCGGCAGGTGTGGAACCGGTATCTGAAAACTTTGCCGAGGGTTTGATCATGCTGCCCCCCACAACGATCTGTTTGCCGTTAAGACGAGACATACCTGCAGGGTTGAAAAATATCGTTGATGCATCTTCCGCGCTCGCCGCGCCGCCAGCAAAGGCATTACCCAGACCACTGCCACTTTGTTCCAGCAGGGCAAAGCCGGAGGCCATAGCACTGCCGGATATCGCCAGCATGGCACCTGTAACAATTCCGCTCACCATCGTTCTATTGTTCATGATCTGTTCTCCTTGGTTGTCAAAATAGCCAACTTGAAAACGCTATTTCACGAGATTGTTAATCTTCCGGCGGAACAACCCTGGGCTTGCGGTCCTCGCCCACCGCGACATAGGTCAGCGTCGCCTCGGTCACCTTGACGCACACCGGCTTGGCAGGATCGCGTTGCGCATACACCTCGACATCAACGGTGATCGAGGTCGTGCCCACCTTCACGATCCGTGTATAGAAACTCACCAGATCGCCGACGAAGATCGGGTGCTTGAACACGAAGGAATTCACCGCGACAGTTGCAACACGGCCCTTGGCGCGATGTAGCGCGGGGATACTGCCGGCAATGTCCACCTGCCCCATCAGCCAGCCGCCGAAGATGTCGCCGGTGTAATTGGCATCGGACGGCATCGCCGCCACACGGATGGTCGGCTGGCCCTCGGGCAGAGTGGTATGCGGGTGATCACTCAAGATTAACGTCCTTCATATAGTTGTTTTATCTGTTCGAAAAAATGTACCACCACCTGGGCGCGCTTGAGTTTGAGCGTGGGTGTCATCATGCCGTTCTCTATGCTCCACGGCTCTGTCTGCAGCAGCACGCGGCGCACCTTGGCATAGCCGGGGAATTCCCTGATCTGCTCGGAGATGCGTTGCAAAACCTGCTGCTCGACGCGCGTGTCATACAGCGATTCCGGCATGTCGGCGCGCACACCCACCTGCTGCGCGAACTCGTTCCACTTGTCGGGATTGACCACTGCCAGCACCAGCAGTGTGGAATGTCCCTCGCCGTAGACCATCACCTGGTCGAACAGATTGTCGCGCAGTATCGCTTCCTCCATATCGGCAGGCGGCACCTTCTCGCCGTTGGACATGACGATGATTTCCTTCAGCCGACCGGTGATCGATACATGGCCGCTTGCGCCGATGCTCGCGGTGTCGCCGGTGTTGAGCCAGCCGTCCTTGTCTATCATCGCCGCGGTGGCCTCCGGATTGTTCCAGTAGCCCAGCATGTTGCACGGCCCCTTCACCAGCAGCGCATTCTGTTCGCCGATGCGTATCTGTATGCCTTCCAGCGGCGGGCCGACTGTGGAAGGACGGTTGTCCTCGACGTGATTGACGCACACCACCGGGCTGGTCTCGGTCATGCCGTACCCCTGTACCAGCGGCAAACCCAGCGCAATGAACAGACGCGACACCTTGGGCGGCAGCGCGGCGCCGCCGCTGACCGAGAGGCGCAGCCGCCCGCCCAGTCTGTCCATCACCTTGGCAGCCACAAGTTTTTTGAGCAGCGGCCACAGCAGAATTTTCGGCGTCCATGCACCGCGTCCCTGCTGGTATTCAAAGCGGTCCCAGCCGGCTTCCACGGTCAGAGTGAACAGCTTGTGGCGCAATGACGGGCCTTCCTCCAGCTTGGCATGGATCGCGTTGTAGATGCGCTCGTAGATGCGCGGCACGGATGCCAGCACAGTCGGCCGGATGATTTTCATGTCGTCTGCCAACAGCGGGATGGAACGCGCATAGCCCACCGCCGCGCCCGCCATCATGGCCATGTAATAGCCTGCAGTGCGCTCGAAAGTGTGCGACAGCGGCAGGAAAGACAGAAAGATGTCGCTGCTGTCCAGGCCTTCCTTGAATGTGCTCAGCGATGCGTACGCGTTGTACAGGATGTTGTGGTGCGACAACATCACGCCCTTGGGCTTGCCGGTGGTGCCAGAGGTATAGATGATCGTTGCCAGTTCGTCGCGCTGGCGCGGCCGCTCGGGCTGCAACACCGCTTCGGCAGGCAGCCACTCGTCTGCGTGGCTCAGCCGTGGTTCATCGGCTGTGGTGATCCTGTCCAGGCTGACCATGCGTTGCACGCAGCCGAGCTGTTCGCGCACCGAGCGCATCTCCTGCCATTGTTCATCAGTCTCGAACAGCAATACCCTGGCCTGCGCATTGTCGATGATATAGGCCGCATTGTCCGGCCGGTCCACGGTATACAGCGGCACCACGACCAGGCCCAGCGACATCGCCGCCTGCTCGAACATCACCCATTCAGGGCAGTTGCGCAACATCAATGCGACACGGTCGCCGGCCGCCAGGTTTTCGCGCAACAACGCCGCCTGCCAGCGCGCCACCTGGGCTAGCATCTGCGCCCAGGTCAGCGCCAGCCAGACTTCCTGCCGGATATCGAAATAGCGGTAAGCGATGGTGTCCGGCGTGCGTTTCGCCCGCTCAAGGAACAGGCCATATAGCGTGACCGCTTCTTCCGGCTTGATATAGTGTTTGATTCCCCTCGGCATACCCGCCCCCTCAATCAAGAAACAGGTCGCCAAATAACGGCGTCCCGGCAGCCATTGCATACGGCCCGAAATCTTCCACACCCGCTTCGCGCAATACCTCTTCGTCGATGAAAAAATTCCCGCTGCAAGCACTGCTGTCGCGCGTCAAAATCTCATGCGCCGCATCCGCCATGATGGCGGGCTTGCGCGATGCGCGCAGCACCGCCTCGGGAAAGTTGAACTGGATCGCGGCGGTGGCGATGGTGGTGCGCGGCCACAGGCAATTCACCGCGATACCTTTGTCCGCACTGTCGCGTGCTGCAAATTCGCGCGCCATGCCCAGCGTGCACAGGCTCATGCCATATTTCGAAATCGTGTAGGCCAGATGCGGCGCGAACCATTTCGCATCCATGTTCAGCGGCGGCGACAGCGTAAGGATGTGCGGGTTGGCTGATTTTTTCAGATGCGGAATGCAGGCCTGTGAAGCAAGATAAGTGGCGCGCATGTTCACGTCCCACATCAGGTCGAGTTTCCGGGCAGGCGTATCCAGGGTAGGAGTCAGGTTGATCGCGCTGGCGTTGTTCACCAGCACGTCGATGCCGCCAAAGGTATTCACGGTTTGTTCCACGGCTGCCTGGATCGCCTGCTCGTCGCGCACATCCAGCTGGATCGCCAGCGCCTTCCCGCCCGCTTGCTCAACCTCTGCAGCCACGCTGTGGATGGTGCCGGGCAGTTTGGGATGGGGATCGGAGGTCTTGCCGGTGATCACCAGATTCGCGCCGTCGCGGGCACAGCGCAGCGCGATCTCGCGCCCGATACCCCGGCTCGATCCGGTGATGAAAATCGTCTTGCCACGCAGGTCGTTCATAGCCAGAGCACTCCCCGAACTTGGATGTTATTGAACCGCTGCCCGCAAATGTTCCGGTGCAAAATCATCGACCATGATGACCTTGCGGCGCAGCGCATAGTCGCGCTCAAGCTGCAATGCCTGTTCCGCGCTGATCAAACCCTGGTCGCGCGCTTCGGCAATGCGCGACAATTCTTCCAGCGCCTTCAGCTTGCCGTCCTTGCGCGCCTGTTGCAGTGTGACCTGCAAGGGTTCGCAGGCCAGCGTGCTGGCCAGGGCCGCTTCCAGCGCGCCCACCGCATCCTGTTCATCGCCGGGAATATAGATACCCGACGTCAAACGATCGCGAGCCGCACCGGGCTGCATCAACAGGGTGGCGATCTGGTGCCCCAGGCGATCGGATGGCGGCGACAAACTCCGTCCCAGCGGAAAAACCAGAGCACTGATCAACTGGCGCATGAATGCATTCGGGAAATTCCTGATCACGCCGTCGAATGCCTGCTGGATCTGGAACAACGAATCCTGCACCGCCCAATCCAGCAGCGGCAAATCCTCGGCAGGCCTGCCCTCGTCCTCGAAGCGTTTCAATGTCGCAGAGCACAGATAGAGCTGGCTCAACACATCGCCCAGACGGGCGGAGATTTTCTCGCGCCGCTTCAGCGCACCGCCCAGAACGGCCATCGCGATATCCGCGCTCAGCGCGAAGGAGGCCGAAAAGCGTGTCAGCTGCTGGTAATAGCGCCGTGTTTCTTCGCCATGCGGCGTTGCCATGCCGCGCCCGCCGGTCAGCCCGAACACCAGGCTGCGCGCGGCATTGCTCAATGCAAAAGTGATGTGTCCGAACAGCGCCTCGTCGAACTGGTGCAGCGCATGTTTGCGGTCAGGGTCGTTTACCGCGGCGATCTCCTTCAGCACATAGGGATGGGAACGGATCGCCCCCTGGCCGAAGATCATCAGCGTGCGGGTCAGGATATTCGCGCCTTCCACGGTGATCGCGACCGGCATCTGCTGGTAGAAGCGTCCCAGATAATTATCCGGCCCGAGGCTGATGCCCTTGCCGCCGTGCACATCCATCGCATCGTTGATCACGACGCGGCAGCGCTCGGTGGAGTGATATTTGATGATGGCCGAGACCACCGAGGGCTTCTCGCCCAGATCGACCGCCAGCGCGGTGAAGCGGCGCGCCGCCTCGACCATGTAAGTGTGCGCGCCGATGCGTGCCATCGGCTCTTCCACGCCCTCGAATTTGCCGATCGGCACCTTGAATTGTTTGCGCACGCGGCTGTATGCGCCGCTGGTGCGCGCGACCAGCTTCATGCCGCCTATGCTGCTGGCCGGGAGCGAGATCGAGCGGCCCGCCGCCAGACATTCCATCAGCATGCGCCAGCCCTGGCCCACGCGCGAGGTGCCGCCGATGATGTAATCCATCGGGATGAACACGTCCCTGCCCTGCGTCGGTCCGTTCAGGAAAGCTGAATTCAGCGGGAAATGGCGGCGGCCGATCTGCACGCCCGGGGTATCGGTGGGAATCAGCGCAAGCGTGATGCCGAGGCTGGTTTCCCCGCCTAGCAGGTGTTCCGGGTCATACAATTTGAAAGCCAAACCGAGCAGCGTGGCTGCCGGCGCCAGCGTGATATAGCGCTTCTCCCAGGTCAGGCGCATGCCCAGCACATTCTGCTGGCCGCCAAATTCGCCGCGGCACACGATGCCGTAATCGGGGATCGCGCCGGCATCCGATCCGGCGAACGGTCCGGTCAGCGCGAAACAGGGTACTTCCAGACCCTTCGCCAGCCGATGCAGGTATTTTTCCTTTTGCTCTTCCGTCCCGTAATGCAGCAACAGTTCGGCCGGCCCCAGCGAATTCGGCACCATCACCGTCACCGCTGCCGTGCCGCTGCGCGAAGCCACCTTGCTCACCACTGCCGAATGGCCCTGTGCGGAGAACTCCAGCCCTCCGTAGCGCTTTGGAATGATCATCCCGAAGAAGCCTTTGTCCTTGATGAATTGCCAGACTGCGGGGGGAAGGTCGGCGCGGTTGTGCGTGATGTCCCAATCGTCCAGCATCGCGCACAGTTGCTCGACTTCGTTGTCCAGGAAGGCCTGTTCCCGCTCACTGATCCCGCACTTAGGAAAGGCCAGCAGCTTGCCCCAATCCGGGTTGCCGCCGAACAGTTCGCCATCCCACCACACCGTACCGGCATCGATCGCTTCCTGTTCGGTGGCGGAAATTTGCGGCAGGACCTTGCGGAAGATTTTGAACACGACCGCACTGACCACATTGCGGCGCATGAACGGGATACCGAAGAACACGATAAATAAAATCAGCGCGACGCCGATCACGATCAGCACGTTATCCGAGAAGCGCGCCATGATCGAGATCACCGGCACCACCACCATGATCGCCAACACCCAGCTGGTGATCGAAGCACGGAAAAACGCCAGCAAAACGAATATCGCCAGGGCAGCCAGAACGGTAAATATCATGATCGTTGTATCTCCCGAATTATTATTTTTTGTATCTGCACTTTAACGCGATACCGCAAACAGCACAACAACGAGCAATTCGTTCATGTTAAAAAACTCTCCTGTGTATTTTATCTTTCCAGACCGGGCCATATCATTCGGCCATGATCCGCTCGATACGCCGGTCGGGCACCAGCCACATGATGGCAACCAATACGTATAACGCATCTGAAAACCACTGGTTCCAGAATGCGGCTGCAATCGCGATGGCGTACAGCAATGGTGAAATCTTTCCCTTGCGATCATTGCCTACCGCTTTGGCCAGCAGCGACTCCCTGCCTCCGCTCGCCGCGATAATGAAATTCTGCAGTATCCAGTAAGCCACTGCGGCCATCAGCAGCACCACGCCATACAGCGCGGTGGGCAGCGCGGCGAAATGGTTCTCGCCCATCCAGCCGGTCACAAAGGGGATGAGCGACAACCAGAACAGCAAATGCAGATTCGCCCACAGTATCCCGCCGCTGACATGCTGCACCGTGTGCAGCATGTGGTGGTGATTGTTCCAGTAAATGCCCAGGTAGACGAAGCTGAGTACGTAGCTGAGAAAGACCGGCAGCAGTGGCAGCAATGATTCAAAATCCGAACCATGCGGCACTTTCAGCTCCAGCACCATGATGGTGATAATGATGGCGATCACGCCGTCACTGAACGCCTCCAATCGTGTCTTTCCCATCGTACCCCTTTCGCTGCGGACTTAACGCATCCGGCTGACAGCATCCTCGACACGGTCCACCGCGATGATTTCCATGCCTGCGATCTTTTGCTTGGGCGCATTGGCCTTGGGGATGATCGCATGCGTAAAACCCAGCTTGGCGGCCTCTTTCAAACGTTCCTGGCCGCGCTGCACCGGACGCACTTCCCCGGCAAGACCGACCTCCCCGAACACGACCAGTTTTTCCGGCAACGGCTTGTTCTTCAGCGAGGATACGATGGCGAGCAGCACCGCCAGATCGGCACCCGGTTCGGTGATCTTCACGCCGCCCACCGCGTTGATGAACACGTCCTGATCGAAGCACGCGATGCCGGCATGGCGATGCAGCACAGCAAGCAACATCGCGAGGCGGTTCTGTTCCAGGCCCAATGAAAGGCGGCGCGGGCTGGGTGAATGCGCCTCGTCGAGCAGCGCCTGTATCTCGACCAGCAGCGGGCGCGTGCCTTCCTGCGTCACCATCACGCACGAACCCGCCACCTGCGCGCCGTGCTGCGACAGGAACAGTGCGGAAGGATTGCTCACTTCGCGCAGGCCCTTCTCGGTCATCGCGAACACGCCGAGTTCGTTCACCGCACCAAAGCGGTTCTTGAATGCGCGCACCAGGCGAAAACTGGAATGGGTATCCCCCTCGAAATACAGCACCGTGTCGACGATATGCTCCAGCACGCGCGGCCCGGCCAGCGCGCCTTCCTTGGTGACGTGGCCGACCAGGATCATCGTGATGTTGCCGCTCTTGGCGACACGGGTGAGTTGCGCCGCGCATTCGCGCACCTGCGACACCGAGCCGGGGGCGGAAGTGAGTTGTTCGGAATACACGGTCTGGATCGAATCGATCACCACCACATCCGGTTTTTCCTGCGCGATGGCCGCCTGGATCTTTTCCAGCTGGATCTCCGCCAGCAGGTGCATTGCATGAGCATCCAGCATCAGCCGCTTGGAGCGCAATGCGATCTGCTGTGTCGATTCCTCGCCGCTGACATACAGCACTTTTTTGTGCGTGGAGAGATGCGCCAGTGTTTGCAGCAACAAGGTGGATTTGCCAATGCCGGGGTCGCCGCCGATCAGCACCACCGCGCCCTGCACCAGCCCGCCGCCCAGCACGCGATCGAACTCGACGATGCCGGTGGGCGTGCGCGGTACTTCCGCCGCTTCAACCTCGGCGAGCATCTGCACCCTGCCGGTTGCCGCCAGCGCGTTGAAACGGTTCTTCCCGCTCGCCGCAACTTCTGCCACGCTCTCCACCAGGGTGTTCCATGCGTCGCAGTGCGGGCACTGCCCCTGCCACTTGGATACCTGTCCGCCGCATTCCGTGCAGGAGTAAATCGTTTTTGGTTTTGCCATGTCTATTTTTTATTTGGCTTTTGTGTGGCTAGCCGGAGGATGTTAATGCCGGTTATCGCGCCCCTCATATCCGGGGGCCATTATTATTCATTATTTGAGTGGCCGTATACAGAACCACTGCAAGTACCGCGTGAATTGAACAGGATAGTTTATTTGCCCAGCAGTCCCAGTCCGATCATGTTGTTCACCATTACCTTGATGTAGGACTGGATCAGATTTTTATCCGAGTCGTTTATCCCCGTCTCCGATGAGGCAGCCCAGATCAGCTTGTCTGTCTTTGCATCATACAGATTGGTCTCGATGACTGCATATTCGTCAGTGGCGATATAACCCGGCGTGTACATGTAACGGTAGCCATAAACGTAATAGTTCGGCCAGGTATCGTAAAAAGGCGGCGGATAGTAGGGCGTGCCCGGCACATAGACCTGCACGACTTTTTTGCTCACCAGTCTGGTGATGAGCACCGTATCGGCCCCCAGTTCGGCCACTTTTTTCGCGATGTCCGCCTGGTCACCCTGTTGCGCATCGGGAAGAACGGTATAGCTTGCGATGGCATCCGTACCGCGGGATTTCAGCTGCCGGACAAACTCGTCCTCGAAAAGTCTTCTGTTGAGCGGACTCCTGGCTACCCCGATTACCAGGATCCTGGCGGGGCGTGTCTGGTATGACGGGTCTTTCCAGACCGAGGTAAGCTGTGTCGTGGCGCATGCCGAGAGCAGCAGGGCTATGGGTATCAGATAAACCAGTGGATTACGAAAATAATGCAGCATCTTTGCGCTCCTTCACCCCGCGATTGACACGCAAAGCATACGCTAGTTCAATACACCACGCCAACAGCGCAGCTCACCCCGGATTCACGCATGTCTGGCCAGAAATTTGTCCAGCTGATTGGCAAATTCCCGGCGATCACTTTGGCTGAAAACCGGCGGGCCGCCCGTCTCCACGCCGCTGCCGCGCAAGCCATCCATGAAATTACGCATGGTCAGCCTCTCCTGGATCGTGTCCACAGTATAAAACTCCCCGCGCGGATTCAAGGCATGGCCGCCACGCGCGATCACATCGGCGGCCAGCGGAATATCGGCTGTGATCACCAGGTCACGCGGCTCGACCAATTGGGCGATCCTGTTATCGGCCACGTCAAAACCCGCCGGCACCTGTATGGCGCGGATAAACCGTGATGGCGGGCAATACAGTGGCTTGTTTGCAACCAGCGTCAATTGGAATTGTCGCCTGTCCGCAGCTCGGAACAAAATTTCCTTGATGACCTTCGGACACGCGTCGGCATCCACCCAAATCTGCATTACCTGACTCCCGGCGCCGGGTTGATTGCGATAACGATCGGCAATATTGATCAATTAAAATCACACAGTATCGCCGTTTGCTTCATTCCGCAGCAACACTATTATCGCTGGGATATTTCGATCGAATATCAAGGGCGCCATGCTAGAATCGTCTCAACCTCGGCACGGGGATATTCAAAATATCCGGGGTGATTTTTATCGCTCCGCCGATCGGGGATGGCTGTAGTTGTTTGCAAGGTTATACTTTTATAATTCACGAGGAAAATCATAAATGAAATATTTCAATATACTGGCTGCCGCATTTGCCCTTTCGTTATCTATGACATCATTCAATGCAACCGCCTCTGAAGCAGCGGCGACAAAAGAAAAAGTGGTAATACAGGTCAGCGATGCCGATAGCGGCAAATGGAATCTGGCGCTCAACAATGCGAAAAATGTGCAGACTGCATTCGGAGCGGACAAGGTTGATATCGAGATCGTCGCTTATGGTCCCGGAATAGGCATGCTCAAGATGGATTCCGTCGTCGCCAATCGGATCGACGAGTCCAAAAAGTCGGGTATCGCCATCGTGGCTTGTCAAAACACGATGAAGGCTATGAAGCTGACGGATGCCGACATGCTTGTGAATACCAGCTATGTCCCCTCGGGCGTGGTCGAGATCATCAAGAAGCAACAGCACGGCTACGCATATATCCGCCCCTGATACGCACCGGGCAGTTGGCCGTGTTGCAAGGCCGAACAGGCAGCAGCTTGTCCGGCCTTGCGATATCTATTGACTGGAAGCCAACCAGTTATAACTGCGCACTTTGCCTTGCTTATCAAACTTGATTTGCAGGATCTTCACTGACCGGATCATTTCATTTTTGAAGGCAGTTTGATCGTCTCGCCCCCCACCATGAACACACCATTGCCCTGGTGATGCAGGGTACGCGGATTCTTCATCGCGGGGTCTATCCACGCCTTGACTACTTCCAGCACGAAGAAGTTGTACTTGTTCACCAGCCTGCTATCGGCGACCCTGCATTCAAGATTCGCGTAGCACTCGGCGATCAGCGGCGGCGCCACCTCTGATGCGGGCAGCGGCGTCAGCTTGAACTTCTTGAACTTGTCCACTTTCTTTCCCGAACAGTTGCCGATGCCCACCACCTGCTTTGCCAGTTCCACAGTCGGGATGCTGATCACGCATTGTTTCGTTGCAACCAGCGCATCGAAGCTGTAATTCCGCCCGCTGATCACGCAGCCCACCAGCGGCGGCACGAATTCCATCATCGTGTGCCACGACTGGGTCATGATGTTCGCCCTGCCCTTGTGCGCGGTGGTCACCAGCACCACCGGACCCGGCTCCAGCAGGCGGTAAACGTTGGATAAGGGAAAAGTTCTTTTCGCCATCGCTGCACCTCCTTTCGCATATGAATCTCGAAATTCGTACCGCTATGATACTCGCTCGCGTAAAATTAACACCGCACTGTAACGCTGCCCCGAGCCAATATTCATATTACCTTTAGTCAGGATAAATTTCCCAACCGTGTCCCTCGAAGTCGAACGTTTTTTTCCGAACAAAGCCCGCTTGCTGCCGAAGTCGCATCGTTCCGTCCGCGCGTACAATAACGCGATATGGCTCGCAAGAATATCCGCTAAAATAGCCATGCTGCCACACCCAAGCTAAGGAGTCTCACCATGAAACAACTTAACCGCATCACCGCCGATCCCGCCGTCATGGGTGGCAAGCCGTGTGTCCGTGGGCAACGTGTCACTGTAGGCATGCTCACCGGACTGGTCGCCAGCGGTAAAAGCACGCCGCAAATTCTCGCCTTGTATCCCTATCTCGAAGCGGAAGACATCACGCAAGCATTGCGCTACGCCGCATGGCGTGCGGAAGAAATCGAGTTGCCGATAACTGCTGCATGACGTTGCGCTTGCTCATCGACATGAACCTCTTCAGACAAATGTTGAACAGGCCTGATTTTGTCGTTCCCGCGAAAGCGGGAACCCAGTCATTTCATCAAACTGGATTCCCACTTTCGCGGGAATGACGATATATTCAACGTTCGCTGACAACAATAAACTTTCTCCTGAATACCTGATTACTCTTCCGTGTCCCTCGAAGTCGAACGTTTTTTTTCCGAACAAAGCCCGCTTGCCTCTGAAGTCGCGTCGTTCCGTCCGCGCGCGCAGCAGCGCGAAATGGCTTTGAAAGTTGCCGAGGCGATACGCAACAACGCGATCCTGGTCGTCGAGGCAGGCACGGGTACCGGCAAGACTTTTGCCTACCTGGTTCCCGCGCTGCTCGCGGGCGGCAAGGTGATCATCTCGACCGGCACCAAGAACCTGCAGGACCAGTTGTTCCAGAAAGACCTGCCTATGGTGCGCGATGCGCTGAAGGCGCCGGTTTCGGTGGCGCTGCTCAAGGGACGCTCGAACTACCTGTGCCACTACCATCTGGCGCGCACCGAATCGGACGGCATGTTCAAGACGCGCGAAGACATCAAGCATCTGGGCAGGATCAAGCAATACGCCAAGGTCAGCGACTCGGGCGACAAGGGCGGGCTGGCGGACGTGCCTGAGAACGCGCCGATCTGGATGCAGGTCACCTCGACGCGCGACAACTGCCTCGGCCAGGAATGCCCCAACCACAAGGAATGCTTCGTACTCAAGGCGCGCACCGAGGCGATGAAGGCGGACATCGTGGTGGTGAACCATCACCTGTTTTTCGCGGACGTGATGCTGCGCGACGAGGGCGTGGCGGAACTGCTGCCGGCCTGCAACACGGTGATCTTCGACGAGGCGCACCAGTTGCCGGAGACCGCCAGCCTGTTCTTCGGCGAGACGTTATCCACCGCGCTGTTGCTCGACCTGGCGCGAGACACGCGCATTGAGGCCGCGGCCGGGGCCAAGGATTTCGCGCCGCTGCCCCAAGCCTGCGACGAACTGGACAAGGCCGCGCGCGACTTGCGGCTGGTGTTCAAGAAGGAGGGCAGGATGCCTGCCACGGCGACGGAGAATTTCAAGGAGTTCGCGCCCGCGCTGAAGACCCTGGGCGAAAAGCTGGCACAGCTGTCCGGCCTGCTGGAAAAACAGGCGGAGCGCAGCGAAGGGCTGGAGAACTGCTGGCAACGCGCACAGGCGCTGGCGCAGCAGCTCAAGCATTGGCAATCAGGTGACGAAACAGATCAGGTGCGCTGGCTGGAGGTATTTCACCATTCTTTGCAACTCAACACCACGCCGTTGTCCATCGCCGAGATCTTCGAGAAGCAGATAGCCGGCACCGCGCGCGCCTGGATATTCACGTCCGCGACGCTGGCGGTGAAACAGAATTTTTCGCTCTACCAGAACCAGATGGGGCTGCTCAACGCGCAGACCGCGTGCTGGGACAGCCCGTTCAATTACGCCGAGCAGGCGCTGCTGTATGTGCCGACCGGACTTCCGGAGCCGAACAGCGAAGGCTATACCGAGGCGGTAGTGCAGGCTGCGCTGCCCTTGATCGAAGCGAGCAAGGGTCGCGCCTTCCTGCTGTTCACCAGCCTGCGCGCGATGCAGCGCGCGCACGAAATTCTTACCGCCGAATTCGACCGCAAAGGTCTCACCTACCCGCTGCTGCTGCAGGGCGAAGGTTCGCGCAGCGAGTTGCTGACTCGCTTCCGCGACCACGGCAACGCGGTGCTGCTCGGCAGCCAGTCGTTCTGGGAAGGGGTGGACGTACGCGGCGAAGCCCTGTCGCTGGTGATCATCGACAAGCTGCCGTTCGCGCCGCCCGACGATCCGGTGCTGGCGGCGCGCATCGCGCAACTCAACAAACAGGGGCGCAATGCATTCATGGAGTACCAGTTGCCGCGCGCGATCATCACGCTCAAGCAGGGCGCGGGCAGATTGATCCGCGATGAATCCGACCGGGGCGTGCTGATGATCTGCGATCCGCGCCTGATCAGCAAACCCTATGGCAAGCGCATCTGGCAGAGCCTGCCGCCGATGACGCGGACCAGGGTTGAGGCGGAAGCGGTCGCGTTTTTTGGCGCTTCATATTCAGAACTGGAAAAGTCCGGTTAATCCCTTATCAGGTGCACGGCAATACCAGCTTGGCCACCAGTCCTCCCGCCGCGTTATCTGCCAGAATTAATTCTCCGTCGTTCAATCGCGCAGCGCGTTCGACGATGGCCAGACCCAAGCCTGATCCGGTTGAATTGCTGCGTGCGGATTCCAGACGGACGAAAGGACGTTTCACCATTGCATGTTGCGAACTAGGGATGCCCGTGCCGCGGTCCGCTACCGTCAGAACGATATTGTCTTCCTCCCGCCGGAGTTGCACGGTGATTTCACCTCCGCCATGCTTGATGGCGTTATCCAGCAGATTGCTGAGGGCGCGCTTCAATAACAGCGGCCTGACGGGAATGGATGGAACATCGTCCAAGTCGAGCGTTAACGATTTGGCTTGCGCGGAAAATTGTTGCGCGGCTTCTTGTACCAGCGATTTCATATCTGCCTGCAGCATCGCCTCGCTTTCATCGAGACGCGCATAGTCGAGGAATTGCTGGATCACCGCATCCATCTGTTCCACATCGGCAGCCAGGCCTTCGCGCAACGATTCATCCGCGCTCAATTCTGCGGCGATTCTCACCCGCGCCAGCGGGGTACGCAAATCATGCGAGATGCCGGCCAACACCAGCGCCCGCTCGCGTTCGTTGGCCGCAAGATCGGCGGACATCTGGTTGATAGCCCGCGATACCGTGACGATCTCCTGCGCCCCGCTTTCGGGAAGCGGCTCCGGCCAGGTTCCCTGCCCCACCTGCAGGGCGGCCTGTGCGATTTTCTCCAGCGGACGCGTAATCTGGTGCGCGGTGAAGTATGCGCCAGGCAATGCCAGCACTAATACCAGCAAGCTCCAGGGAAACAATACCTCATACACAGGATTCTCGACCCGATCCTTGGGCAGCGCGATCCAGAACTCTTCATGACCGATAAAAAAGCTTACCCATAAAGCTTCTTCGCCATTGCGTTCTGCCGCAAAACGCGTTTCGCTGCCCAAACTTTCGCGCACCTTCTCCATCATCAGACTCATTTCTGCCGGTTGCTCGGGCAATGGCTTGAGCACATCGCTGTCATCTGCCATATGCAGACGCAGCCCTTCTGATCCGGCTAATTCGGCCAGCAGCGCGGAACGCCATTCGGGTGCTGCGGACAGCACGGCGGCCCGGGTAAGATTGACCACCGACACGACCAGCTGCGCCATCTGCTTTGCATGCGGTTCCTGTTGAACATGGCGAAAAATCACCACAGAAGTCGCAAGCGACAGCACAATCAACACAACGATGAGCAAAAAAGAACGCGCCAGCAAGGACCCTGGCAAGTCAATCAATGGCTGGCTCCATCGGGAACGAACACGTATCCGTGTCCCCACACCGTCTGGATGAAACGCGGTTTGGCGGGGTCTGGCTCGACCAGCTTGCGCAGGCGCGAGACTTGCACATCGATGGCGCGATCAAACGGATCATGATCGCGACCGCGGGCAAGCTCCATCAACTTGTCGCGTGAAAGCGGCTGGCGCGGATGGGTCACCAGAGCCCTGAGCAACGCGAATTCCCCGGTAGACAGGGAAATCTGCTCGCCGGATCTTGTCAGCACACGTGTGGCCAGATTCAATTCACAATCGCCGAACGAGATACTCTTTTCCTCGATTTCAGGTGCCCCAACCGGCTGCGACCCCTTGCGGCGCAACACCGCATGGATGCGCGCCACCAATTCGCGCGGATTGAACGGCTTGGGCAGATAATCATCGGCGCCCATTTCCAAACCGACGATACGATCGATCTCATCGCCCTTGGCGGTGAGCAGAATCACCGGGACGTTCTCACCCGCACCGCGCAACCTGCGCAAAATCGCCAACCCGTCTTCGTCCGGCAACATCAGGTCCAGCACCAGCAAGTGATAGCGCTTCAGTGTCAACGCCTTGTCCAGCGATTTGCCGTCGCCTACCGCCTTGGACTCGAAGCCCTGCTCGGACAAATAGCGCAGCAACAGCTCGCGCAAACGAGCATCGTCATCAACAATTAAAATACGCTGTGGGTTAGCCATTGCGGCATGATACACATAACATACAGGAGGTTGTGAAAACGTAAAAAATTGAAACAAACATTTACATCTTAGGTGCTGGTAAAAATACTCTGCTTACATTCCAATCATACTATGCTCCCAATGCCAAGTAAGCCGTAAAAAAATCTCAGGGAAGAATTAATGTACAGTATTTTGAAATCGCTGATTTTTGCGGTTATCGCCACTTTGTTCAGCCTGAATGCGCTGGCTGCCGATACCATGCCGTTAAAAGGCGCTCAGCCTGCCGCCGCTGCGAACGCAAACGGAGAACACAAACTCACCTTTCAGGAACGCATCGAGCGCATGAAATCCATGACGCCGGAGCAGCGCACTCATGAAAGTGAATTGATGCGCCAGGAGATGCAGAACATGTCCCCCGACCAACTTGCCGAACAACGCAAAGAAATTCGTGAACACTGGGAACAAATGTCACCCGAGGAGCGGGGGCAAATTCGTATAATAATGAAAGAGCACTGGAAGAACATGCCGCAGGAACAGCGCGAAGAACGCCGCAATGAAATGCGCGAACACTTCAATAACATGTCGCCGGAAGAACGCCAGCAGTTCAAAAGCGACATGAACAAGCGGGATGGTATGCTTCCGGGCGGTGAATACCCCGTTGACAAGGCCGATGGCGCCTCGAGTCCGGCCAAGGGGTAATTTCCCCATCCCCGCAACGAAGCAAATACGGCTAAACGATTTCCGCCCACAGATCGTGGATATCGGAATCCGTAATCTTCACTTCAACAATATCTCCGGGATTCAGGTGTGATCCATTCGCTATGTACACCACGCCATCGATTTCCGGTGCATCTGCAGAGCTGCGCGCAATCGCGCCCTGTTTGCCAACTTCATCCACCAAAACCTTCATCGTCTTGCCGATCTTGCGTTTAAGGCGCTGTTCGCTGATCCCCTCTTGCAGCAGCATCAGCCGCGCCAGACGTTCCTGTTGTATTTCAGGTGGAATGTGGTCGGGCAATGCATTGGCCACTGCGCCATCCACAGGAGAGTAGGCGAAAGCGCCAACACGATCCAACTGCGCTTCCTCCAGGAAATCCAGCAGCTCTTCAAATTCTTCCTCGGTCTCGCCCGGGAAGCCGACGATGAAGGTGCTGCGCAGTGTCAGGTCGGGGCAGATTTCGCGCCATTGCTTGATGCGCGCCAGCACATTCTCGCTGCTGGCCGGACGCTTCATCAATTTCAGGATGCGCTGGTTGGCATGCTGGAACGGTATATCCAGATACGGCAGGATCTTCCCTTGCGCCATCAGCGGGATCACTTCGTCCACATGCGGATAAGGGTAGACATAATGCAGGCGCACCCACGCGCCGAGTTCTCCCATCGCGGCGGCCAGCTCGGTCATGCGGCTCTTGAGCGGCTTGCCGCCCCAGAATCCAGTGCGATATTTCACGTCAACGCCGTAGGCGCTGGTGTCCTGCGAGATCACCAGCAATTCCTTCACGCCCGCGTTGACCAGATTCTGTGCTTCCTGCATCACATCGCCGACCGGACGGCTGACCAGATCGCCGCGCAGGCTGGGGATGATGCAGAAGGTGCAGCGATGGTTGCAGCCCTCGGAAATCTTCACGTAAGCGAAGTGTTTTGGGGTGAGGCGTATCCCCTGCGGCGGGACCAGATCCATATACGGATCATGCGGCTTGGGCAGATGCTGATGCACCGCTTCCATCACCTCGTCGGCAGCGTGCGGACCGGTAACGGCGAGTACGCTGGGATGAGCCTGTTTTACCACGTCTCCCTTGGCGCCCAGGCAACCGGTGACGATCACCTTGCCGTTTTCTGCAAGCGCTTCGCCGATCGCATCCAGCGACTCTTCCACCGCGCTGTCGATGAAACCGCAGGTGTTGACCACCACCAGATCGGCATCCTGATAGGTGCCGGAAATCAGATAGCCCTCGGCGCGCAGACGGGTGAGGATGTGCTCGGAATCCACGGTCGCTTTCGGGCAACCGAGCGAGACGAAACCGACTTTGGGTATGGAATTTTTTTTCATTGCGGGGTTGCCTTATTCGGACACAAGTAGCTGGACCAGGACTATCGAGGATATGCCCAGCGCGATCAGCACGACCTGCTCCAGCGTGTCGCGCAAAGTGGTGCGTTTATGCAGTCCGGGAATCAGGTCGGCGACTGCCACATAGATCATGCTCGCCGCGGCCAAAGCCAATAGCGTCGGCACGATACTCTGCATGGATTGCAAAGCGTAATAAGCCAGCACACCGCCCAATAATGTGGCCAGGCTGGACACCAGGTTAAGCAGCAACGCCTGCGCCTTGGTGTAACCGGAATGCAGCAGGATCATGAAATCGCCGACTTCCTGGGGTATCTCATGCGCGATGATCGCCAGCGCGGTGACGATACCCAGATTCACGTCGGCCAGGAATGCGGCGGCAATGATGACGCCATCGACAAAATTATGGAAAGTGTCGCCCACCATGATCATGGCGCCGCTGCGCCCATGCTCGTTAGGTACAACAGGTTCATGCGCTTCGCAATGATCGTGGTGACAATGCCGCCAGAGCAATAATTTCTCCAGCGTGAAAAATATCAATATGCCCGCCAGCACCGCGCCGCTGACCTTTGAAACACTGTCAGTCAGTTTGAGGGCTTCGGGCAATATCTCCAGAAATGCCGCGCCCAGCAAGGCCCCGATTGCATAACTGACCAGCGAGTTGACCCAATGCGCGCGGGCGTTCAACGCGAACAGTGCGGCGCACAGCACGCTCAGCACGCCGCCGATGAAACTCGACACGACGATCCACAGTAGTACGTTCATGGGAGGTTATTCAGAAAATCAAGGGCGCGGATTATATCAGGTTGACGATCCGCTCCGGCTATTCCAGCCAGATGAACGTCCCCATGCGGCCGGTCACGCCGTCGCGGCGATAGGAGAAAAACCGCTCGCGCTCGCGGTATGTGCAGTAGCCGCCGCCGTAGATTGCGGTGATGCCGAGCGCATTCAGACGCAAGCGTGCCAGCGCGCAGAGGTCGGCGAAC
This sequence comes from Gallionella sp. UBA6045, assembly GCA_002429165.1. Taxonomy (GTDB): domain Bacteria; phylum Pseudomonadota; class Gammaproteobacteria; order Burkholderiales; family Gallionellaceae; genus Gallionella. The sequence goes on along the minus strand of DIYV01000036.1, from coordinate 1,185 downwards.
CATTTTCCGTTCCGGCCGGGAATGAATGCCGAAGCGGCTTGCGGCTGTATCGCCAGGAAAGCCGCACGCACCTCGTCACCGACCTCGAATTCATCCTGGCTGATGGCCGGCCCCAGCCACACCATGATATTTTCCGGTGCAACATCCATCGCCTGCACGGCGGCTTCGATCACCCCGGCCGCCAGGCCTTTCCATCCGGCATGTGCCGCACCGACCACGCCGTCCTGCGTATCGCACAACAGGATCGGCAGACAATCCGCCGTCATCACCACGCACACCGCGCCGCGGTGCCGCGCGATGCAGGCATCGGCCTGCGGCAGACAGCTCGCCCTGTCCGCATTCGCCACCCGAATGCCATGCACTTGCTCCAGCCACACCGGTTCGCTCGGCAGCAGCCTGTTGAGCAATATGCGGTTGCGTTCAACCGCCAGTGGCGCATCGCCGACATGGTCGCCGAGATTGAAGCTGTCATAGGGCGGGCTGCTGATGCCGCCTGCGCGCGTAGTCTGCAGGGATTTCACATTGATCGGCGCGGGCCAATCCGGAATGATCAAATGTTCAGGCAGGCTCATTCACTATGGCCTGTATTTCTTTCAGCAGCTGTTGCATGTCCCGCGGCAGCGGCACATGCCATTCCATCCATTCGCCGCTGACCGGATGTTCCAGCGCGAGCCGCGTGGCGTGCAATGCCTGGCGGGGAAAACCGGCCAGCAATGCGCGCAATTGCGGCACGCATTTTTGCGGGCCCTTGAGATACACGCTGTCGCCCACCAGGGGATGTCCGATGCGCGCCAGATGGACACGGATCTGGTGGGTGCGGCCGGTTTCCAGCCGGCAGCGCAGCAATGTGCAACTCGGGAACTTTTTCTCGATCTCGTAGTGGGTGACCGCGGCCTTGCCGTTTTCCACCACCGCCATCTTGACGCGCTGGGTGGGATGCCGCCCTATCGGCGCATCCACCTTGCCGGCGCGGGACAATTCGCCATGCACCAGAGCCAGGTATTCCCGCTGCACGCTGCGCGCCTCCAGTTGGCGCACCAGTGCGGTTTGCGCGGGAATGGTCTTGGCCACCACCAGCAAACCGCTGGTGTCCTTGTCCAGCCTGTGCACGATGCCGGCGCGCGGCACCTCGGCCAACTGCGGCGCGTAATGCAGCAGCGCATTGAGCAATGTGCCTTCCCAGTT
>DIYV01000073.1:4926-12246 GCA_002429165.1 Gallionella sp. UBA6045 | reverse complement strand
GGCAGGGTGTCTACACCTCGCTGCCGATGCTGATCGCGGAGGAACTGGAAGCCGACTGGAGCCGCATCAGCGTCGTGTCGGCGCCGGTGGCCGCAGTGTATAACCGCCCCGGTATGGGCATGCAAATGACCGGCGGCAGTTCCAGCATCCCGTCGTCGTGGGAGCAGCTCAGGCGCGTCGGCGCCAGCGGCAGGGTGATGCTGATCCGCGCCGCGGCGCAGCAATGGGGCGTGCCGGAAAGCGAATGCCATGCCGAGAACAGCAAGGTGATCCATGCCAGGAGCGGCAAGACTGCGAGTTACGGTGCACTGGCCGATGCGGCGAACAAGCTGCCGCTTCCGGACCAAGTCGCACTGAAGTCGCCCAGGGATTTCAAGATCATCGGCAAGGCAACGAAACGTCTCGACACGCCGGCCAAGATCAACGGCACCGCGCAGTTCGGCTTGGACGTTTACCTGCCAGGCATGCTGACGGTGCTGATCGCGCGCAGCCCGGTGTTCGGCGGCAAGGTGAAACGCTTCGATGCGACCGATGCGCGCAAGGTCGCGGGTGTGCAGGGTGTCTACCAGGTGCCGACCGGGATCGCGGTCGCCGCATCCGGTTTCTGGCCGGCGAAGACCGCGCGCGACATGCTGGAGATCGACTGGGATGATGGACCGGGTGCGGCGCTGTCTACCCCGAAGATGTTTGCGGAATATTTCGAGCTGGCCAAAACACCGGGTATGGTGGCGCGCACGAATGGCGATCCCGTGAAGGGCATGAAGGAAGCGCACAAGACGGTCAGCGCCGAATATCAGGTGCCGTATCTCGCGCACGCAGCGATGGAGCCGCTCAACGTGGTAGTGGACCTGAAACCGGATCACTGCAGCATCTGGACCGGCACCCAGATGCAGACCATGGACCGCAACATGGCGGCCAAGACCGCCGGGCTGAAACCGGAGCAGGTGGAAGTACAAACCACTTTCCTCGGCGGCGGTTTCGGCCGGCGCGCCAATCCGCACTCGGATTTCGTGATCGAGGCGATACAGGCGGCGATGGCAATCAAACAACCGATCAAGGTGGTGTGGACGCGCGAGGACGACACGCAGGGCGGCTATTACCGGCCGATGTGGGCGGACCGCATCGAGGCGGGCATCGCGAAGAACGGCAAGCCGGTGGCCTGGAAACACACCATCGTCGGCCAGTCCATCGTTGCCGGCACGCCGTTCGAGGGCTTTATGGTGCATAACGGCATCGACGCCACTTCAGTTGAGGGAGCGGCCGATATACCCTATGCGATCCCCAACCTGCAGGTCGATCTGCACACCACGGGCAACGAGGTGCCGGTGCAGTGGTGGCGTTCGGTCGGCCATTCGCATACCGCGTTCGTGGTCGAAACGATGATCGACGAACTGGCGCATCTTGCGAAGAAAGACCCGGTCGCGTACCGGCTCGGTAACCTGCCTGCGGCTTCGCGTTACCGGGGCGTGCTGCAACTGGCCGCGGAAAAAGCCGGCTGGGGCAGGAAGAAATTGCCGGCCGGTCATGCCTACGGCGTCGCGGTGCACCAGTCGTTCAACAGCTATGTGGCCGAGGTCGCCGAGGTGTCGCTGGAAAATGGCAAGATCCGTGTGCATCGCGTGGTCGCCGCGGTCGATTGCGGCCAGGTCATCAATCCGGACGGCGTCCATCAGCAGATCGAAAGCGCGATCGTCTACGGACTCTCCGCCGCGCTGCATGGCGAGATCACGCTGGACAAAGGCCGCGTGATGCAATCCAATTTCAACGATTATCCGCCGCTGCGTTTTTCCGAAATGCCGCAGGTTGACGTGCATTTCGTGGCAAGCAGCGAGGCTCCCACCGGCATCGGCGAACCGGGTTTGCCGCCGATCGCGCCTGCGGTTGCCAACGCGGTGTTTACGCTGACCGGCAAGCGCATGCGCCGCATGCCTTTCGACCGTGAAAAATTTGTCTGACCCGGTGCACGATCGGAACGACATCGCCGCCGTCGTGCTGGCGGCGGGAGCCTCGAGCCGCTTCGGTTCGGACAAGTTGCTGCATCCGGTGACGCTGCGCGGCGTGACGATGCCGCTCGCCGCGCACAGCCTGCTGCCATGGCTGGAGACGTTCGTGCAGATCACGGTAGTCGTCAGATCGGGGGCGGAATCATTTTGCAGCGCGATCGAAACCGCACTGGGCGAGACCAGGTCGGCGCAGATAGACTGGATCGAATGTGCGGATGCCGCGCAGGGTATGGCCGCAAGTCTGGTCTGCGGCGTGCGCGCAAACAGTGACGCCGCCGGATGGCTGATCGGGCTGGCCGATATGGCTGCCGTACCTGTGTCTGCAATCGCGGCCGTGCGGAATGCGCTGCTGGACGGGGCAGACATGGCTGCTCCCTCCCGCGCCGGCAGGCGCGGCCATCCGGTCGGGTTTGCTTCTCATTACTTCGATCAATTGCTGGACCTGCAGGGTGATAATGGTGCCCGTCGTTTGCTGGAGCGTGATATACCCCAAGTCACGGATATCAAGATCGACGATGCCGGAATCTTTGCCGACATCGATGTTCCGGGCGACCTGCAACATCTGTGAGTACATTGCGGCAATGATCAACGTCCCATTGGAAAGTAAGTATGTAGGAGCGGGCTTTTAGTTGACCTAAGAACGAACCAATCAATACATATTTTTGAGATGAACAACGAACACCTGGAATTGCTGGTCACGCGCGAGATGCCTTACGGAAAGTACAAGGGCCGCTTGATCGCCGACCTGCCCGGAAATTATCTCAACTGGTTTGCGCGCAAGGGCTTCCCGTCCGGCGAACTCGGGCAGTTGCTGGCGCTGATGCAGGAACTGGATCACAACGGTTTGTCGTCTTTGCTCGACCCCCTACGAAAGGGGCCTGGGCGCAAGCGCTGAATCATCTCCTCCGCCAGGCCGACAAATTTCAGCCTGTGATGCAATAGATCAATTCTCTGCCAAGTGCGTTGCCGCACAGATGGTCTGGCGAAACCCGTTGACAATGTCTCCATCGAAGCGCGCCGCTATCGCTGTTTATTCAACGCGTATGCCATGCCGCTTGAAAAAAGAGGAGTAACAAAATGAATTCATCGAAGCATCTCGAGTATTGCAAGGTGGCGACCCGCGCCGGCCTGAAGTATGTCAGCGATGTCTTTGCCGGTATTAGTCGGCGCCGTTCCGGCAAGGGGTGGAGCTATGCGGATGCGGACGGCTTGCGCATAGAAGACCCGGTCATGCGCAAGCGGCTTAACGCGCTGGTGATCCCGCCTGCGTGGGCCAACGTATGGATTTGCCCCGATCCCGATGGGCACATCCAGGTGACCGCACGCGATGCGCGCGGCCGCAAGCAGTATCACTACCATCCTTTGTACCGCGCGGCACGCGATCAAACCAAATTTCGCCACATGTTCGAATTCAGCGAGATCCTGCCTGTGCTGCGCGAGCGGGTGGAGCGCGATCTGCGCGCCGGCGAACAGTCCCGGCGTCAGATGCTCGCTTCGGTGGTGTGGCTGCTGGACAGGACGCTGATCCGCGTCGGCAACGACGAATACGCGCGCAAGAACCACTCCTATGGGCTGACGACGATGCTGAGGAAGCATGCGAAGGTCATTGGCTCGCTGTTGCGCTTCAGCTTCCGCGGCAAGAGTGGAGTCGAGCACATCGTGGCGGTCGACGATCCGCGGCTCGCCCTTATCGTGCAGCGTTGCGAGGAATTGCACGGGCAGGAAATCTTCCAGTATGTCGATGAGTCCGGCCAGCGCAAGCCGATCTTGTCGGACGACGTGAACGACTATCTGCGGGAAGTCAGCGGCCGCGATATCACGGCCAAGGACTTCCGCACCTGGGGCGGCACCATGGTGGCGGCCGTGGCGTTGCGAAAGATGGGGCCGGCGGCCAGCCGCAGCAAGGCGGACCGCAACATCCTGCGGGCGCTCGACGCGGTGGCGGAACGGCTCGGCAATACGCGCGCCGTGTGCCGCAAGTATTACGTGCATCCCGCGCTGTTGAGCGCCTATCACCTGGGTCTTACGGCTCCGCATTCTCCGGAGCCGAAAACGCACAACGCCCATCATGAATCGTCGCATGCTGCGTTGCGGCGCGACGAGCTGGTGGTGTTGAATTTTCTGCACGAATCGGCCGCGTAGCCTGGCAGGCGGCATCGGAACGTCGCTCAGTGAGGCGCGATATCGCTTTGCTTGATGCCCGCATCCGACTTTGCCTGACTCATCAACGCGGCGCAGTTGCTGTCTTTTTTCTTGCCGAACTCGAGCAGCGGTAACAGCGCGCCGATGCCGGCGGTCAACGCGCCCAGTCCTGCTGCGAGGCTTCCGCGTGCCATTACCTTGCCCATGTCGGGTTTCACCTTTGGCTTTTTGAACGAGCCGGTGATGAGGATCGGGCCGCGCAATGAAGCCAGGCTGAATCCCTTGGACTGTGACACCAATTTCAGGTGCAGCGATTCATCGCCAAAGTTCACATTGCCCTCGCCGGTGATGTTTACCTTGGGCGTATCGAGCACCAGATCCTGAACCTGGAAATTTCCCCCGACGGCCTTGAAGTTAGCGACCATGCAGCGAACCGGGACTTGCTTGTCGCCGCGCAGCAACACCAGGAACGAATTGGCGATGTCTAGATTGGACAACCTGAGCAGCAGCTCGCTGATGGTGCCGCCGTCCATGATCAGCGCCGCCTCGCCGTTCGCCGATCCCATCATTTGCGCGATCGAGTCTCCGCTGGTATCGAGTGTCGCGCGTCCGCCCAAGGTGCCTTCGCTGGAGTCATTCAGTTTCGATTCCGGGAACAGCAGGTTCAGATACAGGCCTTTTGCCGTGATGTCGGCGTGAGTGACGAGGTGCGACTTGCGCCCGTCCATGGTGATCACCGTAACCAGGTCTCCGCGGGCGATACCGAAGTTAAGCGGGTCAAGTTTTAGCGCGCCGTCCTTGACGGTGAGATGTGCTTCCATTTTTTCGATCGGCAATTTCTGGGTAATGATCTTCTCGCCCTTGAACCGGACATCGGCATCTGCAGCACGCAGCTTTTCGAGGTTGAAGGGCGCAGTCGGCAGCACCTTGCCGTTCGGCATCGCGGCATTGTCCGCGCCGATGATACCGGCCAGGTCATTCATGTCCAGCACGTGAGATACCACGTCGGCGGTAATCAATTGGGGAGTCTTGCCGGTGTCCACCGAAAAATCTCCGCTCAGATCGCTTTTGCCCACTTTCCCTTTGAAGCGTTTGAATGTCCAGATGTCTCCGCTATGACTCAGGTAACCGGCCAACTTGTACGCGGGTGTCGGGGGCAACGGTACGCCCGCGATTGGGTACATCAGCGCCAGATCGCTGCCTTCGAGCCGGAAGTTCACTTCCTCGTTATTGAAGTGAAGAGGGTCGATCAGCGTTCCATCGATGCTGGCCTTGGTGGTTCCCAGTGTCGCGGTCACTTTGATCGGGTATGGCCGGACGGAGTTGGAGAGCGTAAGCAGCGCTCCGCCGCGCGCCTGGAGCTTGGTTTCCATGTCTTTGAATTGGCCTGCCCCAGTCACTTCGACCATGGATTCAGGATCGTCCTTGGTGGGGGTTAGTGTATGGAGTTCGAGAGCCAGGTCGGTATTGGTCGTGGGATCACGGAACTCGACGCTACCTTGATCTATCGCGAGCGCACCTATCGAGGGCAATTTACTTTGCTTGTCCTGCTTGCCGAAAACCCAGTTCGGCATGCCGTCCTTGTTTACCTCGAGCACCAGATGAATGTCGGACAACGAGATTTCAGGAAATGACATTCGGCCGATCAGGAGTCTCAGGAGGTCGATCTTGAAATCGGCGCGCTTGATCTGTGCCATGACCGGATCCTTGCTCCACGCCGCGTTGCCCATCACGATGTCGTTGGCGATGATGTGCGGCCGTAGCGAAACATGCACCTCCAGATCGCCGTTGATCGCAAAGCTTCTTCCCGTCGAGCTGGTCACTTGGCGCGCGATATACGGCCGGGCGAGATTCCAATCGAAGAAATACACTGCCGTGACGAGCAGCAACAGGCATACGGCAATACCGACCAGCCACTTTTTCGTTCGGGTCATGATTGTTCTCCTTGAATCTTGTAATCCCGGGCATGCAGGAATCTCGACCGTAGTTGGGATTGTCGTCTTGCCGGGCTAGGCGGTCTGTGCGATGACGCACATTCGGTTGCTGCCGCGCCGCGTGGAGAGATCGGGCAGCCACGGGCGTTGATGCAGGAGCTGGATCGCAATAACCTGCCGTCTCGGCTTGTCCCGCTATAAAAGCGCAGATCACGGGGCCAGCCCATATAAAACAACTGGAAACAAATGGTTAGCCTAAGACGGGTGTGTGTTTGAGCCAGAAGCGTATAATGACCCGCTAGAAGCTTGGGGGAGCTCTATTTCCAAACATTATGAAGAGATTAGAAAATTGACTACGATTAGTTTTGCAGATTTAAAGCTGGCTCCTGAAATACTCAAGGCACTGACCGAATCCGGTTACACCAATCCCACTCCTGTTCAGGCTCAAGCCATCCCGTTGGTGCTGGAAGGCAGCGATCTGATGGCGGGCGCCCAGACGGGTACCGGCAAGACGGCGGCGTTTGTGCTGCCGATGTTGCAGAAATTATTGCCGCACGCCAGTTCCAGCACTTCGCCTGCGCGCCACGCGGTGCGCGCGCTGATTCTGGTGCCGACACGGGAGCTGGCGATCCAGGTGGAAGAGAGCGTGAAGACCTATGCGAAGCATTGCAAGTTGCGTTCGCTGGTGGTGTTCGGCGGGGTGGATATCAAGACGCAGACGCCGACCCTGAAACGGGGTGTGGAGATTCTGGTCGCCACGCCGGGCCGCCTGCTGGATCACATCGAGATGAAGTCGGTGCAGTTGAATCAGGTGCAGATGCTGGTGCTGGATGAGGCGGACCGCATGCTGGATATGGGCTTCATGCCGGACCTGAAACGCATCCTGGCGTTGTTGCCGAAACAACGCCAGAACCTGATGTTCTCTGCGACTTTTTCGACCGAGATCAAGAAACTGTCGGCGGAATTTCTGACACATCCCAAGCTGATCGAAGTCGCGCGCAGCAATGCCACCGCCGAGAACGTCACGCAAAAAGTCTATCTGGTCGAACAGGCGGACAAACACGTATTGCTCGCGCAGCTGTTGCGAGGCAGCGATGCATCGCAAGTGCTGGTGTTCACCAAGACCAAGCTCACCGCCGGCCGTCTCGCCAAACAATTGCAGAAAGAGGGTGTGGCCGCCGATGCGATCCATGGCGACAAGACACAGCTGGAACGCATGCAGGCACTCGAAGCTTTCAAGA
>DIYV01000073.1:0-4902 GCA_002429165.1 Gallionella sp. UBA6045 | reverse complement strand
GTGCACCGCATCGGCCGCACCGGCCGCGCGGGCGCTTTCGGCAAGGCGATCTCGCTGGTGTCGCCCGAAGAAGAGAAATACCTGAAGGAAATCGAGAAGCTGATCAAGACAGAGATCGAAAAAGAAACGGCGGTCGTGCCGCATGCTGCACAGCACAGTGCACGCAGCCCCAGGGCACCGCGCGCTGAACATTCTGAGCGCAGCCACGCACCACGGGGCGAGCATGCGGAGCGCAGCCATGCTCCCCGGGCTGAGCATTCAGCAGAACGCAGCAACGCGCGCCCGGCCGCACCGAAGAAAGCCCATGATCCGTGGTTTGACAAGCCTTACGAACCCAGCAGTGGCGGCGCTATTCCCGCCAAACAGCCGGAGCAAGCGGCCCATAAACCGAAGAAGCAAGTCGCGGCGATATTCGTTCGTAGGCCCAACCAGTGACCACTGCTGCTTGTCCATAATTAATCAGGACGAGCAGCTCACCTCGATCTGTCGCGCCCAATCCGGCGGTGCGGCGGCGTAACTCTCCATCTCCGGTTGTTCGTCGAACGGTTTGCCGAGCAACATCAGCAGCCGGTCTATCTCGCTATAGTCGCGGTGCTTCTCCGCCTGTTCGATCGCGTTTTGCGCAAGGTAATTGCGCAGGATGTATTTTGGGTTCACCGCTTTCATGCGCGTCTTGCGTTCGCTGTCCGTGCCGGGTTCCCGTTGCAATCGCGCGCGATAGGCTGCGGCCCAGGCATCGAATGATGCGCGGTCGATGAACCGGTCGCGCAACGTGTTATTGGTCGCATCCGCGGACGAATCGAAATTTCCCAGGCTGCGAAACAGGTTGGTGTAATCGATCCGGTTGGCGTGCATGATTTCCAGCAGCGAGCCGACCAGTTGAATATCATCGCTGGAATTTTTGCCCAGTCCCAGTTTGGCGCCCATCAGTTCCGCATAGTGCTGATGATAGGCCGGGGCATAGCCGTCCAGCACCGCATGGGCCTGTTCTTTCGGTATCAGCGGCGACAGGGCTTGGGCAAGACAGGCAAGATTCCACAGTCCGACCTGCGGCTGCTGATCGTAAGCGTAGCGCCCGCGCGGATCGGAATGGTTGCAGATATAGCCGGGGTCGTAACTTTCCATGAAGCCGAACGGGCCGTAGTCGAACGTCAGGCCGAGTATCGACATGTTGTCGGTGTTCATCACGCCATGCGAAAAGCCGACCGCCTGCCACTGCGCCATCAGTCTGGCGGTGCGCTGCGTGACCTCATTCAGAAACAACTGGTACTTGTCGGCATCCCGTTGGTTTTCTGAAAAATGGACCAGGTGCGGGAAGTGTCTTGCGATGACGTAGTCGGCAAGCGTGGCGATCTGTTCGTGCTGGCCGCGGGAGAAGAACACCTCGAACGAGCCGAAGCGCACATGCGAAGGCGCGAGGCGGGTGAGCACCGCGGCGGATTCGATACGCTCGCGATAGACTTCCTCATCGCTGCCGACGATGCACAGTGCGCGGCTGGTGGGTATACCCAATCCGTGCATGGCTTCCGAACACAGATATTCGCGGATGCTGGAGCGCAGTACCGCACGGCCATCGCCCTGGCGCGAATAGGGTGTGATGCCGGCGCCCTTGAGTTGCACGTCCCATAGCTCTCCGGCACGGTTCCTGATCTCGCCGAGCAGGATCGCGCGCCCGTCGCCCAGTTGCGGCACGAAGTGGCCGAACTGGTGTCCGGCATAAAGCATGGACAGCGGATCGGCACCCGGCAGCAGGCGATTGCCGGTGAAGTGCTCGGCGAAATCGGCGCGCGCTGCTTCCGCGCTGTCGAGATCGATCAGGCTGGCGGCATTCGCATTGAAGCTGACCAGATAAGGATCGGGCAGCGGAGTGGGATGCAGACGGCTGTGAAAACTGTCCGGCAGACGCGCGAACGTGTTTTCGAAATTCAGTTGGTCGAGTTTTCGCATGGTAGAAACGGCGTAGCGCCCCGTTAAAGAGGCGCTACGCGCGTGCAACAACAGTGAAGATCAAACGCAGCCGGTCGGTTTCGGCAGGCCGCCGTATTTGGTGATGGGCTTCATCGGGCCGGTCATCCACAGTTCGAAGACTTCCTTCTGGTCGTGGTCGATGTATTTGGCGAATTTGCGGATCGGCGGCACGGAGCCGAATTCTTCGTAGAATTCGCGGGCTTTCAAGATTTGCGCCCATTTCTCGTCGTTCAATTCGTAATTGTCTGACTCGGCCATCGCTTTCGCGATTTCCGGTGTCCAATCGTCCATGCTCTCGAGATAGCCGTCGCCGTCGCGTTTTGGTATTTCCATTTGCAGTTCTCCTGATTTAATGATGAATGTTTTAAAGATGAATTTGTGCAATGATAATTAACCCGACTGAATCAGTCAAGTAATGTTTCCCTCAACGTTTCCTTGGGGTGGCGCGGTTACAATATCGCTGGATGAAATACATCAACTCGCTGCGGCGCAACGTTTGGAATAAATCAAGATATGACGAAAAAAATTTCCGTGGTATTTGTGTGCATGGGCAACATCTGCCGCTCACCCACGGCTGAGGCGGTGTTCCGCCACTATGTCGAGAGCGCAGGTTTGTCCGAACAAATATCGATCGATTCGGCCGGGACGCATGATTATCACATCGGTGACAAACCCGATTTGCGAGCGCAACGCGCGGCACAACAACGCGGTTATGACATGAGCAAGTTGCGCGGCCGCCAGGTGGGGGAGGACGACTTTCGTCGTTTCGATTATGTGCTGGCGATGGATACGGCTAACCTCGCCATTCTGCAACTCATCGTTCCGCCGGACAGCGATACGCTGCCACGGCTGTTCCTCGATTATGCGCGCCATCACAGCGAGAGCGAAGTGCCTGATCCGTATTACGGCGGTGAAGATGGTTTCGAGCGCGTGCTGGATATGGTGGAAGATGCGGCGCAGGGCTTACTGGAGGAGATACGTCGGAAACATTTTGTGACATAGCGCTCCTACAAAAACAAAAGCCGCACGACTTTCATCGTGCGGCTTTATTTTTTGCAAATCGAATTATCCTTGCGGAGTATTTTGCGTTTCGATTTGCACCAGCGGTTCATTCTCCACATATACTTCACGCTGACGCGAACGGCGTCGGGGTGCGTGCCTTTCCGCCGGAGTGGCGGAGACCTGCACCACGGTATTCAGCTTGATCGGATCGGTCTCGATCTGAACCAGGTTGGAACCGTTGCCCTGTGTCCTGGCCGCTGCAGGAGGCGCTACCGGTGCGTGTGTCACTGCTGCCGGCAAGCTTTCCGCTGCAACTGCAGGCAAGGCTGGATCGATTACCGCGGGCAGACTCGGTGTGTAAACCGTCGGCATGTCGATGTGTTCGCTTGGTCTGACGTATCCATCCGGATAGGCGATATATTCCGTCGGCCCGGTGTTGATTGTCGTGGAGCTGACCGGTGCGGTATCCATCTGTGTGAAGGATTGCTGACCGACGGCGGCTTCGTCAGTCGCTCCGGAAGCTGCGCCGTTTTGCGCCGCATTTTCACGATGTTCGCGTTCCTTGCGACCGCCACGGCGTCCGCGACGACGTCCACCTTCACGCGGCGGACTGGTTGCTTCAGCCTGATCCAGTGCGGCAGTTGCAACTTGGCTTTCCAGCACCGGTTTTTCTTCTACTACCGCACTGACTGCCGGTGCTCTGTCGCGTTGCGGCACGCCTTCACGCGGTGGGCGTGGCGCTCTGGGTTGACGCGGTTCCTGCACTTTGGCATCGGCTTGTGCCGGTTTTTGGCCGTTGCGCGGTTCGTTGCGGTCACGGTTGCCTTCGCTGCGATCACCACGCGGACCACGGTCGCGACGCTTGTTGCCGCCTTCGGGACGCTCACCGCGCTCCGGACGCTTTGCGTTGCGTGGCCGACTTGGCATCGACTTGGCTGCGTGCTGTTCTTCCTCGCTCAGTGATTTGATCCACGAAACGATTTTGCCGAATAGTGAAGGCTGGGTTGCCTCGGCTTTCATCGGTGCGGCCTTCATCGGAGTGACACCCTGAACCACGGCTTGCGCACGTGTGGCTTTTTGCTGCTCCTGTGCGGAGGTCAGCGGTTTTTCTTCGCTGGGTTTTTCCACCATTTTGTAGCTGGCCTGCAACATATCGCTGCTGATGTCGTCCTGGCGCAGGCGGCTGATGCTGTAGTTGGGTGTTTCCAGATGCGGGTTGGGTATCAGCGTGATGCCGACCTTGAGGCGCGATTCGATGCGGAATATGTCCGCGCGTTTCTCGTTAAGCAGGAACGTCGCGACATCTACCGGAACCTGCACATGTATCACCGCACTGCTTTCCTTCATCGCCTCTTCCTGGATGATGCGCAGGATGTGCAATGCGGAAGACTCGATACCGCGAATGTGGCCGATGCCGCTGCAACGCGGGCAGGGCATGTAGTTGCTTTCGCTCAGGCTGGGCTGCAAACGCTGGCGCGACAATTCCAGCAGGCCGAAGCGCGAGATCTTCGCAGTCTGCACACGGGCACGGTCGTAACGAAGCGAATCGCGCAACCTGTCCTCGACTTCGCGCTGGTTGCGGTTGCTTTCCATGTCGATGAAGTCGATCACGATCAGGCCGCCCAGGTCGCGCAGGCGCAACTGGCGGGCGATCTCTTCCGCCGCTTCCAGGTTGGTGTTGAACGCGGTGGCTTCGATGTCGGAGCCCTTGGTGGCGCGCGCCGAGTTGATGTCGATCGCGGTCAGCGCTTCGGTATGGTCGATGACGATCACGCCGCCGGAAGGCAGACGCACTTCGCGGGCGTGGGCGGATTCGATCTGGTGCTCGATCTGGAAACGGGAGAACAGCGGCACGTCGTCGACATAGCGCTTGATGCGGTTCACGTTGCCCGGCATCACCGTGCTCATGAACGCCAGGGCTTGCTGGTAGAC
>DIYV01000020.1:10142-10268 GCA_002429165.1 Gallionella sp. UBA6045 | reverse complement strand
ACTCATGCATAGACTGAACGCCACGAAACATGAATATAGGCTTTCGAGCACAGTTAAACAGTGCGCCAACACACACAGTGCGAAACGCCCGCCGTATCCTTCCGGCAGAGGCGGTCTGGAAACGCA
>DIYV01000020.1:0-9949 GCA_002429165.1 Gallionella sp. UBA6045 | reverse complement strand
GCAAGGTGCTCACCTTGCGGCGCGCACATCTCGGCACCCGATAGCCGGCCATTTTTCCTGTCGACATAGACGCGCAACAGGCCGTGATTTTGTTCCGCCATGCGCGCGCGTCCCTGACTCGAGAAATCGACTTCGCCGATGACGGTTTCATCCCGGTCAAGCTCGGCGTAGTGCTGTCCGACGACGGCGATGCCGGGGTCGGTAAATACGATCGCAAGCGGCACGCGCCGTTCGAAGCATACCGGCTCATTCCGCGGCGCGTTATATCCGGCGATATACCCCTCGTCGAGAGCCTCGTGCAGCAACGGCAAATGACGGTTGGCATCGCCCGCGATGTACACCGGGAGACCGGCGATCTGCATGGTGCGCGCATCGAAAGGCGGCACGCCGTTTTCGTCGAGCTCGACGCCCAGGTTCTCGATGCCCATCTGGTCGACATTGGGACGGCGGCCGAGCGCGACCAGCACCTTGTCGACCACGGCACTTTCGTTCCCGGCACGCACGCGGATACGCTCACCCTCGATGACCGGTTCGGCTGGCTGGCCCAGATGCATGGCGAACTCCGCCCGCAACAATGCCACGGCCTGCCTGTTGACATCGGGATCGCTCAGTCCGGCGATATGTTCGGCGGCATCGAAACCGCTGACCTCTATGCCAAGCCGGGCGAGCGCCTGGGCGATCTCGCTGCCGAGGCCACCCATGCCAATCACCGCCATGCGCGACGGCAGAGTTTCCTGCTCGAACAGATCATCGCTGGTCAGCATCCGTGTGCCGAATGCGGCCCATTCCCTGGGAACGACAGGGCGGGAACCCGTCGCGATGATGATCTTCCTGGCATGGACGCGGCGTTCGCCGACCGTGAGTACCTGCGGCTCGAGGAACCGTGCACGGCCAGCAATGCCGTGATCCTTAAGATCATCCGTGATTTTGAGCATGCCCGCAACGAAGCCGTCGCGCAGCCGGCGCACGCGCCTCAACACAGCAGGGATATCGACAACAAGCTTCTCCGCACCGTCCACGCCGAAGCTCCCGAGCGCCTTGCCCCGATGAAAGGCGATGGCCGCCTCGACCAGCGTTTTCGAAGGCATGCACCCCACGCGCGCGCAGGTTGTGCCGTAGAAGCCGTCATTGATCAGCACAAAATTATCGGTCTGCTTGCGCACCTCGCGCAGCGCCGTCAGGCCTGCAGAGCCTGCACCGATGATGGCAACGTCGTATGTTCCGGTCATGTATTCGCCTCCTGATATCCGCAGCACCGTAACCATTCATGCGCGATCAAACCGTGCGCCAGCAAACATAGTAACAACGTCGCACACGACGCGGTGGCCTGACACCGATTATTGTGTTGTGTAGGAGCGGGCCTCTTCAAACCGCCAAATCAGTCGATTACTGAAATTATCCGTACCCTGGCTCCGGCTAATGTGTAAAATCCACGCCCCCACTGGAGGCATGACTTGGAAAATCTGTACAACATCCTTGGCGTCTCGCCGACCGCGACGACCGATGAGATCAAGAAAGCGTACCGCTCGCTTGCGATGCGCCATCACCCGGACAGGAGCACGCATCCCGGTGCCGAGATCCGGTTCAATGCGATCAAGACAGCCTATGAGTTGCTTTCCGACCCGAAACAAAGGGCCGCATACAACCAGGGCCTGAACAATCGCATCATCACCGATCCGGACAATGAGGCGCGCGCTTTGTGGCATTCACTGTTCAATCGTTGCGGCGTTGTCGTGCCGCACGATGTCCAGTCGGCACTTTAAATACGAAACCACATGAATACACCAATGAATAAAAATATCCATCACGAATTTGCCTATCAGTCGCGCGAACTTGGCGTACAGATTGAAGATACCCTGGGCGAGCCGCCCGACAAGAAGAACTATGCGAGTGTCATCAAGTCGCTGATCGGCGAGTACGCAAAAGGCACGGAGATCGACGATGTGAACCTGTTGAGCTTCGCGCTGGCAGACCACCTGCGCTTCGATGATCCGGCCGGGCTGCTGGCGCAATGCAAGTCCTATGACGGGGGCGATGCCGCAAAAGCGATCACCATGGTGTCATGTGCGGATGCCGAAGCAGCCAGGGCACTGGCCAAAGTCGCTGCTGCCAATCCGGAACTGGCACGCAAGGCGATCATCACCGCATTCCTGTTCAAGAACACCAAGCGCTGGGCCGCCGAAGACAACACCCTCGATGCGCTGAAAGAGGAAGAAGACGCAGCAGAAGGCAATGGCATGGAAGACGAGGATTATGTCGAGCCGGGACAGGACTTCATGGATATGTTCGACTCACGCGGAGACGGGAATGGAGAGCAACACTAATTTTCCGGCGATCAGCCGGCAGGTGACCGAGCTGGTTCTGGCCGGCTCTTCCGCCCATGCGGAGGAAGCGATCAATGAGACTGCGGAACAGTTCGGCGATCTGGCCGTGGTGGCAGTGCTGGACACGCTGGAACCGCAGGTGGCAGCAATGCATCTGTCCGCTTTTGACGGTGGCAAATTGTCGCTGGCCACACTGCTGATCTCGCCCAAGGCATGGGCCGAGAGTCTGGCCTTTTTCGCCGCCACCTGGGGCGAGGACAAGATCGAGGATGAGCCCGAAGTATTGACCGAATCGCTGTTCGCGCATATCCACGGCGTGATATTTTCAACCGACGATCTGGACCGCCGTACCCGGCTGATCCATGAGGCATTGTCCACCGATTGGGGAACGACGGCGTTTGCCTTGCTGTTCTCGACCGCCACCGCTGAGATCATCGAACTCGCCAATGACATCCATGCGCGCGGTGCGCTCAGCAGCGGCCAGACCACGTCCGATCACGATGTGATTCCGCTCGCGCTGGAAATTGCGCGCAGCGATGCGGATGCCTGGGATCGGGTGTTGTTCGAGATGTTCCCCGACTGTGTGCCCGGCGAGAACCAATTGCGGGCAAGGTCCGAAGAAGGCGATGACGACGAACATCATCATGAGTTTGCACTTGCCAGAACCACCCATGATTTGATGTTGCGCCTGCGCAAGCAAGTGCCGGGCAAAGCTGCCGGCACACCCAAAAAAGGCGCGCGTCCCAGCCTGGGCGAGGATATTTTTGCGTGATCCACGATAGACGCCAGCAGCACGTTACCGAATAGCCGGCCATGAAACTCGCCCACATCACCACGCGCCCCCCCCATCTGGTGCAAGCGCTCGAAGCGCTGGCAAAACGCGAGGACAATCACGAGAAGGCGCAGAACCTGCTCGATGAGCTGAGCGGCATCACTGTGCTGGTCGCCAGAAAATTCACCAATGAGCGGACTGCGGATGGTTTGCTCGATGCGTTTCACCTGACGGTGGGATGTATCTCGCTGGGTATCAGCCAGGCGAATATTCCGCAAGACGGCGATGCGCAACTGGCCTTTCTGCTGCACCACGGTGCAGAATATGTTTTCCAGATGGGATTCCGGCACATCAAGGAATTATCAGGCCTGCCCTATACCGCGTTCGTATCGGATTTCGACAACGACCCTTACATACAACAGCGCGATATCAAGGTGCTGTTCGCCGAGATATGCCGTGCCGATCCTGCCGCGACATGGAAAGGCGATGACGTCTACCGGCATGAATTGCAGGACAGGCAGCACAACCAGCGCATCGTGGCATGCGCGAAATGGTTGCGCCAAAAACATTACGCGGGCCCGGTCAAAGACCCCGATCTCGACGCCAATGCGGTGATCGCAATCGCGGTCATTTTCGCGATTGCCGGTGACGGGCCGATTGTCGCGCGGGTCGGGCAACATGATATCGAAACCCTGATTCATGGTGTCAGGGCAACACAACCGGATATCGAGGCGGGCTGGAACGCATTACTGAAAAAAGTCCCTCCTCAATTTCACCCTATCCTGCGTGAACGCATGGATGAATATAGAAATACCATCATCAAAAAGATCCAGTCGAAAACCAGGATCAAAACCGTCATCACCGAGTTGCAGAACTTTTACGCCTGCAGCGAGCTGGAGGTCGACTATGACTGAAACTGTCTGCCGCATTGGCGACAACCCTGCCCGTATCAGTCACTCCCGGTAAAGCCTACGTTGCCGGCCAGAGGCATCATCACAGGGGGCAGCAGAATCCGGTAAGTTTTCATTCTGAATGCCTTTAAACAGAACAGCTTGCCTTAATATAAGAATATGCTAATATTACGCATTGGCCTTTACTACGAGGATTTGAAATGCACGCTAATAACATTAAGGAAATAGAAGCACACGAACTTGCCCAATGGGTGAACGATACCGACCACAAACTGCGCGTGATCGACGTGCGCCAGATGCAGGAAATCGCGATGGGCACCGTGCCCAAGGCGGAAGCCCTGCCGCTGCACACGCTGCCGGCAAGGATCCACGAGCTGTCCCCCGCAGAAAAGCTGGTCTTCATATGCCGCAGCGGAGCCCGGTCTGCACAGGCCTGCATGTACCTCCAGCAGCAGGGGTTCTCGAACGTCTACAACCTGCGGGGCGGAATGATGGGCTGGATGCAGTACGGGTTACCCCTGGGCTGAGTCACGCCGCTCAAGGGACGTATTCATCAGCAATGAAAGCAATACGTCCCTTATAATTTCGATATGTGGATACAAAAAGAGATACGCCTGAAATCAAAAAGCAGGGGCTTTCATCTGATCACCGAGGAACTGCTGCATGAACTCCCCGAGCTGCGCAATTTCAGGATCGGCATGATGAACATATTCCTGATGCACACCTCCGCATCATTGACCCTCAACGAGAATGCCGATCCCACGGTGCGCCAGGATTTCGAGAGCTACTTCAACCACGCCGTACCCGAAGACGAGCCTTATTACATGCATCAGGACGAGGGACCGGACGACCTGCCCGCGCACCTGAAATCCAGCCTGCTCGGCAACAGCCTTAACATCCCGATCACCGACGGCAGGCCAAGGCTGGGAACCTGGCAGGGCATTTACCTGTGCGAACACCGGAACCACGGCGGCAACCGCCGGCTTGTCGTTACGATACAAGGCGAGTAGCCTGTTTGCCATGACGACTCCAACCGTTCCAATATCTGCCACTCCACCCGATGCACTGCTGTTTGTCGCACCAGGCTGCCCGCACTGCGCGACCGTTTTGCAGGGGCTGAACCAGCTGGCCGGGCAGAAGCTGATCGGAAAACTGACGGTTGTAAATGTTGCCGAGCATCCAGAACTGGCTGCGGAATACCGCGTGCGCGCCGCCCCCTGGCTGCGCCTCGGTCCGTTCACCCTCACCGGCGTACACAGCCCCGCCGAGCTGCGCCTATGGGCCGAATGGGCTAATGGCGAAGAAGGCACAGCACACTATATTGAACACCTGTTGACGCAGGGCGGCTACAAGCAGGCCGCGGCATTCATCGACGCAGATACGCAGCGACTCAAACCGCTGCTCGCCATCGTCGCCGATCCCGGGGCCAAACTCGAAGTGCGCCTGGGCGTCAACGCGCTGCTGGAATCCCACACCAATACAAAGGCACTACAAAATCTGCTGCCGCAACTGGCCGAACTCAGCCGCCATGCCGATCATCGCGTGCGCGCCGATGCGTGCCACCTGCTCGGCCTCACCGGCAGCGCAGCCGCGCGCACCCATCTTGAAGCCCGCCTCAGCGATGCCAACGAAGAAGTGCGGGAAATTGCAGAAGAGGCGATGCAAGTACTGAAGAAGCACAATGCAACAACGCAATGAATCTTTAATTCGCCTCAGAAACCTGGTCATTTCGCTGGCGGTATTTGCGGCCTTGGCACTCTATGCATCCACCTATTCCGAGCCGGTACTGCGTGTCTCCGTCATGCCCGGCGAATCGCCACCGGTTTTGCGGCGCAAGTTAAAGCCGCTGACCGATTATCTCGAGAAGAAAATTGGCATGAAAATGGAGTTCAGGCCGATGCGCGATGGCGATGCTTTGGTCGAGGCATTGGTCGGCCATCAACTGGACATGGTCTGGATCGACGGCCCTAATCTTGCCCGGGCTGAAACGCGCAGTAACGGCCGGGTCATGCCGCTGGTACAGCGTGCAGGGGATGAAAGGACCGGCCATGACGATTACACCTGGACGGTGCGGGCAGGTATGGATGTGAAATTGCGCCAAAGATTGACCGATGCTTTTCTCGCGCTGAACAGGGACAAGGCGCAGGACAAGGAGATCCTGGATTTGCAGCGCGCCCGCGGATTCATTCCGGCCAGGGTTGAAAACCATTCCGTTATAGAAGCGGCGGCGAGCAGCGCGGGGTTGTTGCAGGAAAAATAAGTTAATGAAGTGCTGGTTAATTCATCATTCCCGTGAAACTGGGTTCCCGCTTTCGCGGGAACGACAAAACCATACTTATCCGGGATTTCCTTAGGCTTCGTCCGTGAGGTCTGAACGCGAAACCAAACCCATATTCGGCAAACCTTCGCGAGGCAAATCCAGTGCCACCAGCGCTTTCAGTGCCGCGTAAGCATCGTTTGTCGCCTAGAGCAATTGCTGCGAAGTTAGCTCAGTCTATTCCCGATTGTTCCCATCGGCTAATGGTAGACACTTTAATTCATCATTTATTCGATGACATCCTTATGTTTGCTACCACACAGAATTTTCCATGAAGCAGGCATAGGATAAAAAGATATATGAGGTGTACAGTCGGCGGTGCAAGGCTTTGCCTGTCATCTTGCAGATATGTTTGCGAACATCCGGTTGCGCAGTACAGCAAGGCTAACTATATGAGGTTTCGAAATGGATTCCAGCAGAACAAAAGTTATTCATAACGCACTGTTCCTGACTGCTTTATTGCTGGCCGCATGCGGCGGTGATCAGGGGGGATTTTGGGAGGCGCGCCTAATGTCAACGCGCCCAATGAAAATTCTTTTTTAACTGCGGTTCGCAATTTCGCACCCATCAGCGTCTGTCCCACCGGCGGCATCTCTGTTGATGCGGGGGTCGACAATAATGGCAATGGCGTCCTCGATACTGCCGAGGTTACCAGCACCCAGTTCGTCTGTAACGGAACCGCCGGCACGAACGGTTTCAATGCCTTGGTGTCCATCACGACCGAGCCGCCCAGTGCCAATTGCACAACCGGCGGAAAAAAAGTGAGCGTGGGGTCGGATACCAACGTAAACAGCATTCTCGACAACGCCGAGATAATTTCTTCAAGTTACATTTGTAACGGTGTTGACGGTGCAAGCGGGTCTAATGGCGCCAACGGCACGAACGGACTCAATACGCTCGTGGCAACCGCCACCTTGCTGCCGGGAGATGTAAATTGCGCCTACGGGGGCAACAAGATCACCAGTGGTCCTGACGCCAATGTGAACGGGATACTGGATTCTGGGGAAGTAAATTCCACGTCGTATGTCTGTAATGGTGTCGATGGTGCAAACGGCACGAATGGCGCCAACGGCGCCAACGGCGCGAACGGACTCAATACGCTCATGGCAACCGCCACCTTGCTGCCGGGAGATGTAAATTGCGCCTACGGAGGTAGCAAGGTCACCAGCGGACTTGATGCCAATGCAGACAGCGTCCTCGACTCAGGCGAAGTGAGTTCCACAACCTATGTCTGCAACGGCGCCACAGGCGCAACAGGTGCCACGGGCGGCGGACTTTCCGAATATGCCTATATCTACAACCTGGCAGCGCAAAGCGTAGCAGTCGAGGCCCCCGTCCTGTTCGACAGCAACGGAGTGCTCTCGGCAGGCATTACGCATACGATCTCCACCTCGGAGATCACGGTCGTCAACGCGGGAATCTACGAGATCGCGTTCTCGCTGTCTGCAACCGAGTCGAATCAGTTCGCGTTGTTCGTAAACGGGGTAGTGGTTCCCGGCTCGGTCTATGGCTCGGGAGCGGTCTCGCAGCAGACCAACGGGCAAGTGATACTCGCCCTCGTTGCCGGTGACATCGTCACCCTGGTCAACCACAGCTCAGCAGGCGCGTCGGTGACCTTGTCGACACCGATTGGAGGGACAGCAACCAACGTCAATGCCTCGATTGTCATTCAGAAGCTGGACTGATGTGAACGGTGATCAGATAAAAAATACCTGAGTCGAATTTTTTGAAGAGGGAGGGCAGCCTTGAAAGATAAATCGCTGCCACACCCTTTTGTTTCCCATTCTTTTCACAAAATCACGGGCGGTGTCACCGGCTCGGTACGAGGGGCCAATCCCATGATAGGCAGATCCTCACTTCGCAGCTTCAACGCCTCCAGCACCTTCAGCGCCGCGTAGGCATCGTTGGCCGCATAGCGCATCTGCTGCGCGGTGAGCTGGTGCTGCGACCAGTTGGAAGTGGTCATATGCCTGGGCTTGGCGAAGCGCTGCTTCAACACCAGCCCCACCGCCGCCCGCACACCCATCTCCTTGTGGTAGCCGTCCATGCTGAACACGGTATTGAGATCGACCACCGCGTTGAAGTGCACGCCCAGTTTCGCGAGGATATGCTTGCGATCCGACCGGAGGCCGAAGCCCGCCTTGATAAGCTGTTCCGATTGCAGCAACTCGAGCAGCAACGGTAACCCTTCCGCCCGATGCAGTTGAAACAGGTAAGCCTTGTCGTGCAGCGCAAACTGCACCACATGCGGCCCCTCACTGACATCGCCGGTGACAAACGTCGGCCTGGATTCGGTATCGAAACCAACGATGCCCGCTGCCTTGATCTCGGCTGCAGCGGACGCGAACTCCGGGCTGCCGGCAGGTACATGGATGCGCTCCAGCGTGAGGCCGGCAAACGGCTCCAGCAGCGCGATCTCAGCCTTGGTCGGGGCAACTTTATTCATGTGATGAGAATACCTGATGTTTGAGAATTGGAGGGGTACGCTGCAGCGCAAGCACCGGCAATGATGCAGCGTGAGTCGAATTGCTTTTCATGCTGCGCAATCTATCACCCAGTGAGGCATAAGCTCAACCCTATTTTCTCTCCCCCTGCTCCGGCCCCGAAAGCCATTGCAAATCGGCCGATTCTGTATAAACTGCCGCCCCAATCTATGCAATCCAAACCAGAGTGAATATCCGGCTAGCTTGCCACATCGAAGTATCCAGTTCCGATGAACTGGTTGCGGCACGTTCGCATAACGCGCAACCGGAACGCTTCCCGCGCCGCATTCCCGACGGCGTGATCAGGCAACATCGCACCACCACCTCCGAATTACCTTTCACCTAGCTACTCCATCCCTGCTTCAGGCCGGGCCGGCGCGAAGCACGCATTCCTGAACGGAACGCGCTTCGCCGCACAGCGTGCCCCTCCCAGATGTTACACAGGATTATTGGAGTAGCAAAAAATGAAAGATACGCAGATTGCCATACCCACCGGGGATGGCCGTATCTATTACGACATGTCAGGGACTGACAATCCCTGTAACGGCTGCAGCGCGTGTTGCCGCCACTTTCGCGTCTCGTTCTATCAAGGCGAACTGGACACCCAGCCGGGCGGCCATGTGCCTGCAGACATGACGGCGCAACTCACGCCGTTTCGCGCCTGCATGAAAGGCACGGAGTCGGGCCATAGCAGTTGCATCGCGCTGCAGGCAGACGGGCTCTGCGGAATCTACGAACATCGCCCGTCGGTGTGCCGCGAATTCCCGGTATTCATGGCTGACGGATCGTTTAACCCGGAATGCGTGCGCCTGCGCGCGTTGCACGGCATAGCCGCATGGGCGCCGGACCGGAAAATAGCCGTACACTTGACGCAACAACCTCAAACGCAAGTCATGGAACCTTTATAAGAAACTGTACCGTTTGCGCCGGCGCAGCAATGCAACAGCAATGTGTATCCGCAGCCAATAGAGGCCCCAATAGAGGCCATAGGCACTGCGATATCTAACGGTCTAAAGTTGGCCGGAAGCAAACGGCGGTGAACCATCATAAACAACAGGGCGTGGTAATATTAAGCAAAGCAGTAGATTGAACTGCTTTAGTTACCATTCAACCAAAATACATTTTGTCCAACTTAACGGTTG
>DIYV01000058.1 GCA_002429165.1 Gallionella sp. UBA6045 | reverse complement strand
AGATGTGTATAAGAGACAGCTCTTCGCTCAGGCCGGGATAAACGCCGATCCACAGGGTGTCGTTCATTATTCTGTCGGTGTTGGTGAGTTCGCCGCTGATGCGGTAAGCGCGGCCTTTGAAATACGGCTGGCGTGTGAGATTGCCTGCGAACAGCAGGCGCGTGCCGATCTTGTATTGATCCAGGTATTTCAACAGCTCAACCCGTGCGATGCCTGCCGATTCGCGCACAGTGATCGGGAAGCCGAACCAGGATGGCTCGCTGCCAGCGGTCGCTTCGGGCAGGATCAGGAATTCTTCGCAGGATTTCAGGCGTTCTTTGAGGAAGGCGAAATTGTGTTGGCGTGCCTCGATGAAGCCCGGCAGTCTATCCATCTGGGCCAGCGCGCAGGCGGCCTGCATATCGGTGATCTTGAGGTTGTAACCCAGGTGTGAGTAGGTGTATTTGTGGTCGTAGCCGAACGGCAATGAGCCTAGTTGCCAGCCGAAGCGTTTGCCGCAGGTGTTGTCCTTACCCGGACCGCAGTAGCAATCGCGACCCCAGTCACGAAACGATTCGATGATGGTGCGCAACTCGCTGTCCTTGGTGAATATCATGCCGCCCTCGCCCATGGTGATGTGGTGAGCCGGATAGAAGCTGCAGGTGGCGATATGGCCGAAGGTGCCGACATGCTGGCCATTGTAGCGCGAACCGAGCGCGTCGCAGCAATCTTCGATGACCCAGAGGTTGTGTTTCCTGGCCACGGCCATGACCGCATCCAGATCGAATGGATTCCCCAGCGTGTGCGCCACCATGATGGCCCTCGTCTTGGGGCTGACCGCCGCTTCGATCTTGTTCGGGTCGATGTTGTAGGTGGGGATGTCTACATCGACGAACACCGGTACCATACCGTTCTGCAGCATGGGGTTCACCGTGGTGGGGAAGCCCGCCGCAACGGTGATGACTTCATCGCCCGGTTTCAGTGCACGCGCATCCAGCTTGTGCGAGGTCAGCGCGGTGAATGCCAGCAGGTTCGCCGACGAACCGGAGGTGGTGGTCAGCGCATACGGCACACCGACGAATTCCGCGAAACGCTTCTCGAATGCCTCGTTGAAACGTCCGGTGGTGAGCCACCCGTCCAGGGATGCATCAACCATGTTCTTCAGTTCGGCAGCGCCCAGTACCTTGCCGGAAGGCGGAACAACACTGGTGCCCGCTGTAAATGGCTGCGCCGCAAAATGCAATGCGCTGTATTGCTCGACCAAGTCGAATATCTGTTTTTTAATTGTTTCCTTGTTCACTGCTGCCTCTACCTATTTCAATTTAAAATTCAACGTGCGAATCACGCGTTGTACGCGTTGATTTGCCGGATCGTTATTTCACGCATGTCTGAGTCATCACTTAAGGCACGATGCCAGGCAATGATCGCAGCCAGGGCTTCTTCGAGATGCCAGCGCGGCTGCCAGTCCAGTCGCGCCTTCGCCTTGGAGCAATCCAGCTTCAGGTAATGTGCCTCATACGGATGATCGCCGCCATCCAGCACCCAGCTTGCGCCCTCACCCCAAGCCTTGGTCAGTTTCTCCACGATCCATTGTACCGGCTTGGCATCTTCGTCGTTTGGTCCGAAGTTCCAGCCTTCCGCATAGGCCGGACCATCTTCAAAGAGCTTTTGTGCCAGCAGCAAATATCCTGATAGCGGCTCCAGCACATGTTGCCAGGGACGAATTGCATGCGGGTTGCGGATGTTGACCGGTTTGCCCTGTGTGATGGCGCGCATGATGTCTGGGATGAGCCTGTCGTCTGCCCAATCACCGCCGCCGATGACATTGCCCGCACGTCCGGAAGCAATAGCAACACCATGCTCCTTGTATTGCCCCGGATGAAAGTAGGAGTTGCGGTAGGCGGCCGTCACCAGCTCCGCACAGCCCTTGCTGTTGCTGTAGGGGTCAAAGCCGCCCATCGCTTCGTTTTCGCGATAACCCCATACCCATTCGCGGTTCTCGTAGCACTTGTCGCTGGTCACGTTCACCACCGCCCTTACGCTGTCTGTGCCGCGCACAGCTTCGAGCAGATTCACCGTGCCCATCACGTTGGTGGAATAGGTCTCAACCGGCTCGACATAGGAATAGCGCACCAATGCCTGTGCTGCCATGTGGATGACGATCTCAGGTTTATGCTCGGCAAATACCGCGCGCAGACGCTCCAGATCACGGATATCGCCGATGATGCTGGTCATCCCTTTGCCGACTTCCGCGACGTCGAACAAACTGGGATTCGACGGCGGTGCAAGCGCATAACCCGTTACCTGCGCCCCCATGGATTGCAACCAGAGCGATAGCCAGCTTCCTTTAAAGCCGGTGTGCCCGGTCAACAGGACGCGCTTGTCCTTCCAGAATGCCGAGTTCACTACCATACCTTCCACGGCGCCTTGCCGGTCTGCCACAACTCTTCGAGATGCATCTTGTCGCGCAGCGTATCCATCGGCTGCCAGAATCCATTATGGTGATAGGCCGCCAGATTACCTTCTGCTGCCAGACGCTCCAGCGGGTCTCGTTCCCATGTTGTGCTGTCATCAGCGATATAGTCGATGACCTTCGGCGACAGCACGAAGAAACCGGCATTAATCATCGCGCCATCGCCTTTTGGCTTTTCGCGGAAATTATTGATCTTATTGCCTACCATGTCCAACGCGCCAAAACGTCCCGGCGGTATTGCTGCAGTCAGTGT
>DIYV01000149.1 GCA_002429165.1 Gallionella sp. UBA6045 | reverse complement strand
ATTCAAGCTTCAGACATGCTGTTGATGCCGGATCCTGAAACCGCTTTTCTGGATCCGTTCATGGATGAAAACACACTGGTGATCACCTGTGATGTGGTGGAACCCACAGATGGCAAGGGCTACGACCGCGATCCGCGATCCATCGCAAGGCGTGCCGAGGCTTACCTGAAATCCAGCGGAATCGGCGATACAGCCTATTTCGGTCCGGAACCGGAATTTTTCATTTTTGATTCGGTGAACTGGGAAATTAACATGTCGGGCTGCTTCGTCAAGGTTAACTCCGAGGAAGCCGCCTGGTCTTCAGGGGAAAAGTTTGATGGCGGCAATACCGGCCACCGGCCAACCGTCAAGGGCGGTTACTTTCCGGTTCCGCCGGTCGACAGCCTGAATGACATCCGTGCCGCGATGTGTCTGGCTTTGGAAGAGATCGGCATCGAAGTCGAAGTGCATCACCACGAGGTGGCAACAGCCGGTCAATGCGAGATCGGCACCAAGTTCAACACGCTGGTGCGTCGCGCTGACCAGACTCAGGTCCTGAAATATGTTGTGCACAACGTGGCGCATCAGTATGGCAAGACCGCAACCTTCATGCCCAAACCCATCGTGGGCGACAACGGTTCAGGTATGCACGTGCACCAGTCCATCTGGAAGGACGGCAAGAATCTGTTCGCAGGAAACGGATATGCGGGTCTTTCCGAACTGGCGCTGTATTACATCGGCGGCATCATCAAGCACGCCAAGGCATTGAACGCGATCACCAACCCCGGCACCAATTCGTATAAGCGTCTGGTTCCGCACTATGAGGCGCCTACCAAGCTGGCCTACTCCGCGAAAAATCGCTCTGCTTCGATCCGGATCCCACACGTGCCCAACGAAAAAGCGCGTCGTATCGAAACACGTTTCCCTGATCCTACCGCGAACCCGTACCTTTGCTTTACGGCCTTGATGATGGCAGGTTTAGACGGCATCCAGAACAAGATCCACCCCGGCGATCCTGCCGACAAGAACCTGTATGACTTGCCGCCGGAAGAAGATGCAAAGATCCCGACGGTATGCAGTTCGCTGGATGAAGCCTTGGCATGCCTGGACAAGGATCGTGAGTTCCTGACCCGCGGTGGTGTGTTCTCCAACGACTTCATCGATGCCTATATCGCATTGAAGATGGATGAGGTGACCCGTCTGCGTATGACGACGCACCCTGTTGAGTTCGATATGTATTACAGTATCTAGCAGGTAAGCGGTAAGCAGGCAGTTACAAAAGTTGGAAAACAAAACGGGGCGAAAGCCCCGTTTTGTTTTGAACGGCAAATGTTTGTCTGTGTCCGATGCTTGTCCTATACTTGACCTTGACGCGTTACTTTTCCGGGATACGAACATGAAGCTTGGTGGATACCTGTTTGCCATATTGTGCCTCTGTCCGATATTGGCGCATGCCGATATCTACAAGGCGGTAGATGAAAATGGGCATGTTACCTATTCCAGTACGCCTCTCAAGGGGGGCAAGAAAATCATTCTGGAGCCCCTGCCGACGATGTTGCCGCCCGCGCAACCCCAGGAGAATTTTCCGAGGGTGGATAGTGAAACACAAAGAAGCCGGGATGATACCCGCCGCAAGATTCTGCAGGATGAGTTGAATGCAGAAGAGAAGTTGCTTGAAGTTGCGCAGCAGAACTTGAAGGACGGCGAGGCAAATCCGGAAGTCTTCAAGGGGGCAGATGGCAGGACGTATCGCAATGTCGCGAAATTTGATGCAAAAATCAAGCAACTGAATGACCAGGTTGATCTGCACCAGCAGAATGTTGCCGCTCTTAAAGCCGAACTTTCAAAATTTAAGAGTGAGTAGATAACTACTCAACCCGGCACAGACCCTATCCCAACCTGAATTGGCCCGAATCAGCACACAGCGTGAAAAGTGTTCATGAATTGTTTGGCATATTAAAAGTAATCAATTTTCGTCTGGCATGCTTTCTGCTGTGTAACCTGTATGTCTGAATTTGCCCACCTCACGCTTGAGTATCTTGCGACCGCAGTCATCCTGCTTGATGAAGAGTCGCGTATCGTCTATATCAATCCGGCCGCGGAGCACCTGTTCGATATAAGTGAGAAAAATATGCATGGACTTCCGCTGCAGCAGGTGTTCACGCATACCGAACAACTGGCAAGCGCCATGCAGCAGGCGGTACAAAACAATGCCAGTTTTATCGAGCATGATTTGACGCTGGGAACGCATGTGAATGTCAAATTGCATTTGCGTTGTGCGGCAACTCCGCTGCAATTTTCCAGGAGATATTTGTTGCTCGAATTCCATCCCATGGACAGGCCGCTCAAACTCGCTCGCGAAGAACAGATGCTCGATCAGACGCAAGCCAACCGCCTGTTGCTGCGCAATCTTGCGCATGAAATCAAGAACCCGCTCGGCGGCATACGCGGTGCCGCGCAATTGCTCGAACAGGAACTGGAAAAGCCGGCCTTGCGCGAATACACCCAGGTTATCGTGCAAGAGGCGGACCG
>DIYV01000104.1 GCA_002429165.1 Gallionella sp. UBA6045 | reverse complement strand
CAAAATTCAGGTTGAACATTCCGGCTGACTTCGGTAGAATCCGCGCTCTTTTGAAATTGGTTGGAGTAGAGCTATGGCACGTGTATGTCAAGTGACGGGAAAAGCCCCGATGTCGGGAAACAACATTTCCCACGCAAACAATAAAACCAAGCGTCGTTTTTTGCCGAATCTGCAACGCCGCCGCTTTTGGGTTGAGACCGAAAATCGCTGGGTCAGTCTGCGCCTGACCAATGCAGCACTGCGCACCATCGACAAGAACGGTATCGACGCTGTGCTAACAGAAATGCGCGCCCGCGGCGATAAAATTTAAGGAACACGAAAATGCGCGAAAAAATCAAACTCGAATCCAGTGCCGGTACCGGTCATTTCTACACCACGACCAAGAACAAGCGCACCACGCCTGAGAAGATCGAAATGAAGAAATACGATCCCAAGGCACGCAAGCACGTCATGTATAAGGAAACCAAGCTGAAGTAATTGAAGTAATCCGGGGCTGGCTACGTCGTACAAAAAATGCCCGCGAAAGCGGGTTTTTTTTGGCAACTCAGGTTGAGTATTGCTGTGCTCAAGCCATTCTACTGATTTGATACTGATTGCCCCGGCGTTACAGGCTTGGCGGCGGTTTAACAAAATGAAATCAATAATGAAAAAAACTATTGCAGGTACGGTGATATTAGGACTGCTGATTGCCGGTAACGCATGGGCGATCGAGATGCCACGTTTAGCCATAGAACATAAATGTAATCTTTGTCATTTAATCGACAAGAAGATTGTCGGCCCGTCTTTTAGGGACGTTGCTCAGCGGTATAGGGATGTTGCTACTTATACATACAAGGGGAAAGAGTACCCTTTGAGAGAAGGTTTGATAATGAAGTTATCAAACGGTGGAGCGGGGAATTGGGGATCGATGCCAATGTACCCCATTGATCCTGATGATTTAAGCCAAGGTGATCTCAAGCAATTGGTTGATTTTATCCTGAAATTACCTGATTGATTCCGCGGCTGAAGTAATTCGGCCCGGTTTCGTTGTATAAACAAAAACCCCGCGAGAGCGGGTTTTTTTATAGCTGAATCTCGCGGCTGCCATGGGCAGATTACTCACGCTCGTTGTTAGAGGGGCTTGGCCTTGGTATCGCTAATAGCCTGACCACGCGGTTTACAGTCGTTAGACATTTGCCCTTCCTCTCCTTAAATAGCAACGATGATGGATCGTCAACAGCCCGATCACGTGGTTTAAAAACGTTCGGCTATCGCAGTACGACATCCCGTTCAAACATCTTCATGCCCCCATTGCTTGCATGCCCTCGCGATAGGCAGCTGACTGCTCCGCCGCCCGCCTGCGCTCCTGACGGCTCATCCACAGGCTGCCGGCGACCACACCGACCGCCACCACAGCCACCGTGATTGTTGCAATCGCATTCACGGTCGGATCCAGTCCCAGGCGTGCGCGGGACAGGATGACCAGGGGCAGGGTCGACGACCCCGGCCCGGAGAGAAATGCGGTGGTTACCACATCGTCCAGCGAGATGGTAAAGGTCAGCAGCCAGGCTGCCATGAGCGATTGAGCGATCATCGGTAGCGTGACCAGATAAAACACCTGGAAGGGTCTGCAGCCGAGATCCATGGCTGCTTCCTCGAGCGATTTATCCAGTTCCAGCAAGCGCGACTGGATGATGACTGCGGCGTAGGACAGGCCGAATGAGGTGTGTCCTGCCCAGATGGTGAACATGCCGCGTTCGGGCATGCCGAACAAGCGTTCACACATCACGAAAAAGAGCAGTAATGACAAGCCGGTGATTACCTCGGGCACAACCAGAGGGGCATTGATGTGAGAAAAAAATACTGTCCGTCCGAAGAATGATTTGTAGCGCACCATGGCAAAGGCAGCCAACGTGCCAAGCACGACCGAAGCCGTGGCGGTCATCAGTGCGATCTTCATGGACAGAAAAAATCCATTCACAACTTCGCTGTCGTGAGCAATGACGCCATACCATTTGAAGCTGAAGCCGCCCCACAGAGTCACCATCTTCGAAGCGTTGAAAGAAAAGATGATCAGCGTCAGGATCGGTACGTAGAGAAACACATACCCTGCTATCAACCAGGTTTTCCCGAGTCGGCTATCCATGCTTCATATCCCCCGTACGCCGCCGGAATCGGCCCGATATTTGTTGAAGATGGCCAGTGGTACCAGAATCAGCACAACCATGCTCACCGCGACAGCCGAGGCCATCGCCCAGTCATTGTTGCTGAAGAATTCATCCCAGAGCACGCGTCCTATCATAAGCGTGCTTGGCCCGCCCAGCAGTTCAGGAATGACGTACTCGCCCAGGCTGGGTATGAAAACCAGCATCGAGCCGGCGACGATTCCGTTTTTCGACAAAGGCACGGTCACCAGCCAGAATGCTTTCCACGGAGTGGCACCAAGATCCTTGGCGGCCTCGAGCAAGCGCAAATCCATTTTCACCAGAGTGGCGTAGACGGGCAAGATCATGAACGGCACATAGGTATACACCATGCCTATGGTCATGGAAAAGCCGGTGTGCATCATCTTGATCGGATCGTGGATGACATGCAGCCAGATCAGAATGTTGTTGATCACACCGTTATCGTCAAGCAGGCCCTTCCATGCATAGACGCGCAGTAAATAGGAGGTCCAGAAAGGCAGCGACACCATCATCAACAGAGCCGGCCGCATGCTGGCAGGCGATCTCGCCATGAAATAGGCGAATGGGTAGCCAATCAAAAAACAGATAAAGGTATTGATCGCGGCAAACTTGACCGATGACCAGTAGGTCTCGATATACAGCGGATCTGTGGTCAGGAAAATGTAATTCGACAGCTTGATCTTGAGCTGGAATATGCCATCGGCATAGCTGATAAGGTCCTGAAAATGAATCCCGAGCTCATCCGTGCTTGATACGCTGATTTTCAGCACCACCAGAAATGGTACCGAAAAAAACAGGATCAGAAAGCCATATGGGATGCCAATGACGGTGCGCCGTCCCCAGTTCCGTGTGAGGAGGCGCACGATGCCGTTCATGCCGATGCTTTTTGTGATGTTCATCGTCTTTGTTCCTGCGGCCTAATTCGTCAGAACAACGACATCACTGCCGTCCCACCATGCGTATATCTGCTGGCCGCGCTCGAGTTGCGTCTCTTCGTGGCGCGCGGTGTTTTCGCGGGAAGCCTTTATGATCTTGCCGCTCTCCAGCCTGACGTGGAACTGCGTGAACTTGCCGAAGTAGGCAATCCCATCAATCGTTCCGCGAGCAGAGTTATAGCCGTGTTCTGCAGCAGACTCGCGCTGTTCGATGGTCGGTTCGATTTCCTGCAGACATATTTTTTCGGGACGCAGCGCAATGTTCACCTGCATGTCGATCGTGCCGGTGATGCCGTGATTGACGAAATGGCGGCACTCTGGCGATCCAATGATCACATGGTCCGGCTCGTCTACTTCAACTGTGCCATTGAACAGGTTTACGTCACCGATGAAGCCTGCCACGAACAAGCAACTGGGTGTCTCGTAAATTTCGCGGGGATGCCCGACCTGCAGAAAACGGCCTTCCTGCATGACGGCGATACGGTCAGCCATGATCATCGCTTCTTCCTGGTCATGTGTCACCATGGCGCAGGTAACTCCCACGCTCTTGATAATATTGACCAGTTCGAACTGGGTTTCTTCGCGCAGCTTTCGATCCAGTGCTCCGAGCGGTTCGTCGAGCAGCAGCAGTTTCGGACGCTTTGCCAAACAGCGTGCCAAGGCTACACGCTGCTGTTGACCTCCCGAAAGTTGATGCGGCTTGCGCTTGGCAAAAGGTTTCAGTTTGACAATTCCAAGCATAGCTTCGACGCGCTCAGCGATCTGATCTTTGGGCATGCGGTCGCGCTTGAGACCAAAGGCGACGTTTTCCCATACGGTCAGGTGAGGAAACAGCGCATAGGACTGGAACATCATGTTGATCGGCCGCTCGTACGGTGGCATCTTTGCAATATCTTCCCCATCGAGATACATATTGCCTGAACTGGGCATCTCGAATCCAGCCAGCATCCTCAGAAGTGTTGATTTTCCGCAACCCGAAGAGCCGAGTAGCGCAAAGATCTCGCCTTTTTTGATATCGAGAGAAACGTTATCGACTGCTGCCACTTCGTCGAAATGCTTGCTCAGCCGGTCGATTTTAAGGAATTGTGAACTATCTCCGCGACCAGTAGAGTTTGCAACAGAATCTGCCATGCCCTGCGCCCCTTTTTTTAACGTAGTTGTGTCGGAATGGCCACAACAGCCACTCCCTGTTTCGGAAAAATTACAAAATTATCAGAGGCCGGTCTTGAACGTCGTGTAGAGACGCGTGCGCAAGCGGCGGATGTCGATAGGCACCATATCAGGCGGAACCATCCGTGCCAAATCTCCTGGCTTCATGAATACGGTCTTGTTTGCCAGGATTTCGGGTTTGATGTACTTGGCCGCGCTCGGTACCGGGTTGGAGTAGAAAACCTTGTTGACCAAACCGGCGTTGACATCCGGACGATAAATGTAGCTGATCCACTTGTAGGCGTTTTCCACGTGCGGGGCATCAGCAGGGATCGCCATCGTGTCGAAGAATAAGATGGCGCCGGTCTTGGGTAACAAGACCTGGATATTGACGCCGTTCCCGGCTTCCTTGGCGCGTCGTTGCGCGATACTCATGTCGCCATTCCAACCGAGCGATACGCATAGGGCTCCGCTGGCCAGATCGTTGATATAGCCGGATGAAGAAAACAGGGTGACATAAGGACGGATATTCTTAAGAAGTCGGGCTGCGTCCTGGTAATCAGAAGGATTGTGGCTGTAGGGGGGCTTGCCCAGATAGCGCAGTGCGGCCGGAAAGATTTCGTCACCCGAGTCGAGTATCGACACGCCGCATGACTTGAGCTTGCTGACATATTCGGGTTTGAAGAGCAGATCCCATGCATTATCCGGCATGGGCAGATTGCCCAAGGCCGCCTTGACTTTGTTGACGTTGATGCCGACTGTGGTGATTCCCCACAACCAGGGTACGAGGTACTGGTTGCCTGGATCAATGGTCGCCAGGTTTTTCATTACGAAAGGGTCGAGGTTGCGGTAGGTGGTGATCTTGCTCTTGTCCAGTTTCATCAAAAGACCGCCTTCGAGCTGTATCTTGGCCCAATTCGATGAAGGCACGACAATGTCGTAACCTGTTCTTCCGGCAACCAGCTTGGCATGAAGCGTTTCGTTGCTATCGAAGGTATCGTAGCGAATCTTGATGCCGGTTTCCTTCTCGAAATTTTTTATTGTGTCGTCACCGATGTAATCCGACCAATTGTAGATATTGAGTACTTTATCTTCACTGGCTACAGACAGGCTGGGCATGCCAAGTGACAACAAGACCGTTGCCAGCAGAGCGCCAAGCAATCCCATCCGATTGTTCAGGTAACTACCGAACATAATATTCTCCTTGTTGCATCGGTTATTCAAGCCCAACACCTCGGGCGATAGAGGTGTATGGAAAGTTGCTGCGCAACTATTGTTCTGAAGTCGCAATCACACCAGTCAATTATACTTGCCTAATAAATGAAAACCCAATGAATCAAAAAATTTCAAGAAGTACCCTGCGCTGAAAAATAAATATAACACACTATGTTATATAGGTTATTTTTTATGTATGTCAATCAATGTTAAGTTGATTTGACGCCTGAATTGGCAATCAAACTAGAGCCATTTGAGTACTTTTATTGGTAACAGGTATTTGACAATGCACCGAGGCAGATCGCACCCCAAATACATGCTCTTGGTCGTCCGGTGCACTTCATCGAGGCGGCGCTGGCGAATCCGCACCAAGTTTATTCTGCAGCGAATTTATGCCTTCAACGCAAGCCTGATTCAGGGAATGAGTAATATGCTGAGCGGGGGCAATTTCTGTTCGGCTGTTGAAATAGGTGACGAGAAGTTGATGCTGTCGATAACCGCCAACGGCATAATTTAAAATACAGGTAACCAGAGTGTCTCGGAAGCGCTGGACATGTGAGGGTTGTCAAACCCCTGCATGAGATGCTGGGCAAAAGATTTATCGATGCTTTTGTGGCGGTCTGAGGAAGCAGAATATGAAGAGTTCATGTGTGCTGTGGGTGACCGTATGTTCATTGCGCCGCCGCTTACATGCAAAAAGATTCAGATTGATGAAATGGCAGATTGATGAAATGATGGAGCGTATCCGCTATGCAAGGATGCCACGTGCAGTCACGAGGCTGGATGGATGCAGTAAACCAGACGCAGGCAACTGTCCAGGCATGGCCCGATTGCACTGTTGTAGTTCACAAGAGACGGCCTTCTTTGTAACAACCATGCGGTTGGCCGATAGGCGCATCCGTATATCCAGTTTGGAGAATTTATGTCAATCAAGTTGAATCATCCGTCACTCCTCAGGCAGGCATCGGCCTGGCTGGGAGGGCAATGGGTGGGCGCTGATTCCGGCGCAACCTTCAATGTCAGAAACCCCGCCAGCGGAGAAACAATAGCCCGGGTGCCATTGATGGGACGCGCTGAAACCGAGCGCGCCATCGCCTTTGCGGCAACGGCACAGAAACAGTGGCGCGCGCTTGCCGCAAAGGAGCGTTCCGCACACCTGAAAAAATGGTTCGCCCTGGTCATGCTGCATCAGGAGGATCTGGCGCATATTTTGACCGCCGAACAAGGCAAGCCGCTGGCCGAGGCGCGCGGAGAAATCGCCTATGGCGCCAGCTTTATCGAGTGGTTTGCCGAGGAGGCGAAGCGGGTCTACGGCGAGGTGATTCCATCGCCGCTCAACGACAGGCGTCTGGTCGTATTGAAGCAGCCGATCGGCGTCACGGCTGCCATTACGCCGTGGAATTTTCCGACTGCGATGATCACCCGCAAGGCAGCGCCGGCACTGGCGGCAGGTTGCACGATGATAGTCAAGCCTGCGGAACAGACACCCTTGTCGGCGCTCGCGCTGGCTGTGCTGGCCGAAGAGGCCGGGATTCCGGGTGGCGTGTTTCAGGTGATTACCGGGGATGCGCGGCAAATCGGTGCAGCCATTTGCGAAAGCCCGGTGGTGACCAAGTTGTCATTTACCGGTTCGACCGAAGTGGGACGAATTCTGATGCGCCAGAGTGCGGATACGATCAAGAAGCTGTCGCTGGAACTGGGCGGGAATGCGCCCTTTATCGTGTTCGACGATGCGGATCTGGACGCAGCGGTCGAAGGCGCCATGGCCAGCAAATATCGCAACGCGGGACAGACCTGCGTGTGCGCCAACCGGCTGTTCGTGCAGGACGGCGTGTTTGATGCTTTTGCCAAAAAACTGGCTGTTCGCGTGGCGCAACTGCAGGTGGGGGATGGACTCACTGCCGGTGTAACGCAGGGGCCGTTGATCGATGATGCAGCGCTGGCCAAGGTGGAAAGTCATGTCGCGGACGCGATTGCAAAGGGAGCCAGACTGGTTGCCGGAGGCAAGCGCCATGCGCTGGGCGGCACTTACTACGAACCAACTATACTGTCTGACGTAAGTCCGGATTCCATGATATTCCGTGAGGAGACCTTCGGGCCGGTAGCACCCCTGTTTCGCTTCAAGACCGATGATGAAGTCATAGAACTGGCCAATCGCACCGAATTCGGTCTGGCTTCGTATTTTTTCAGCCGCGACATCGGGCGCATCTGGCGCGTAGCGGAAGCTCTCGAGTATGGAATGGTCGGCGTCAATACCGGGATCATTTCCAACGAGGTGGCGCCATTTGGCGGCGTCAAGCAGTCTGGTCTGGGGCGCGAGGGATCTCACCACGGCATCGACGAATATCTTGAAATCAAATATGTTGCCATGGCCGGGTTGTAGGTCTGGTAGCAAAGAATTATCAAGGATGTTATATGAGTACATCGTTTGGGCGTAGAGACGCTGATCCACGAGGCCGGTTCCGGTCAGATGGAGATCAACTTCACTCACGGCGACCCGCTGGAATTGGCCGGCCGCGTGTTCCTGTTCAAGCGCGCGGTGCGCGGGACCGCGCTGCGTCATGGCATAGTCTTTGCGCCGTCAAGGAGCTTGAATATGGCACCTGCCACCGCGTCATCAGCTCGCGGGAGCGCGAACACCTGCTGCTGCTCGTCTGAGCACGTCATGCACAAGGAATTCATATCCTTTGTGCGCGTATTTCGCGAAGCCCGTAAAATTCACTTCCCATTGTTTATTTTTCCCGTTTAATAACCTATGACCATACGCACCCGTTTCGCTCCCAGCCCAACCGGCTTCCTTCACATTGGCGGTGCACGCACCGCCCTGTTCTCCTGGGCTTATGCGCGCAAGCATGGCGGAACTTTCATTTTGCGCATCGAGGATACCGATGTGGAACGTTCAACGCCCGAGGCGGTGCAGGCGATTCTGGACGGAATGGCGTGGCTGAATCTGGATTACGACGAGGGGCCGTACTACCAGATGCAGCGCATGGAGCGTTACAAACAAGTGATCCGCCAGATGCTGGATGAAGGTACTGCCTATCATTGCTATACCTCAATGGAGGAACTGGATGCGCTGCGCGAGGCTCAGCGATCGCTCGGCGAGAAGCCGCGCTACGATGGCCGCTGGCGGCCGGATATGGGCAAGGTGCTGCCCGAGCCGCCGGCAGGCGTTGCGCCGGTAGTGCGTTTCAAGAATCCGGGCAGCGGCATGGTGGGCTGGAATGATTTGGTTAAAGGCCATATCGGGTTCAACAACAATGAGCTGGACGACCTGATCATCGCACGCGCCGACGGTACACCCACCTATAATTTTTGTGTAGTAGTGGATGACTGGGATATGGGCATCACCCACGTGATTCGCGGCGATGACCATGTGAACAACACGCCACGCCAGATCAATATTCTCAAGGCTCTCGGTGCGACAGTACCCCAGTATGCGCACCTGTCCATGATACTCGGCGATGATGGAACCAAACTCTCCAAACGCCACGGCGCGGTGAGCGTGATGCAATACGATGAAGACGGCTACCTGCCGGAGGCGGTGATCAATTATCTGGCACGTCTGGGATGGTCGCACGGCGATGATGAGATTTTTTCGGTTGAACAGTTCTGCTCATGGTTCGATCTCAGCCACATCACACCATCCGCCGCACAGTTCAACACCGAGAAATTGAATTGGGTCAACCAGCATTACCTGAAGCAGGCCGACAATGCCAGGCTGGCTGCGCTGGTGCGTCCTCGCCTTGAAGCACGCGGTGTGAAAGTGAACGATGTTCCGGCGCTGGAATCCGTTATGGCGTTATACAAGGAGCGCGCAGCCACGCTCAATGAATTGGCCGATGCCGCCGAAGTGTTTTACATCGAACTGCATCCTGAAAAGGAATTGCTGGATACGCACCTGTCCGCCGAAGCGCTGCCCGCATTGCGGGAACTCGCGGAACGGTTCACGGATGTGGTGTGGGAAGCTCCGTCAATCGGCGCACTGATCAAGGAAACAGTAGGCAAACATGGTTTGAAAATGCCCAAACTGGCGATGCCATTGCGCGTGATGCTGGTGGGACAGACACAAACCCCGTCGGTCGATGCCGTGCTGGCCCTGTTCCCGCGCGAAACCGTATTGGCACGGATGAAGCGATACCTGTAGTTCAACTTTCCAATAGACACGATAAATGTGTTGGCTGCGTCTTGTGCTCGTGTCTATTCCGTAAAGGTGTGCGGAAAATCAGCAGTTGAAAACCACCGTTTTACTGTTTTTAAACCAGCCTGGGATATTCCGAATCGCGCGACCTGCTCCGCACGGGTCTTCAGGACTGAGCCCAGGCCTTCGCTTCCTCATAATCCGTGAACACGCGTATATCCGCATCCACGAAGATGCGCGACAGCCAGGCCTGCCAGGTGATCCATTGATTGTCGGTGACGACGGCGATCTTGGTAAAGTCGTGGTTGTGTTCGCGGCGGAAGAACTTGATCTCTTCCCAGGCCACGTCGAGGGTGTAGCTGACCATCGCGCGCAGATCGAACAGCAGATCCAGCTCACCGGGCGATTTCAGTTTGTAGAGGGTCTGTTCCTCGAAGTCCTTGAAGTCGGCGATGGTGAATTCTCCGAGGACTGCGACGTTGACCAGGTTTTTGGTTTGTTCGATGGTGATCATTTTTCTGCTCCTTAGTTATTGTTTTGGAGACGGGTGTTGGGGTGTCAGGCGTAAGCTTAACACACCGCCCGCGATGATGAATGCCATGCCCAGCCAGCTATAGAGCGACAGCACTTCATGCCACAACAGCATGCCGAACAGGCTGGCGAACACGATGGTGCTGTAGGCCAGGCTGCCGACCACCAGTGTGTTGCCGGTGCGGTAGGCGTGGGTCATCGCGAGTTGTGCCAGTGTGGCGGTGCCGCCCATGCCCAGGAGGATGCCGACGTTATGGGGGGTGATGGCATGGACGGTGCCGAACAGCATCCATACGCCGCTGATGACCGAGGCGATCAGGGTGAAATAGAACACGGTGCGGACAGCCGGTTCACCGAGGATGCCGAGTTGCTTGACATTGATATAGGCGA